>CAYRCM010000041.1:2750-34012 GCA_964422715.1 uncultured Myxococcales bacterium | reverse complement strand
TGCGGCACGTCGGTGAGCGCGATGCCGAGCGCCTTCGCGACGCCCGCGCCGTAGGCCGGATCGGCTTTGAGGCAGTGGCCGATGTGCCGCACCTTGATGGCGTGGGGCGCATCGCCCATGGCCCGCGCGGTGTTGTCGAACAGCGCCTGCTGCTCAGCGGGGCTCATGAGCCGGAAGAGCCGGCCGGGCTGGCTGTAGTCGTCGTTGTCATCGGCGCGGTGGCTCCAGTGGTCGGCCGCCCCGCTGAGCGGCAGCGGCGGCTCGCGGTAGGCCGGCTGTTCCTGCCATTCGCCGAAGCTGTTGGGCTCGTAGCCGAGGGTGCTGCCTTGGTTGCCGTCAACCCGCATGGCACCGTCGCGATGATAGCTGTGGAACGGGCACCGCGGCGCATTCACCGGGATGAGGTGGTGGTTGACGCCGAGCCGGTAGCGCTGCGCGTCGCCGTACGAGAACAGCCGCCCCTGCAGCATCTTGTCGGGCGAGAAACCGATGCCGGGGACAATGTTGGCCGGGTTGAAGGCCGCCTGTTCGACCTCGGCGAAGTAGTTGGCCGGGTTGCGGTTGAGTTCGAGCACGCCGACCTCGATGAGCGGGTAGTCCTTGTGGAACCACACCTTCGTGAGGTCGAAGGGGTTGAACGGGCACGCGGCGGCCTGGGCCTCGGTCATGACCTGGATGAACAGCGTCCAGCGCGGGAAGTCGCCCCGTTCGATGCTGTCGTAGAGGTCGCGCTGGTGGCTCTCGCGGCACTTGCCGATGACGGCCTCGGCCTCGGCGTCGGTGAGGTTCTTGATGCCCTGCTGCGTGTGCAGGTGGAACTTGACCCACACGCGTTCGTTTTGCGCGTTGATGAGGCTGAACGTGTGGCTGCCAAACCCGTGCATGTGGCGATACGTGGCCGGAATGCCGCGGTCGCTCATGGTGATGGTGATCTGGTGTAGGGCTTCGGGCAGCGACGTCCAGAAATCCCAGTTGTTGGTGGCGCTGCGCAGGTTGGTGCGCGGGTCGCGTTTGACCGCATGGTTCAGGTCGGGGAACTTCAGCGGGTCGCGCAGGAAGAACACCGGCGTGTTGTTGCCGACGAGGTCCCAGTTGCCCTCGTCGGTGTAGAACTTGATGGCGAAGCCGCGGATGTCGCGCTCGGCGTCGGCTGCACCCCGCTCGCCGGCAACCGTCGAGAAGCGCACGAAGAGGTCGGTTTTCTGGCCGACGGCCGAGAAGACCTTGGCCTTGGAGTAGCGCTCGATGTCGTGCGTGACGGTGAACGTGCCGTAGGCGCCGGAGCCCTTGGCGTGCATGCGGCGCTCGGGGATGACCTCGCGGTCGAAATGGGCCAGCTTTTCGAGGAACCAGACGTCTTGCAGCAGCATGGGCCCGCGGGGCCCGGCGGTCATCACGTTCTGGTTGTCGACGACGGGGGCGCCCGCCACGGTGGTGAGTTTCTTCTCGTCCTTCATCGGTTCTCCTTCCCACGCCGTTTCGGCGGTGATGTGGCCCTCTGCGATCGTTCGGGCGGCGGCGCCCCGCCGCAGCGCGCGCAGACCCCGCGCACCTCGACGTTCGTGCGGATGACGCTGCCGAGCGCCTGCACGGCCTCGGGCACGCCGAGGTCGGCGAGCGTGGCGCTCTCGAAGTCGCGCACCAGCCCGCAGCGCACGCACACGTAGTGGTGGTGCGGCCCGACGTTGGCGTCGAAACGGATGCTCTCGCGCCGCGGCCCGAGCGTCGTCAGCAGCCCGAGGTCGACGAGGGTTGCGAGCGTGCGGTACACCGTGTCGAGGGACACCGTCGTGAGCCTTCGGCGCACGGCGCGGAACACGGTTTCGGCGTCGGGGTGCTCGACGCTTGCCGCCACCTCGCGGAAGATGTCGAGGCGCTGCTGGGTGAGCTTGATGCCGGCCACCTTGGCCGCCTGCTTGAACTGCTCGAGCCGCCGTTCGACTTCGGCTTTCTCTACCTTCACGGTCGGTTCCTCGTTGCAACCGCTTGCGAGTTAGGAATGTACTGACATTTGCATGGCCGTCAAGGCCCCGCCGCGACGCGGCCGTTGGGGCGGCGGCCCGTTCAGCCCAGCAACCCGTACGTGCGCGCGAACTCGACGATTTCGACGACTGTGCGCACCCCGAGCTTGGTCTTGATGCGCTGCACGAAGGTGTTGACGGTGCTGGCGCTGAGCCCGAGCTCGGCCGCCACCTCGACGGCCCGTTTGCCGCCGGCAAGTCCGCGTACGACGGCCAGTTCGCGTTGGCTCAGCGTTTCGTGCGGCGCCTTGTGGACGTCGATCTGCTGTTCGAAGAGGTAGTCGGCCAGTTCGGGCGTGATGTATCGGCCGCCCGCGTGCACCTTGCGGATGGCGGCCACGAGTTCGGCCGCCGAACGCCGCTTGTTGATGAAGGCCCCGGCGCCGGAGCGCAGAAACGGCACCGCGTGGCCGTCTTCGGCGTACATCGTGAACACGACGACGCGGGGCGGGTGCGGCAGGGCGGCGAGGCTTTCGATGACGTGCGGGCCGTGGCAGCCGGGCATGTGGACGTCGAGCACAACGACGTCGGGGCGCGCGGCCGGGACCTGGGCCAGGAGTTCGTCGGCGCTCGCGGCCTCGCCGCAGACGGCGATGTCGGGCAGCTCGGCGAAGATGCGTTTCAGGCCCGTGCGCACGATGTCGTGGTCGTCGGCAACGAAGATGCGAATCATGGCGCGCTCTCCGCGGCTCCTGCCGCGACGCTCGCGGACGCGGAGACTCCGCCGGCGGGCGACGGCAGCGGCGCTGCACCGCCCGGCAATGTGAGCGTGATGTCGGTGCCCGCCCCCGGCCGGCTCGCGATCTCGCAGTCGGCGCCGATGAGCCGCGCGCGTTCGCGGATGCCGAGCAGCCCGAAGCCCTGCCGGCCGGCGCCGGCCTCGGTCGCGTCGAAGCCGACGCCTTCATCGCGGATGGCGAGTACGGTGCCGCGTTCGCCGTCGCGAAGCGTGACCTGCACCCGTTTCGCCCGGCTGTGGCGGGCAATGTTGTTGAAGGCTTCCTGCACGATGCGGTAGAGGGCCAGCGACTGCTCCCGGCTCAGGCGTTCTTCGTCGATGTCGACGGCGATGTCGCACTGCAGTGCGTGCCGCCGCGGCAACTCGCGCCCGAGCCAGTGGAGGGCAGCGGCGAGCCCCTGCGATTCGAGCACGGGCGGGCGCAGCGCGTTGAGGATGTCGTCGACCGCGGCGTGGGTCGCGAGCAGCAGTTCGCGCGCCCGGCCGAGCCCCTCGTCGAGCCGGGCCGGGTCGTCGGGGGTCGCCTCGCGCAGCAGTCGCAGCCGGTCGAGTTCCATGCCGAGCCCGGTCAACACCTGGCCGAGCTCGTCGTGGATCTCGCGCGCGATGCGGCGCCGCTCTTCTTCCTGCACCGACATGAGGTTCTTCGCGAGCCGGCTCAACTCGGCCGTCTGCTCGGCCACCCGGGTTTCGAGGTTGCGCGTGAGGTCGTGCAGCCGCAGCAGGTTGTCGATGCGGGCCAGCAATTCGACCTCGTCGAAGGGTTTGCGCACGAAGTCGCTGGCCCCTTCGCGCAGCGCCTGCACCCGGGCGTCGCTGCCCGTGAGGGCACTCAGGAACACGCAAGGCGTCTGGCACAGGGCCGCGTCGGCGCGGAGTGCCAGCAGCAGGTCGCTGCCCGACATGCGCGGCATGATGACGTCGGTGAGCACGAGTTGCGGGCGCAGCGCCCGCGCCTTGTCGAGGCCTTCCGCGCCGTCGGCGGCTGTCGCCACGCGGTAGCGCGTCCGCAGCAGGTTGAACAGGTAGTTGCGCAGATCGGGGTCGTCTTCGCAGACGAGTACGAGCGGTCGCGGATCGAGGTCGGCCGGCGCCGGTTCGGGCTCGCCGGCCCGCGCCGCGAGCGGGCGCACGGGCAGGCCGGCGGCGACCTCGGCCAGCCCGCCGGTGCCGTCGGCGACACGGGCCAGAATCGCCGCGTCGGCCCCGGCGGCAATGTCGCCCTGCGGCAGGTGCACCGTGACGGTGGTGCCTTGCCCTTCGACGCTCGCGACGTCGATGCGGCCGCCGTGCTGGTCGACGATGTCCTTCACGAGCGCCAGCCCGATGCCGACCCCCGGCCGGCGGCGCTGGCCGCGCCCTTCGACCCGATGGAACCGCTCGAAGATGCGGTCGATTTCGCCTTCCGGAATGCCGATGCCGTGGTCGCGCACGCTCAACACCACGTCGGGCCCGACGCCGCGTACGTGCAGTTCGACCGGCGGGTCGCTCGGTTCGCTGAATTTCAGCGCGTTCGACAGCAGGTTGAAGACCACGGTGCGCAGCTGCTTCGCGTCGACCCGGGCGAGCAGCGGGCCCGCGGTCGACGCGGCGGCGTAGACGAGCCGGTCGCCGCGCCCCGTGCAGAACTGGCCGGCAACCTGGCGCACGAGGGCCGCGACGTCGACGACGGTCGGCTGCAACGTGGCGCGGCCGCTCGAAAAGCGCGCGAGCTGCAACAGGTCGTCGACGAGCCCGAGCAAGTGCGCGGCGTTGCGCAGTCCGACCTCGACGCTGCCGTGCACGGTGCCGTCCGGCCGTTCGCGGCCGACCTGATTCAACGCCCCGAGGATGTTGGCGAGCGGGGTGCGCAGCTCGTGATTGATGTTGGCGAAGAACTCGTTCTTGAGCCGGTCGAGTTCCTGGAGTTCGTGGGCGCGGCGGTCGAGGGCGAGCCGCTGCAGGAAATTGGCGCGCAAGAGGTAGTAGACCACGTGCCCGACGACGACGACCGTGACCGTGACGCCGAACAGCCACACCGCCGGCGTCGCGACGAGCGGGTGGTCGAGGTGGCGCGGCTCGACCGCGACGAAGGTGACGGCGTAGAGGAGCACGAGCGTCACCGTGGCGAACACGCGCTTGCGCAGGGGCACGAACAGCAACGCGGTCAAGAACGGCGAGGTGTAGATGCCGTAGGTGAACGGCGATTCGATGCCGCCGAGCCGACTCATGAGCGCGGCCGATGCCGCGACCGCGAGCGCAAACAGCACGAGGGCCAGACCGAAGGGGCGTTCGGCGAGCGGCCGCGCGAAGCGCAGGAGCAGCAGGCCGATGACGCACACCCCGAACACGCTGAGCCGCCAGGCCGCAAGGAGTTCGCGGACGGCGCCCTCGGGGCCGAAAGCGAGCCAGTCGGTGGGCCAGGCGACGATGAGCAGCACGGCCATGACGAGGCCCGTGGTGCGGAGCGTGGTGGCCGTGAGCCGACGGGCGTGTGCGTCGAATGCCTGCAAGTCTTCGGGCGACGCGTCGGCGGCCGCCCCGAAGTGCGGATCCAACACGCGCGCCACCGCGCGAATGGCGCGGTGCCCAGCCTCCGTCAACGGCCCCGACATGCGGGATGAGAACCTGCTTTCCATGACGCGGTGAAGAGAACGAAGCGGACGACCCCATTCTGGCACAGCACAGCCCGCCGCTCAACCGTCCGGGCGCCTTTTTTTCCTGACTGATTTCCGGGACAAAGAGCGCGCGTGTAGCGATTCGTCTACGCCCCCTCGGCGCTGTGGACGTCCGGCCATCGACCCGTGCCCCGGCGTTCCGCAAACTGCATTCGGTCCCGACCTGTTTTCGACCCGAAGGCCTACTTCTCGTGGAGAACGGTGCGATGAAGGCAAACAACTTCCTGTTTGGCGCGGGCGCCCAGGGCGGCCCGCGTGGTCCGCGCGCATGGCCCCGGCTTGCGATGCTGGCGGCCGTGCTCGCGGCGTTCACCGCAGCGCCGGCGACCGCCAGCACCGGCGTTTCCGACGACCGGGTCAGCCTGCCCGAGGGCCCCGGCTCGCTCGAAGGCGTCGGCGAAAACGTGCAGGTCGACCCCAACATGGGGCTCATGCGCTACGCCGTGCCCATCCAGGTGCCCGAGGGCTTCTCGGGGCTCGTGCCCGAGGTGGCGCTCTCGTACAGTTCGGGCGCCGGCGGCTCGGTCGTCGGTATGGGCTGGTCGCTCGCCTTCCCCTTCATCGAACGGCTCACGGTGCGCGGGCTGCCCGAATACGACCCCGACGACGAATTCTGTGTCGGCGGCAGCGAACAACTGGTGCGCATCCCGGGCAGCGACCCGCCGCAGTACCGCGCCCGTTTCGAGAAGGGCTTCGTGCGTTACACGTGGCTTGGCGGCGACGACGGCCGCGAAGGCTACTGGACGGCCGAGTACCCCGACGGCCGCATCGGGTACTTCGGGGCCGACGCCGACGGCACCCTCGTCGACGACGCCCGGGTCGCGGGCACGGCCGGCACCTTCCGCTACCACCTGGTCGAAATGACCGACCGCTACGACCACCGCATCCGCTACACCTACGACCTCTACGGCAACGTGACGCTCGTGCGCCACATCGGCTGGCTGTTCGCCGGCACGAGCCCGCTCCACGAGGTCACTTTCGAGTACGAAGACCGCCAGGACTTCCTGTCCGACTGCA
Source organism: uncultured Myxococcales bacterium (assembly GCA_964422715.1). GTDB lineage: Bacteria > Myxococcota_A > UBA9042 > PWKZ01 > CAYRCM01 > CAYRCM01. The sequence continues at coordinate 27,578 of CAYRCM010000041.1, read as the reverse complement.
AGCCCGGCTTCAACGAACTGCTCGAAGTCAGGCTTTCGCGCATCAACGTGCTCGTGCGCGGTCAGCGCATCCGGCGCTATGACCTCGGCTACGAGAACTACGCGACGTCGGGCGGGTTTTCGCGCCTCGCGACGGTGACGCTCTTCGGCCTCGAGGGCGGCCGCTACCCCATCGTGCACACGTTCGCCTACTCGCGGGCGCTGGGCGTGCAGTGTCAGGCGGGGCAGGATTGCCAACGACCCTACGTGGTGGCGATGGGCTCGCTGGGCGTCGACGTGCAGCAGGGCCACGCGACGCTGCTCGATATCAACGGCGACAGCCTGCCCGACGTGCTCGACACCGGCAGCCCGGGCGAGCCGCACCGCCTGTTCGTCAACGAACTGCAGGCCGATGGCGGGCATCAGTTCCGGTCGTTCGTCGAAAGCGCTGTCGGCACCGAGAGTTCGCATAACCTGAGTTCGCCGTACGTGCAGGTGCTCGACGTCAACGGCGACGGCTTCACCGACCTCATCAACGCCCAGACGGGCGACGTGCTCATGAACTACGGCCAGGGCGACTGGGACCCCGACGTGCTCTCGCTCTGGGACAGCGGCAGCGGCGGCCTGCCCGACCTCCAAAACGACTTCGACCCGGGCGACGGCGAACTGCGCACGGTGCGTTTTCTCGACTACGACGGCGACAAGCGCATCGACCTCGTGCGCAGCCAGTTCGCCGGCGTCCAGAACGAGACGTTCATCTTTCGCAACACCGGGTTCGGCGCCTTCGAGGAAGACCCGGACGTCGCGCAGATCGGCGCCGGCTTCGAGTCCGACAGCCTCGAACTGAACGACCTGAACGGCGACGGCCTGCTCGACCCGGTGCAGGTGCTGCAAAGCGAGTTGCGCTACCGGCTCAACCTCGGCTGGGGGCAGTGGGCCGACTGGACCGTCATCGGCGGGTTCGCGTTCACCGACCAGGAAGCCATCCAGGCCGAACTCGAGGACTTGAACGGCGACGCCTTGGCCGACCTCGTGCTCGTGGCCGGCAACGAGGTGCGCTACTGGCTCAACCGCAACGGCGCCTCCTTCGACCCCGAGGCCACCATCACCGGCGACGACATCGAAGGCGATATCCCGGTCCGCGATGCGACGACCACCGTGCTCTATGCCGACATGAACGGCAACGGCTCGACCGACATCGTCTGGATCGACGCCTCGGGCCGCGTCACCTACCTCGAAATCTTCCCGGTGCGGCCGAACCTGCTCGCGCGCATCGAAAACAGCCTCGGGCGCGTCACCGCCGTCAGCTACCGCTCGTCGGTGCAGTACCAGGCACTGGACGGCGGGCCCGGCTCCTGGCCCTACGCGCTGCCGCACCCGATGAACGTTGTCGAGAGCGTCGACGAATACGACGAGCTCTTCGACCTGCACGAAGTCACGAGCTATACCTACCACGACGGCTACTACGACGGCGTCGAGAAGGATTTTCGCGGCTACGAGCGGGTCGAATATGAAATGGCCGGCGACGACAGCCAGGAAGCCAACCGCAAAGAAGACGTCTTCGACGTGGGCCGCGGCGACCCCTACCGCAACGGGCTGCTGCTCACCGAACGGCAGTACAGCGACGGCCGCACGCTGGCAAACGCCACGACCACCTACGAAGACTGCCCCGTCGCCGAGGTGCCGGCGAGCGGCCTGCTGTTCCCCGTGCGCAACCTCTGCAAGGTGAGCGAACAGAAGGAGTTGCAGGAAGGGCTCACGAACCCGGCCGACTTCGTCACGACCGAAACGCGCTACACGTACGACGGCTACGGCAACGTCACCCTCGAAGCGGCGCTTGGCGTCACGGCAATGGGCGGTGGGGCCTGCCCGGCGTGCGCGGCTCCCGGCTACACCGGCACGCCCTGCGGGGCCGCCTGCCTCGGCGACGAGGCCTATCACGCCACCGAATACGCGGTCCCGGCGCAAAACGGCGGTCGCTGGCTGCTGCAACTGCCCATCCGGGAGCGCAAGTACGGGCGCGCGGCGGCCGACGGCAGCCCGGCCGACGACACCTACTCGGAACAGACCAGCTACTACGACGGCCCTGCCTTCGATGGCCTGCCGTTCGGCCAGGCCACGCACGGCACGGCCACGCGTGTCACGCAACGGCTCAACGCGGCCGGCGAACTCGTCACCGCCGAGCGCCACCGCATCGACGAACACGGCAACGTCGTCGAGACCATCGACGCGCTCGGCACGGTCGACGGCCCCGAGCACCGGCGCCTCTACACCATGGACGCCGAGGGGTTGCGCGTCATCCGGGTCGAGATCCTGCTCACGGGCGCCGGTGGACCGTATCGGCTGCGCCGCGACGTGCAGCACGACCCGCTCTGGGGCAAGGTGATCGAGGGCACGGCCTGGATGGTGGTGCGCGACGGCAACCCGGTCGACGCGCGGCGCAGCCACTTCTACACCTACGACGAGTTCGGCCGCATCACATCGCATGCCGAGCCCGGCGATGCCGCAGGCGTCCCCACCCACGTATTCGAGTACGACCTCGGCCGGCCGACGAGCCGCATCGTCATGAAGCAGCGCTCCGTGGCCGGCGGCCCCTTCGATCTCGAAACCGTGCGCTGCCTCGACGGCCACGGCCGCGAAACGCAGACGCGCACGCGCATTGCCGGCAACACCTACAAGGTGTCGGGCTTCACGGTCTACAACCATCAGGGCAAAGAACGCGAGGTCTACCAGCCGTACAACGCCACGGGTGCGGCCTGCGACGCGGCACCGCCCGTCGGCACGCAGGCCATGTCGCACCACTACGACGCGCTCGGCCGCGCCATCCGGCACCTCACCCCGGCCACCGACGAAGACGGCCGGGCGACTTCGCGCACCGAATACCGGCCGCTCGCCGAGTACGAATACGACCCGGAAGACACGCTCGCCGGCGGTGCGCACGAGAACACGCCGACCGTCACGCGCACGAACGGCCTTGACAAGACCATCGCCATCGAACGGCTCGAAGCGCCGGGTGCAGCGCCCTACGTGAGCCGCTTCGAGTACGACGCGCTCGGCAACCTGACCCGCCTGATCGATCCGGCCGGCAACGCGCGGGTGCAGACGAGCGATCTGCTCGGCCGAGTCGTGGCGGTCGACGACCCCGACCGCGGCACGCTCACCCTCGAACTCGACGCGCTCGGCAACCTCGTGCGGCAGGTCGACGCCCGCGGCGTCGTCGTGCGGCGCAGCTTCGACAGCCTCAAACGCCTCACGGCCGAATGGGACGAGGCCGACCCGGACGGCACGCGCATCGAACACCGCTACGACGAGCGCGGCGACTGCCCGGCCGACGAATGTACCAACGTCGCCGGCCTGATCGCCACCGTGCACTATCCGCTCGGCGACGGCACCACGGGCGAAGACCGCTTCGGCTACGACGTCCGCGAACAGAACATCCTGCTCGCGCGGCGGCTCGGCTCGCACTGGTTCCGCTTCGAGAGCGGCTACGACAACGCGGGCCGCGCGGTGTCGAACCGCCTGCCCACGGGGCGGCTCATCACGTTCGAACTCGACGGTGCCGACCGGCTTACCGCCGTGCCGGGCTACCTCAGCGAAATCGCCTACGATGCGCGCGGCCAGCTGGCCGAGATCGGCTACGACAACGGCGTCACGACCACCTACGTCCACGACGGGCGCATGCGGCTTGCCTCGCTGGCGACCGTGGGGCCCGACGGCGAGGTGGTGCTGGCCTACGGCTACCGGCGCGACCGCCACGGCAACGTGCTCGAAATCGAAGACGGCCGGGCCGACGACGGGGCCCCGCTCGGCAGCGCGCGGTACGAATACGACAGCCTCTACCGGCTCACGCGCGCGAGCCTCGACCCCGGCCGCGCGGCGCACGCCGAAGTGCTCGACATCGGCTACGACGAGCTCGACAACATCACGAGCCTCGTGTCCGACCGCGGCTCCGCGAGCAAGGCCCACGTCGGCACGTACGCGTACGGCCAGGGCGCCGGTCCGCACGCCGTCACGCGCGCGGGCGCCGTCGACTACGGCTACGACGCGGCCGGCAACCTCACGGCCCGCGGCGACGTCACCTACGACATCGATTTCCTCGGCCGGCTCACGGCGGCGCGGCGCGGCAGCGAAACGCTCGCGCGCTTCAGCTACGGCGCGACGAGCGAGCGGCTCGTGAAGCGCGAAGGCGACCACACGGCCTACTACGCCGGCCCCGACTTCGAGGTTCGCGACGGCGTCGCCGTGACCTACGTGCGCGTCGACAAGGAACGCCACGTCAAGATCGAAGAACCCGGCTTCGCGGCGCTCCTGTACTCCGATCTGGCCCCGGCCGAAGGACCCGACCAGGCGCTCGTCGCCGCCCCCGACGGCGCCATCACGGCTGGCGACGCGTGGCTGGCACAGGGCGTCGACGTCGGGGCCCTCGCCTTTGCCGAAGCGACGGCCCCCTCCGACGTGCGCGAACTGCTCGCGGCGAGCGCCGCCGCGCTGCTCGGTGGCCTGGCCGAGAAGCAGCGCTACCTGCACCAGGACCACCTCGGCGGCAACGTGGCGGTCACCGACGAAACCGGGGTAGAGTTCGAACGCACCGAGTACTACCCCTACGGCCTCACGCGCTACGAGACGGGTGAGGCAACGGACTACGGCTTCACCGGCAAGGAACACGACGAGAGCACCGGGCTCACCTACTTCGGCGCGCGCTACCTCGACCCCTGGGTCGGGCGGTTCACGGCCCCCGACCCGACGTTTGCGGTCGTCGACGACGACGAGAAGCTGGGCCACCCCGACGAGGCGCTCGGCGCCTACGTCTACAGCCTGTCGAACCCCGTCAACAACAAGGACGAAGACGGCAATCTGGCTGCCAATGCCCTTGGCGCCATCATCGGCGCCGGGGTCGGGCTCGTCACCGAGACCCTGGTGCAGTACCAGATGTACAAGGCCCAGAAGGCCGAAGCCCTGCGCTCCGGCAAGGCCTGGGGGCGCAAGGACGCGATGAAGGCCATCGCAAAGGGCGTCTTGAAGACGCTCTACAAAGGGGCGCTCGGCGCGCTCAAGGGCTTCTTCACGTTCGGGGCTTCGGCGGTCACGGATGCCATCGCCGGCGGGGTCAAGGCCAACCTCATCCGCTGTGCGCGCAAGGAGTTCGAGCGCAACCCCAGCATGGGCGAGAACGGCAAGCCGACGAAGGCCGGCCCGATGTCGGACATCGGCTTCGGCGTGATGACGGGCGCCGTCGGCCTGACCCTCAACATCATCAGCGGCGACCCGATCGGGGCCATCAGCAGCGTGGCCACGACCGCGTTCACGGTCCTCGACGCGCGCTCCGAACTCAAGACCGGCTCGGGCCTCCTCGTTCGCGGCGGCAAGTGGTTCGCCAAGGTGACGGGCATCACGAAGTCGTCGCCGAAGCAGGAGGGCGGCAAGGAAGGCAAGGGCCAGTCGGGCAAAGAGGTCAAGACCGAGGGCCCCAAGACCGAAGGCAAGGAACACTGAACCGCACCGCGCAGCGCGCGAGGGAGAGCGACCATGAAGACGATGCACGGCAACGCGTTTCGGGGCTGGGGCGGGGGCGCGCGCGTGGGCCTGCGGGGTCTGCTGGCCCTGGGGCTCGTGGCCTTTGGGCTGGCAGGCTGCGGCGGCGGCGGGGGCGGCGGCAGCGAGCCGCCGGCCTGCCCCCCCGGCCAAGAGAATTGCCCCTGCAACGCCGACGGCAGCTGCGACGCGGGGCTGCTCTGCACCGACGGCTTCTGCGTGCCGGGCCAGCCATGCGCCGAGGGCAGCGCAGGCTGCCCGTGCTACGCGAACGGCACCTGCGACGCCGACCTCGTCTGCACGGCCGGGGTCTGCGCCGCCGAGACGCCGCCCACGCCGGGTAGCCTCGGCGACCCCTGCGACGACAGCAAGCCGTGCGGGCAACACGAGGGCACGGCGCTCGAATGCCGCGGCGGCACGTGCCAGTTGCCCGCAACGTGCCCGGCGGGCACGCTCGGCTGTCCGTGCGCGGCCGGCAACGCGTGCGGCGAGCACGAGGGCCAGCCCCTCGTCTGCACGGCCGGCACCTGCGAAGTGCCGGGCTGCCCGAGCGGCACGTTCGGCTGTCCGTGCGGGCCCGGCGACACGTGTGGCGAGCACGACGGCCAGCCGCTCGTCTGCACGGCCGGCACCTGCCAACTCGCGACGTGCCCCGCCGGCAGCATCGGCTGCCCCTGCGGCGCGGGCGACACGTGCGGTGAGCACGAAGGCCAGCCGCTTGCCTGCACCGGCGGGGTCTGCGAGTTGCCGGGCTGCCCGGCCGGCACCGCGGGCTGCCCCTGCACGGCCACCGGCGGCTGCGACCCCGGGCTCGTCTGCCAGGGCGGGCAGTGCGCGGCGGCGGTGGCCCCGGGGCTGCACGTCGGCAACCCGGCCGTGCGCGCCTGCGGGCTCGTCTTCGAGGGTGCGGGGCTCAGCGTCACGTTCGGTGAGGCGGTCATCGGGGTTACGCGCAGCGTCGGCAACAAACTCGCGGCCACGTTCACGGCCAAGGCCGATGCGGCGCTCACGGGCCCCGTGGCCACGCTGACGGCCGCCGGGGCCGTACCCGCACCCACCACCATCCAGTGCTACGACCGGCTCGGCCAACTTGAGGCCGCGCCCGATGTGCAGTTGCAGTAGGGAGGCAGCCATGCACGACCCATGTTCAGGCCGCGATGCGGCTCCGGTCGCCCAACTCGGCAGTACCCGTGCAGCGCGCCTGGCGCTCGGCGCCGTGCTGCTCGGGCTCATCGGCTTCACGCTCGGGGCCTGCGGCAGCGACGGCGGCGGCAACGAGACCCCGGCCTGCCCGGTCGGCACCGACGGCTGCCCCTGCAACGCCGGGGGCGGCTGCGGCGGCACGCTCGAATGCCTCGACGGCGTCTGCGGCACGCCCGAATGCCCGGCCGGCACGCTCGGCTGCCCGTGCTTCGGCAACGGCACCTGCAACAGCGGCCTCGAATGCACCGACGCGGCCTGCGTCGCGTCGAGTTGCCCCGTCGGCACCGCGGGTTGCCCGTGCGACACGGGCGACACGTGCACGGGCAACCTCGTTTGCGAGGCCGGCACGTGCGCACCGCCGCCCGTCTGCGAGGAGGGCACCGTCGGCTGTCCCTGCTTCGGCAACGGCACCTGCATCGGCGACCTCGTTTGCGAGGCCGGCACGTGCATGGCGCCGCCCGAATGCGCCGAAGGCACGCTCGGCTGCCCGTGTGTCGGCGGCACGGCGTGTCTTGGCGAGCTCGTCTGCGCCGAAGGCACCTGCGCCGAGCCGCCCACCCCGTGTCCGGCCGGCACCGAGGGCTGCCCCTGCTTCGAAAATGACACCTGTGGCTGGAAGAACGGCACGCAACTCGTCTGCACGAACGCCGTGTGCGTCGTGCCGACGTGCCCGGCCGGCAGCGTTGGCTGTCCGTGCAAGAGCGACGGCACGTGCGACGGGGAACTCGGCTGCCAGGGCAGCGGCCCGGCGGCGACGTGCGAGGTCGTCGTCGAATGCCCGGCCGGCAGCGAGGGCTGCCCCTGCGCCGCGGGTAACACTTGCGGCGACGGGCTCTACTGCGACGGCGGCAACTGTGCCCCGCTGCTGTGCACGCCCGGCACCCTCGCCTGCCTGTGCGAGGCCGACGCCTGCACCGAGGTCGGGGTCGCCTGCGGCGCCGACGGCTGGTGCCATGCCGTCGAGTGCCCGGGCGGCCAGGAAGGCTGCCTCTGCACGGCCGACGGGCGCTGCGGCTACAACGCGCGTGGCGAAGCGCTCACGTGCAGCGCCGGGCTTTGCACGGCACCGTCGTGCGCCCCCGGCGCGACGGGCTGCGTCTGCATCCAGGGCACCGACTGCACGGCCGCGGCCGACGGCTGTCGCGACGGCTTCTGCCACCCGGCCGGCTGCATCCCCGGCGAGTTGAACTGCACGTGTGCCGGCGGCGGCTGCCACCCGGGGCTCACCTGTCGCGACGGGGCCATCTGCGTCGACAACAGCGGCTATCTCGGCGGGCCGTGTCTCCTCGAAGGCGCCTGCTTCCGCGGCGGCCGCTGCCAGAACGAGACCTGCGTGCCCTGCACCGTGGGCACCATCGGCTGCGCCTGCACGGCCGGCGGCAGCTGCTTCTCGGGCGGGCTGTGCCGCGCCGAGCTGTGCGTCGACGCGAGCACGGTCGAGCAGCCGCCCGACGCCCCGCTGTGCTACACGCCCTGCGAACAAGACCTCGTGACCGACGCGGGGGCCTACCGGCCCTGTCCGGCCGACGGCCTCATGGCGGGCTGTGTCGGCGACCTCACGTGCACCGACGGATCGTGCGTGCCGCCCGGCCAGCCGGCCCCGGTCTGCGAGGGCGACATCGACTGCCCCGTCTTCCAGACGTGCATCGCCGGGCACTGCTACTCGGACTGCACGATCGACGCCGACTGCCCGAGCGACCGGGTTTGCCATCTGCACGTGTGCCGCCTCGCCTGCATGGCGACCGTCACCGACCCCTGCCCGCCGCAGTGGGCCTGCGAGAGCGACGACGGTACGAACGGCGTCTGCCTGCCGTTGCGCGCGCCCGGGTCGCTCACGCAGTACCAGGTGCAGAGCGGCTATCGGGTCAACAAACTCGACCTGACGTTCACCAACGCCAACACCGCGGCCACCCTCATCCTCACGAACGACGGCCCGACGTTCGAAGAGTTCACGGTGCGCAAACGCAGCCACCGCGCCTACCTCGCCGACGGCGGCGTGCAGGCCAACGACGATCCGGCCGGCGACGGGGTCGACTGCAACCCGATGGTCGACTGCCCGCTCGTCTGGATGCGCATCGGCGAGGCCGGCGCGGCTGCGCCGGTGCAGCAGTTCACGGTTGGCGTCGAGGGCAACGGCGGCAAGGCGACGATCGTCTTCGAGAACGCCGGCGGCGGAACCGCCCCGCGTTGGGACGGCGAGTTGGAGATCCGCCACGCCACGCTCGGCAATCGGCTCATCTCGGCGAACTACACCGAACGGCCCGAGGGCCGCTGGACCGGCAAGATCTACTACTTCGCCAACTTCAACGACCGCGAACTCGGACCCTGGCGTGCCACCGCCGAATCGCGCGACAACCCGGCCCTGATTGCCCGCGTCGGCAACGCCTTCGTGCAACGCTGGGGCGCCTTCCGCACCGGCAACATCAGCTGGGAGGAACTGCTGGCGGTGCTCACCGCCACCCAGTCCGAATCGTGGCGTACCGCTGCCGTGCAGTCCGACTGTCCCGCCGCGAACGGCGCCTGCTACCCTTACGACATCAACACGTTGGGCCTCGTCGTCTACACGTCGAATCGCAGTTCCACCCCCGTTCCGAGCGGGGTCACCGAACTGCCGCTGTCGCTCAACCTGCGGCTCGCCGGCACCGAGGCCGAGCCCGGGCTCATGGAAGGCCGCGTCGAGAGCTCGCTCGCCCTGCAGTACCCCGGCAATCCGGCCGTGCGACTCGACTTTGGCAGCGATCCGGCCATCTGTGAACGCAACACGGGCGGCGCCTGCCTCGTGTTCCTCGACGGCTTCGAGGCCGACATCTATCTCGGCGGGCGCTTCGAGAGCGACGCCGCCGACACCGACTGCGCGGCCCGAGCCAACGCGGGCTACGAGTCGGTACGCATTCCGTGGCTCGTGCCCGGTTTCGTGCGCGGCACCGAGATCGACGCGGCCTCCGGCTTGCGCTACCGCTACGAATGCCGCGACACGCGTCTGCCCTTCAGCACGGGGGCCGACGAAGACATCCCCGAAGATCTCATGGCCGCCAACCGGGCGCTCACGGCGAGCAACCCCATTCCCGACGGCCGCACGCGTCGGCGCAGCATCCGGCTCGTCGACGGCGCGCTCGTCAACCAGTCGCAGCTCTTCGTGATTTTCGAGGAGACCTTCGATTCGTACCTGCCCGGCGACGTCGAACCGTTCAGCGCGTACGGCTACCTCGTGCTCTCGCGCGAGCCGGCCGACCTCGCCGAGGCCGACGACAACGACAACGACATCGCCGATGTGTACGAAGGCTCCGTGCCGAGCGACGAACGGCCTGAGCCCGACGATCTGCTCGACGTCCAGTGCGCGCCCGAACTCGTCGAGGAAATCCTCGGCCCCGGCAACGACGAGGTCACGGGCGACAACGCCGCCGACCTCGTGCTGGCGCTCATCGACGGGGTCCTGCCGGGAAGCGGCGGCAGCTTCATCACGGCCGAGTCCGACGAGCAGGTGCACTATCTCTGCGCCGACACGGGGCTCATCGACGGCGGTTCGGGGGCGGTCACGGATCCGTGGCGCACCATCCCCAACAACGATTCGTGCGGCATGTCCGAGCCGAGCGACAACCACTACGACGACAACGGCCACTGCGACGACGGCGGTCCCGATGCCGACACGTCGATCTGCCCCATCGGCACCGACCGTACCGACTGCGGCGACCGGCACGCGGCCGATGGCGACTTCCGGGTGGCCTGTCCGGCCGGCAGCGACGTGACCTACTTCACCGTCGACGACGACGAGATCAGCCAGGAGGACATCGCCGACCTGCCCTGCCAGGACGACGGCAGTTGCGAAGACACGCTGAACGACTGGATCGCCGCCGACGAGCCCCTCATCCAGGTCGACCCGGCCTGGCGCTGCAGCGACCCCGACCAGGTGTACTGCGACGCCGACCGCTACGACTTGCGCCAGGGCAAGCGCTTCTACGCGTACACGGCCGAAGAGGCGGTCTTCCCGCCGCTCTACGCCGAAGTCGACCTGGCGTTCCGCTACAAGACGCGCTTCCGCAGCCGCACGGGCGACTCGCCCGGCTTCGCGCCGCAAATCTGCCTGCCGGGCTCGAACCAGATCCCGTACTGCTACGACCCGCCGGCCATCGAGCGCATCCGCGGGCGCGTCGACTGCCTGCTCGCCATCTGGCGCAACCACTACGACGACGTCGCGGAGACCGCCGACATCGGCACCACCGCGAAGGGTCGCCTCGACGAGTACCTGTGCACCAACTACGCGTACGCCGAGGCCTGCCACCAGGGACTCGAATCGGAGACGCCGCACGACGGCTTCGAACGCCTCTACGCCGAACTGCTCGTCATGATGGGCGACGAATCGTACACGCAGGCCTTTGCGTCGCGCTTCGACCTCGCGGGCCAGAGCGCCGTGTCGTTCGAGGGCACCCTCTTCGAGGAAGGCGGCCTCGACCTCTCCGGTGCGGCCGGCTACGAGATGTACACCCTCTACCGTGCGGCGCAGTACTACCAGGAAGCGCTCGACCGCTTCTACCGCCAGAGCCCGCTCATGTGGGAGGCGCTCGGCTACGAGTTCGACCCGCAGAACTTCGTTACCCCCGAGACGGTCACCTGGTACTTCGAGCGGCTCATCCGCGCCTCCACCCAGAAATCCCGTGCCTGGAGCGAAATCGGCAAGCGCTACCAGAACTTCAACCGCCCGGAACTCGCCCGCGCGGTCGTCGAACGGGCCTACACGGCGACCTACGTCGAAGGCATCCTGCTCTCCCAACTCATGCTGCGCATCGTCGACGTGCTGCGGCCCGAAGACCGGCCCCAGATCATCCGCGTGCTCGAAGACGGCCAGCGGCGCTACCGCACAGCGCTGCTCGACATGCAGAACGTGCACGACGACATCGATGACAACGTCAACTACTTCGGCCTCGAGCCCGACTACATCCCGTTTCCGGCGTTGAACCCGCTCGAATACAACGCCTTCGAGGTGCTGCTCGGCCGCGCCCGGCAGAAGGTCGAGGTGGCCCGCTATCGCGAAGATCAGGCCATCAACCGCAGCACGGCGTTCGAGACCGACGCCGAGGAGTTCCAGGCCGAACTCGTGCGGCTCCGGAACAACTACGAGGGCCGGCTCGGCGACATCTGCGGCACGTTCGAGGCCGTCGACGGCCGCATCTACCCGGCCATCACGCGCTACGCGCACCTGCACCCGCGGGCCAAGTTCTTCGGCGATCCCTGCGGGCTCGTCGGCAACGGCCAGGTCTACGACTCCATGGCCCAATTCGAGCAGGCGCAGCTCGACATGCAGCGCGTCAAGGTGTCGACCGACAACGTGCTCGCCGAAGTCGAAATCGAGCGTTCGCGCGTGTCGGCCCAATGCGATCTCATCGTGTCGCTGGCCGACTTCGTGTACGACAAGCAAGGCGAAATGAACGACTTGCAGCGCGACATCAACAACCTGCGCATGGTGCAGAGCAGCATCGAACGCACCCTCAGCGTCATGTCGACCCTCGCGCAACTCGCGAAGTGCTCGGTCGGCACCTCGACCGACTGCCCCATGGCCGCGGCGGCGTTCAGTTGGTACGGGCTGGTCACGATCGGGCTCAACGCCGCCGCGGTCGTGACGGAAGGCTTCATCCACAGCAAGGAACAGGACATCGCCGACATCAACCGCAACCTCGCGCGCTGGCAGACGCTCTCGCAGTGCGAGGCGGCGACCATCGACTCCAACGCGCGGGTCGCCAGCATCCTGTTGCGCATCAAGGAACTCGAACTCGATTCGCTGCGCACCTCCTACCAGGTGCGGCTGGCGCTTTCGCACATCCAGGGACTGCTGAATCAGGCGAAGCGCATCGAGATGGAGATGGACGAAGCCGAGCAACTCTCCATCAACGTCGCCGCCGCGCGCAACGACCCGAACGTGCGCATCTACCGCAACGACGCCATCGTGAACGCCGATCTGGCCTTCGAAGATGCCATCCGCGAGGTGTATCGGGCGACCCGGGTGCTCGAATACTACACGAGCACGAGCTACGCCGAGCGCGAAAAACTCTTCCTCGTGCGCATGGTGCAGTACGGCGACTACAACCTCGAAACCTACCTCACCGACATCGAAAACGAGTACTACGCCTTCGAGGAAGTCTACGGGCTGCCCGACCTTCGCGTGGCCGTCATCTCGCTGCGTGACGACATCCTGGCCATCCCGCGGCTCGGCGACGAAGGGCAGGCGCTGTCCCAGTCCGACCGCATCGACCGCATGCGCGCGAAACTGCTCGACGCCTCGCTGCTCGACGAGAACGGGTACCTCACCGTTCCGTTCTCGACCGACTTCGACCGCCTGTCGCCGCTCACGCGCAACCACAAGGTGCACTACATGGAGGCCGAGGTCATCGGCTCCGACGTCGGCGACACCGTGGGCCGGGTCTACGTGCGCCAGCGCGGCACGAGCGTCGTGCACGGGTTGCTCGGCGACCGCCAGTACTTCCGCTTCCCGGAACGCACGGCCGTCCTGAACCCGTTCTTCAATGGCAATCGCATCTTCAACCCCGAGGTCTACAAGAGCGACCGCCTGCGCGACCGGCCGTTCGTCAACACGTCGTGGCAGCTCGTCGTCAACCAGCGCGACGAGCGCGCGAATCAGGATCTCAACCTGCAATCGCTGACCGACATCCGCCTGTACGTCTACTACGACGACTTCACCGCGCTATAGGGAGGGGGTCATGAAACGTCCGTTCGCTTGGATTCGGGTTGCCGTCCTGGCCGTGGGGCTCATCGCGCCCGCCTGCGGCGGAGGCGGCGGCGGCGGCACACCGCCCGTGTCCTGCACGACGGTTGCCGAGTGCGCCGCCGGTCAGATCTGCGCCGCCAACGTTTGCAACGCGTGCGCGGCCAGCGCCCAATGCCTCGCCGACTACGGCGCCGGCGCCACCTGCGAGGCGGGGGTATGCACGCCCGCCACGTGCCCGGCGGGCGACGAGGGCTGCCCGTGCAAGCCCGACGGCACGTGCACCGTCGGCGAGTGCGTCGACGACGTCTGCGAGGTGCCGACGTGTCCCGCGGGCGAGCTCACGTGTCCGTGCACGCCCGAGGGCGCCTGCACGGCCGGCCAGTGCATCGCCGGCACGTGCGTCGACTGTGCCCGCGGCACCCTCGACTGCCTGTGCTACGCGAACCAGACCTGCAACGCCGGCCTGCGCTGCCGCGCCGACGGGCTTTGCGAAACCTGCCCGGCGGGGGCCGAGGGTTGTCCGTGCGATGAGGGCGGGCTTTGCGGCGCGGGGCTCGTCTGTGAGTCCGACCTCTGCGTGCCCGACCCGTGCCCGGCGGGCAGCGAGAACTGCCCCTGCAAGCCCGACGACGTCTGCGACGGCGAGCTGCACTGCGGCCCGGCAGGGCTGTGCATGGTCTGCAGCAACGACATCGAGGGCTGCCCGTGCGTCGACGACGCCTGCGAAAACGATCTCGTCTGCGACGCCGCCGAAACGGTCTGCCGCGCCCCGCGCAGTTGCACCGAGGCCGCGTGCGTGCCGCACCAGGTCTGCGAAACGGCGCCGGGCGCCGACGCCGTGTGTGCCACCCGCTGCGACGCCGGCTTCGTCTGGAACGAGGCGAGCGGGGTCTGCGACGAGGTCATCAACCCCAACTGCACCGTGGAGGCGGCGGGCAGCATCCTCGCCCAGTGCGAGGCGGCGCATCGCGTCTGCGAGGCGACCGGCGATACGGCCGCCTGCGGCGCATGCGCTGCCGGCTACACCGACGAGGGCGGGCGGCGGGCCGAATGCCGCGCCCTCGTCACCTGCGCCGGGCTCGGCTGCGCCGAGGCGCACCGCGCCTGCACCGAGGCCACGGCCACGGACGACGCGGTGTGCAGCGCCTGTCTGCCCGGCTTCATCGGCGACGGCGCCACGCCCGAAGGCTGCCGGGCCGTGCAGACCTGCGCCGAGCTCGACTGCGCGGCGCAAAACCGCGCCTGCACCGCCGAGACCGCGACGAGCGACGCCGTCTGCGGCGCCTGCCTACTTGGGTTCGTCCTGGCCGAGGCCCCCGAGACCGGCTGCCGCGCGGTGCACACCTGCGCCGACCTCGACTGCGCGAGTCAGAATCGGGCCTGCACGGCCGAGACCGAGACCGGCGACGCGGTGTGCGGCGACTGCCTGCCCGGCTTCCAGGAAGACGGTGGGCTCTGCGTCGAGCCGCCTGAGCCGAACTGCACGGTGGGCGCCCCGGGTAGCATCGCGGCCGAGTGCGAGGCCGCGCATCGCAACTGCGTCGATCCCGACGACGGCCCGGCCCATTGCGAAGGCTGCGTAGAGGGCTTCGCCGAAAACGCGGCCGGCGACTGCCAGGAAATCCGCACCTGCGACGACCTCGGCTGCGCGGCACTCCACCGGCTCTGCGTGGGCGAGGCGCCCTTCCAGTCGTGCGGCGCCTGCTTCGAGGGCACCACCCCCGACCCGACGAACCCCGAGGCCTGCATCGCGCCGCTCACCTGCGCCGAAATCACCTGCCCCGACGACGAGTTCTGCGTCGAGGCCGAAGGCGAAAGTGCCCACTGCCAGCCGTCCACCTGCCCGGCGCTCCAGGCCTACAGCGAGTTTTCGGGCGGCTGTGTCGACTGCGTCGTCAACTGCGGCGACGACGCGGGCGAGACGGGCCGGCTCTGGCCGTACACCTTGGCCGGCAGCGACCGCTGCATCTGCGAGACGGCCGACGGCTACTACTGGGACGAGGGGCTCAACCGCGGTGCCAAGCCCTGTGACGCCGACGGAGACGGCTGGGTGCGCAACGCGGCGCGCTCGTACCTCGAGTCCGACGACAATGCCCTGCTGCAAAACGCCCGTTGCGCGCTCCGGACCATCGATCGCTTCGTGCTCGAAAACGAGCTCGGCCAGCGCCTGGCGGTGCTGCTGTGCGAGGGCGACACCCCGTGGCTGCGCGAAGACCTGGGCCCCTGCGACCTCATGGCGCCGCTGCACCTCTACGAGTCGGTGCGCAATGACGACCAAGACGAGCTCGAAGCCAGCACCCTCGCCCCGCCGTATCGTCAGTCGGTCGCCGACACCCTCGTCGGTCGCCACTTCCGCGCAGGCGAGATCAACCCGCTGACCCGCGCCTGCACGGAGGCCGGCGACTTCAACGACAACGGACTCAGCGACATCCGCGAATGGTCGGGCATGCCGCCCGGGGAACTCTCGGCCGAAAACGCCACGTTCGCCGAGTTCGGCTACTACCTCGAACTCCACCAGGGCTTCTACGAGGGCGGCACCGAGTCGCTGGTTGGGCAGTACGTCATCCGCGAACGCTCGCGCTGCGAGAGCGCCATCTTCCCGCTGCACTACGGACCCACCGCCGCCCCCTACTGGCGCGAGTGCACGCGCAGTCGCGACGCGGCCTTCGACCCGCGCGACGGCACCGCCAGCCCCGAGTTCGGGCTCGATTTCGCGCGCTGGTCGTGTGACGCCGAGGCGGGCACCTGCCCCGTCCCGCCGCCGCCGACCGAAGCGCCGCCCGGCGTCGCGCCGCCCGAGCATGGGCTGTGTCAGGTGGCCCTACCGCCGGCCGACCGCGAGTGCGACGAGCCGGCCGAGGACTGGCTCTGCATCGACAACCCCGACGGCAGCCGCGGGGTCTGGCGCGGCATGTCGCACCACAGCCAGTTCCGCTGCGTCCAGATCGACCCCGATCCCTCCACCGAGGTGCCGACCCTGGCGCCCTCGGAGTTCGAGCCGGCCGCTGGGGCCTACCTCTTCGAGACCTGCCACGTGGCCTGTCCGGCGGGCGACGAAGAGTGCGCGCTCGACTGCGCGGCCCCGGGGGCCTGCACCACATCCACCCAGGCCCCGGCGGCCGGGCCCAACCCCTGGAGCCCGCTCGTGGCCTGCGAACTCGAGGATCCGCCGGCCGAGGGTGACGTCGGCTTCGCCGTCGTGAAGTACGTCGGCTCGGGCGTCTATCAACGCGGTTGCATCGACGAATGGGCGCCGACCGCCATCTCCGGCGACCCGAACGGCTCGGAAGACGGCGAAATCATCCCTTGGCGCAGCCTGTGCCCCGGCTGGGCGCTCGACCCGGACAGCACCATCGGGCAGGGCAACCAGTTCGCGTTCGGCGAATTGCAGTGCGGCTGCGGCAACAACTACGGCGGGCCGAGCTGCAACGTGGGCTGCCCCGACCCGCAGTTGCATCTGAGCCCCGGCTACGTGGCCACCCCGCGTCAGGGCTACTGGATGTGCGGCGACTTCGCGGCGAGCGGCTACGAGACCGAGGACCCCGAGTGGGGTCCGGCCATGACCGGCGCCGACCCCGTGGGCGGGCAGTTCGTGCTGCGCGCCACGGTCCCGACCAGCATGGGCGGCGGCCAGCCGCTTTGTGAGAACCCCGAACTGTGTACGTGCCCAGTCGGCGAGACCTGTGCCACCGGCTTCGTGGTCCGCTGAGGGAAACGGGAGGAAACCCGATGAAACGCAACACCCTGGTCCTCGTCGTCACCTGGCTGGCCAGCGCGTGCTTCACGACGCTGCTCATCTTCTCGCTCCGCGCGTTCGCCGACGGCAACCCGGCCACCGACACGGTGCCGCGCCTCGTGCCCTACCAGGGCACGCTCGAAAAGGACGGCAACGCCTTCAACGGCCAGATCGACATGGTCTTCCGCATCTACGACGGGGCGGCGGCCACCACCGCGGCGTGGGAAGAGACGCAGACCGTCACCGTCTACGCTGGCCGGTTCTCGGTCCTGCTCGGCTCGACGAGTGCCGCCAGTGCCTCGAACTTGGCCACCGTCATGACCGCCGCCGACGACCAGTACCTCGGCATCACGCTCGTGACCGCCGACGGCGAAACGGCGCTCGGCAACCGCCAGCGCTTCGTCCCGATGCCCTACGCCCTGTGGAGCACGGCGGCCACCCATTTCCGGATCGGCGGTGACCTGACGCTCGGCGGCAAGGTGGCCGGTCACCTCAACGTCTACGGGCCCGACATCAACTTCACGAGCCACCCCGAGCGCGGCAACGGCGGCCGCGCGCTCGTGCACTACGACAGCGACAGCCTCGTGCTCAATTTCAACGGCGACTTCTCGGGCGGGGTGCAGGTGAGCAGCAACACCCGCATCGTGGGCCAGGACAACGACGGTACGAACGCCGCCCTGCGCGTCGCGAACGGCACCACGCAAGTCATGCTCCTCGACGGCAACGAGATCGATGCCGTCGGCGAGGGCAACCTCGACCTCTGGCTCAACAACAACTCGACCGGCGCCGTGCGCGTCGGCCACGACCTGCGGGTCGGGGGCATCCTCAACGTGGGGGGCACCGACCTGCGCCTCGCCGAACAGCGCGCCCTCGTCCGCACCGCCGGTGACGGCCTCATCATCAACCCGGCTGCCGAGTTCGGCGCCGGCACGGCCATCGAGAGCGACTTGTCCGTCTCGGGCGCGCTCAGCGTCAATGCCGACACCACCCTCTCGGGCGACCTCAGCGTCGACGGCGCCATCACCGGCGGCCACTTCGCCTGCCGGGATACCGCCTGCGGGGCGCAGGTCCTGGATGTGGCCGGCGGCATGGGCTGGGGCTCCTGGCAGGGCTGGACCCGCTGCCCGGCCAACACCTACGTGTGCGGCCTCGAACAGCGCGTCGAGGGCTCGCAGGGCGACAACGACGACACAGCCGTGAACGATATCCAGATCCTCTGCTGCCCGTTCTGAACTCCGCGCCCCGCCCATCCCCCGTCGCACATCTGCTATGCTGCAAGTCGTCCTGGCCGGCCCGCCGGAGGGCCGGCGAGCCGAGGAGGAAGCCCATGGCCGCCGTCCGTCCCGAAGCCCGTCGCACGGCGCCACGCGCCGCGAGCTACGCCGACCTCGAGGCGCTGCCTGAACACGTCGTCGGCGAACTCATCGCCGGCGAACTGCACGTGAGCCCCCGGCCGGCGCCGCCGCATGCCGCCGCCGGGTCGCACATCGTCGGAGATCTCAACGGTCCCTTCTTTCGCCGGCCGGGCAGTCCCGGCGGTCCGGGCGGCTGGTGGATCTTCTACGAGCCCGAGTTGCACATCGGCGGCGATGTGCTCGTGCCCGATCTGGCCGGCTGGCGCCGCGAACGCATGCCGACGCTGCCGAAGACGGCCTGGTTCGGGCTCGTGCCCGACTGGGTGTGCGAGATCGTGTCGCCGCAGAGCGGGCGGCGCGACCGCATGCTGAAGATGCCGCGCTACGGGGCCGCCGGGGTGGCGCACATCTGGCTCGTCGACCCGAGCCAGCACACGCTCGATGCGTACGCCTGGCAGACGGCACCCGGCGGCTGGCTGCTGCTCGGCACCTGGGGCGGGGCCGAGCCTGCCGCGCGCGTGCCGCCGTTCGACGCGGTGGCCCTCGACCTCTCCCGCTGGTGGGATACGGGCGACGAGGCGCCCGCAACAGGCGAGGAACTCGCGCCCGCCGCGCCCGCCGACCCTGCGTCCCCCGCGCCCGCCGACCCCGCCGCCACGCCCTGAGCCCCCCGCCTCCCGCCAGGCCGCGCCTGCGGCTTCACTCGCCCGCGCGCCCACCGGAAGTTTCTTCCACCCTTGCGCGCGCTTCGAAGCCACTATCTTGGTTGTCGGGCCGGCCGGCAGCCGTGCGGTCGGCCACGCGTGTTGAACCGCGGCCCCGCGTCCGGGTTCCTGCGGAGGGAGCAACCATGAAACGACGCTCTGTCGTGTTTTTTGTCTGTGCCCTGGTGGCCGGCGCGTGTGCCGCCGAGGCCGAAGCGCCCAGCCGACGCCCGGCGACGAAGCCGGCCGCTGCGCCGCCGGTCGGGGTCACCGCCGGCGGCGCAGCCGTCCCGGCCGCCGAACGGCCGCCGTCGGCCCGACGCTGCCTGCACAACGGCGATGCCAACCTCGACGGCGCCGTCAGCGCCGGCGACGCGCAGCTCGTCTTCACGTTCGCGATCGGGCTCGTGGCACCAACCGATGCGCAGGCCTGTGCGGCCGACTGCAATGGCGACCGCGTGGTCAGTGCGGGCGACGCCCAGGCCATCTTCTACGCCGCGCTCGACCCGGCTTTCGCCTGCCGGCAGAACAACGGCGAAGTCTGCTCGCTCGACGCGCACTGCGCGAGCCTCCACTGCGCGAACGGCCATTGCTGCACGGCGGGCGAGTGCTGCGCCATCGCCGCCGACTGCCCGCCGGGCTACGAGACCCCGGCGCGTTGTGAAGTGCCGGCGACCTGCCAGGGCCATCGCAGCGACGCGGTCTGCAACGACGCCATCTGTGGTTCGGTCGAAGTCGACGACGACTCCGGCTGCGGCCGCGAAGTCGTGGCGCTCGATTGCGGCGCACTGCCCGACGCCACGTGCAGCGGCCTGGCCGACCAGGACGGCGAGAACGGACCGCACTGCTCGGGCTGCACCTGCGATTCCGACTGCGATGACGGGGTGTTCTGCAACGGCGTCGAGACGTGCGGTCCGGGCGGCCTCTGCCAGTCGGGCGCGCCTCCCTGCGAGGCCGCGGCCTGTCTCGAACTGGCGGCGGCGTGCGCGAGCCCGCTGCCCATCAACGCGGGGGCCTCTTGGCGCTGGGTCCGGGGCACGTGTCTGCCGCCGCCCGGCTGGAACGAGGTCGCGCTCGACGACCGCGACTGGTACGTCGGCCGAAGCGGCTTCGGCTACACCGACTGCAGCCCGAACACGACGCTCAGCGACATGCAGAACCAGTACGCCTCGGTCTACGTGCGGCGGCTGTTCTTCGTGCCCGACCCCGCGGCCGTGGCCGGGCTCGAACTCGGCGTCAACTACGACGACGGCTTCGTCGCCTACCTGAACGGCCTCGAGGTGGCTCGTTCGAACGTGCTCGGCAACCCGCCCGGGCCGACGACGCTCGCCTCCGCGAACCACGAGTGCGGCTCCTTCGAGACCTTCGCGATTCCGGCCGGCCCGCCGCTCCAGGCCGGCGTCAACGTGCTCGCGCTCCAGGGGCACAATGTGACGCTCGCGAGTTCCGACTTCTACCTCGCGCCCACGCTCGCCGCCGTCGGCGCCCCGCCGACCCCCCCGCCGTACGAACTCGCCGCGGGCAGACTCTACGTCGACCTCAACGGCGACGGCACGCGCGAGCTCATCGACACCGTCGCCGAACTCCAGCAGGCGGCCGCGGCCTCGTTCACCATCTTCAGCGACAACAAGGGGCAAAACGAGGGGTTCGTGGCCTTCGAACGCATGCTGCTCTGGGCCGACAGCGATCCGCACCACCTGCTCTTCATCGGCAACGGCGACAACCTCTGCGGTTGGGGCAACTACGAGATCCAGAGCCGCGCCTTCATCGAGCAGTGGCTGCCGTCGTATCCCGAGTTCCGCGCCGCGTACTACCCGGTCATCGCCGATGGCGAAAACGAGTACTTCGGCGCTTGGCAAGGCGACTACTGCGCGGGCCGGCCCATGTTGCAGCACGCGGGCCTGCTCACGTTCGACTCCCCGCCTCAGATCGGGCGGCCCGAAAAGGTCGTGGCCTTCCGCCCGCTGGCCTCAACGGACCGCAACACGGCCTACTCGCCACCGGCCGGCGAATACGGCTGCGACTACCACGCCATCGAATCGTACGGCGGCTACCGGGTGCACTTCCTGACCGCCGCCTTTGCCGACACCCCGTCCGGCCAGCTCGACATTCAGATGCCGCAGACGAGCCGCGACTGGCTCATGGCGCAACTCAACGCCATCGACAAGACCGACCACGACATCGTCGTCGTGGCGGCGCATTCCGAATGCCGCTTCGACAACCTGCTGACGACGGCCGAACGCAACACGCTCTACGCCAAGGCCGACCTCATTCTCTCGGCCTCGTGCCACAACTACCAGGTGTGGACCGGCTGGGAGGTGGCGGGCAACAACCCGATCGTCTTCAACACGGGGCAACTGTCGATTGGCCAGAACGGCCTCACCCGCGTGCACATCGTGCCCGGCAACGCCGACACCCCGCCGGTGCTGGTCCTGCGCTACGTCATCGCATCGGTCGACGCCGAGCCGTGGCAGAACCACACCTCGGGCGCACCTACCTACTTCAAGATCGTCGGCGGCGGGCGCGTAGCCGGGGCCTACTGAGCCGCGGCGGGCGGTTTCTCGGCGTGCCGGGGGCGCGCGCCGGGCAACCGCTACGGGCAGCGGGGCAGGGGCAGGCCTTCCTCGTCGGTCTGGTCGAACCAGGTCGCAAACGCCTGGTCGACCGCCGCGAGCGGCTGGCCGAGCACACGTTCGACGAGGGCGGCGACGGCGCTGCCGACCGGTGCGCCCTGCTCGCTGCCGAGCGGCCGCTCGCGCAGCGCGCGGTAGAGCGCCGGGAGCTGGCCCCGTTCCTGCAAATAGAGGGCGAAGTAGCGCGCCATGGCCATACGGGCGGCGAGCCGTTCGGCCTGCGCCACGGCCGGAGCGCGCGCCGGGTCGTCGGGGGCCGTCGTGAGCGCGCTGGCGGCCAGCTCGGCCGTGTCGAACGACCACCGGTTCGTGACGAGTTCGGCCACACTCGGGCGCAGCGACCAGAGGTCGCGCAGCACCTTGCCGCGCCAGTTCTGGCCGCCGAGGAGCCCTCCGCAGTGCCAGCGGGCGGCCTCGTAGAGCGACGCGAGGCCCTCGTCGAGCCAGAGCGGGATGTCGCCGAAATGGCTGCGCACGAGCAGGTGCAGCAGTTCGTGGTGCAGCGTGCCGATGCGCGTGCCGGTCGCCACCCCGACGACGCTGCGGTCGGCTGGGAAGACGTAGCCGGCCGCCACGGGGCTCACGGCGAGCCCGTGAAAGCCGAGCGCAAACCGGACGAGGTCCCGGTTGTGGGGCAGTGCGTAGACGGTGATGAACTGGTCGGGCTCGGGCACGCCATACTCGCGTTGCAGGTAAGCCAGGAAGTCTTCGAGCGGGGCGAGCATGTCGACCCGCACAACGTCGACCGTGAGCTCGCGCGGCGCGGGGGCCTTCACCTCGAAGCCCGGGATCCTCAGGACGTGCTCGTGCGCAGCGCCGTCCGGTGCCTGGGCCGAGCCGTACTGCGGGTCGGCCTGCGAGTCGAGGTCGGGCGGTGGCGTGCCCTTCGGCAGAACCGGGTCGGCCTGCCCGGGCGGTATTGCGGGCCTGGCCTCGTCCGCGCGCTCGACCACCACGTTTTCGTCGGCCCCGAGCGACGCGGCGCGCCCGGC
Source organism: uncultured Myxococcales bacterium (assembly GCA_964422715.1). GTDB lineage: Bacteria > Myxococcota_A > UBA9042 > PWKZ01 > CAYRCM01 > CAYRCM01. The sequence goes on along the minus strand of CAYRCM010000041.1, from coordinate 4,727 downwards.
CGGCGGTGTCGGCTGCTCGGCCGTGGCGAGCACGAAGTGCTTCGAGCGTGCAACCAAAGGATAGGCCACGTCCTGGGCGGCCAGGTTGGCCCGCACCGCGGCGACCGGGTCGGGCGTGCTGGCCCGCGGCAGCAGGCGGCGCGCGATGTCGGCCGGCCCGAGCGCGCGCTCGCGGCGGGCGGGAAACGCGAGGTCGCTCGACATGCCGCGCATGATGAAGTGCTTGCCTGACGCCTCCATGCCGGCCTGACCCTGGGCGACGGGCACGGCCGACGGCGGCGCCGCAGGCTTCCAGGCCATGCCCGCGGCGCAACTCTGCTGCTCGGCGGCGATGACCTGGAGGCTGTCCGGCGGCAGCGGGTAGGCGTAGAGCATCCAACCGAGCACGTCGCGGCCCCAGGCCGCGCGTTCGGGGAGCCGGCAGGCGGCCGTGGCCAGCATGTAGTCGACCTCGGCCTGGCGGCCGAACGGGCTTGCGCGGTAGCGCAGCAGCAGGTCGTGCGCTTCGCGGTATTCGCCGGCAAGCCAATGCGCCTTGCCGCGTTCGTAGTCGGGATGCACGGCGGCCGCCGGCCCCGCGAGACCGACCACGACGAGTGCCGCGGCGAGTCGTGCGCTGAGGGGGGATGCACGCATCGCATACTCCTCGTGCGGTCAGGGCCGCGCGGCCTTGGGCACGGCCGCCGGGGGCGGGGCGGCCTGGGGCTCGGTTGCCGCCCCGGTCGGCTCGGCGGGGCCGGGCGGCGTCGCCGGCTCGGCCGGCGCGGTCGGTGCCCCCGGGAGCGCTGCCGGCGGGGCAATGGCGGCCTCCGCCGCGGGGGGGAAGAGCCGCTTCTCGACTTCCGCCGGCGTGAGCCCCGCCCCGGGGGGTTGCGCTCCGGCGGCCACGTTGCCGGCAGACTGGCCCGGCCAGCGGGCCGGGGCCGCCTCAGCGCCGCCCGCGAGCGGCAGGTAGACCGGCGCGTCGCGCGTCTTGACCTCGTAGGTCACCGTGAGCGTCACGATCATGAGCGCCGCGCCGAGACAGGCGAGCAGGATGCCCGGTGACGATGTCGTCAGCGAGCCCTTGACGCCGCCCGTTTCGGCTTCGAGGCTCGTCGGATCCTCGCGCAGTTTGCCGAGCACGAAGATGGCCCCGACGAGCGCCAGGATCATGCCCGTGACAAACCCCAGGTAGCGCGTCCAGACGCGCGCCAGCATGGCCGAATTGGCCTGGTGGTAGCGCCGCGTCACGACATCGTTTTCGAGCAGCAGCGCCGTTTTGAGGCGCAGGTAGGCCAGGTTGGCGGCCGGGTCGCGGGCGCCGGCAGGGGACACACTGCGCCGCTCGAAGTCGGCGAACACCGGCGCGAGGTCGAGCGTCGTGTGCGCGGCGCTCTGCTGCACCGTGTTCAACTGCCAGAGACTCGCGGCGAAGAAGAAGACCCCCATGACGGCGATGCCGCCGATCATGAAGGGCAGCAGCCGGCGTTGCCAGCGTTCGGTGGCGGCGGGGGTGGGGCGCGGCTTGGGCGTCTCGGCGCTGCTCATGGGGCTCGCCTTTCGTCGTGGAGAAGCACGTTCCCGTTTTCTCCGAGCGGCGAGAGGCTGTCAAGGTGGCGTTGCGAACTGCCCTCGACGCGCCCTTCCGCGGCTTGGCCGCAAAGCCTCGCGAAGCTCGGCCGTAGGCCAGCAACGTTCGTTGGCCGCGCCCGAGGGAGGCTGGCCGACCCCGTGAAGCGCCTTGTATCCGCTTGAATTCTGGACGTTCTGCGCATCCTGCGGGCCCGCGACTTGACAATGCCCGGCGCGTGTTTAAATTTTGTCCAGTTTTGAAACGGACAAAATATAAACAATCGAGATTCGATCGACAGGCGGGGATGTGAAACCATGAAGAACCTCAAACACACGACTCTGGGAGCGGCGTTCGCGATCTTGTTGAGCCTCGGGGCTTTCACGGCGTGCGACAGTGACAACGGCGGTGCGGAGAGCGGCGAC
>CAYRCM010000041.1:0-2650 GCA_964422715.1 uncultured Myxococcales bacterium | reverse complement strand
ACGACGGGTGGTGGCGACACGACGGGTGGTGGCGACACGACGGGTGGTGGCGACACGACGGGTGGTGGCGACATCCCCGAGGGCCCAGGCACCATCGTCGACATCGCCGTCTCCGACGACCGCTTCGAGACGCTCGTGGCGGCGCTGACGGCGGCCGAGCTCGTCGACGACCTGTCGGGCGACGGGCCGTTCACGGTGTTCGCGCCGACCGACGACGCGTTCGCGGCCCTGCCCGAAGGTGCCCTCGACGGGCTGCTGGCCGACATTCCGGCGCTGACCGACGTGCTGCTCTACCACGTGGTGGCGGGCAAACTGCTCGCGGCCGACGTCATCGCCGAGACGACGCTGACGACGCTCCAGGGCGACGAACTGACGGTGCGCATCGAAGGCGACAGCGTGTACATCAACGACGCGCTGGTCATCCTGACCGACATCGAAGCCTCGAACGGTGTCATCCACGTCATCGACGCGGTGCTCTTGCCGCCCGCCGAGCCGGCTCCGCAGACCATCGTCGACATCGCCGTCTCCGACGACCGCTTCGAGACGCTCGTGGCGGCGCTGACGGCGGCCGAGCTCGTCGACGACCTGTCGGGCGACGGGCCGTTCACGGTGTTCGCGCCGACCGACGACGCGTTCGCGGCCCTGCCCGAAGGTGCCCTCGACGGGCTGCTGGCCGACATTCCGGCGCTGACCGACGTGCTGCTCTACCACGTGGTGGCGGGCAAACTGCTCGCGGCCGACGTCATCGCCGAGACGACGCTGACGACGCTCCAGGGCGACGAACTGACGGTGCGCATCGAAGGCGACAGCGTGTACATCAACGACGCGCTGGTCATCCTGACCGACATCGAAGCCTCGAACGGTGTCATCCACGTCATCGACGCGGTGCTCTTGCCGCCCGCCTAACTCCCCTCCCCCAATTCCTCGGCCGAGGCCGACTGCCCCCCTCCCCGGCGGTCGGCCTTGGCCTTTCTTGGCCGGGCACGGCGGCGGGTCGCGCCGTCGGCGCCGCTCCGGGTGGCCGAGCCGCGGTCAGTCGATGCACACCACGCTCACGCCGTTCACGCCCTCCTCGGTGACCGTGAGCGTCACGCGGGCCTGGAAAGTCGGCACCCCGGGGCCGTCCTTGAGGATGACGACGAGCGGCTCGTTCAGCGGTGCCGGCCGGATGGCGTAGCCCGTCGCATCGACCAGTCCCGGGGGCTCGGTCGCGTGGATGGCCCAGGGGATCTCCGGCGAAATCTGCACGTCGCCGGGGCCGCGCCGTGTGATGAGCAGGGCGGCGCCCGATAGCAGGCGCGTGTTCGTCGTTTCGCAGGCGCAGTCGGCGGCGGCGACCACCACCTGCGCGCACCACGTGCAGCTGCCGCCCTGGAACGAGGCCGCGGCCGGCGTGCAGGCTCCGCCGCGTTGGCAGTTGTTGCCGACGCATTCCCAATCGGCCGCGCACGTGCCGCAGTCGCCGCCGCAGCCGTCGGGGCCGCAGCTTTTCAGCGCGCAGTCGGGGAAACACTGGCAGACATCGCCCATGCACGTCTCGGTCGGCGCGCACGTGCCGCAGCTGCCGCCGCAGCCGTCGGAGCCGCAGGGCTTCGGGTCATCGGCGCACTTGGGCTGGCAGATGCACTCGCCCGCGATGCAGATGTGGTCTTTGGGGCACGGCGCCGGGCAGTCGCCGGCGGGCACGAACAGGTGGTGCACGATGACGTCGCAGGTCACCACCCCGTTCGCCGTCTCGGTGCGTGCGCGCACGGCGTGGATGGCCCCTGCCGGCTCGCCGAGCGTGAGGGGCACCGTGCCGCCGGCGTAGCGGAAGTTCACGACGACGTCGTAGCCCACGTACACGGTTCCGGCGGGCGTGGGCGGCGGGACCAGCAACTCGGACGGCACGGGGCATTCGGTCGGGGTCGCGGCGGGCTGCAGGATGTGGGCGACCACGATGTCGCAGTCGACCCCTCCGGCGCTCACCGTCGTCGCGGCGCTGATCTGCACGAGGTCGCTCGCCGACGCGGGACGGTCGGCAGGAACAGTGGAAAGGCCCTCGACCAGCACCTGGTCGACCACGACCTCGGTGCCGACGTACTCGTAGCCGGCGGGCGGCACGGGGGGCTGCAACTGCTCGGCGCTCGGGACACAGTCGGCCGGGGCCGCCGCCACCGCCGCGTACGTCGAGAAGCGCGCCAGCCAGACGAGCGGGGCGCCGCTTTCGGACAGGCGCGTGTGGGCGAGCGGCACGAAGCGCCCGGGTGCGGCCGTGGCGGGCGCGTCGGCGAGGGTCGCGCCGGCGCGTGCCGTGAAGCGCGCGAAGTGTCCGGGCGCGGCCGGCGCGGCCGTGAGCGCCAGGATGGCCGGCGGGTCGAGCGGCTCTTGCGGCTCCGGTTCGAGCGCGATGTCGATGACCTGGCCGAGCAGCAGTTCGCCGGCCTCGGCGGCCGCGGGCGGGCGCGTCGTGAGGGTCACGAGCGTGTCGCCGGCGAGAGAGCCGGCCGGGAACGTGAGCCGCACGCTGCCGTCGGCGCTCGTGACCGTGCCGCCGGCCGTCCCCACGGTGCCGCTGCCGCCCGTGACGTCGACGCCTGGGCTGGCTTGGTCGCCGCTCCGCGCGTCGCCCGGAGCCGCCACGTCGCCCGCGCCGTCCGCGGGCGCGCCG
>CAYRCM010000040.1:0-34735 GCA_964422715.1 uncultured Myxococcales bacterium | reverse complement strand
GGCCCCGGAGCCGCGCCGTGACCGCCCCCGCGCCCGGCAGCCCGCGCTACGCGCGTCAGACGTGCTTCGCGCCGTTTGGCGCCTCCGGCCAGGCGCGCCTCCGTGCCGCGCGCATCACCGTGGTCGGCGTCGGCGCGCTCGGTACGCGCGGCGCCGAACTGCTCGCGCGCGCGGGCGTCGGGGCCCTGCGGCTTGTCGACCGCGACGTCGTCGACGTCGGCAACCTGCACCGCCAGACGCTGTTCGACGACGCCGATGCCGCCGCCCACGTGCCGAAGGCCCGGGCCGCCGCCGCGCACTTGCGGGCGTGCAACGCCGAGGTGGCCATCGAAGCCCATGTGGCCGACGTGACCGCCGCCAACGTCGCGGGTTTTATCGCCGACGCGACGCTGGTCATCGACGGCAGCGACAACTTCGAGACCCGTTTCGTGCTGAACGACGCATGCGTGCAGGCCAACGTCCCGTGGATCTACGGCGGGGTGGTCGGCGCCACGGGCATGTTGCTCCCGGTGCTGCCGGGCCGCGGTCCCTGCCTGCGCTGCCTCATCCCCGAAGTGCCGCCGGCCGGGTCGCTGCCGACCGTCGCGACCACCGGTGTCCTCAACACGGCGCCGGCCCTCATCGCGGCGTTGCAGGTGAGCGCGGTCTACCGCCTGCTCGCCGACCCGCACGGTGTTGTGCCGCGGCTCGTGCACGTCGACCTCTGGCACGGGCGCTGCGACACCGTCGACGTTGCGCGTGACCCGACGTGTTGCACCTGCGGCTCCGGCCGCGCGTAGCGCGGCGCCGGGGCGCGCGTCCGACCCGCACCCCGGGTCGTCGGGCGGCCGCGCATGCCCTCGGGCTGCCCGCCGGTCTCTGCTCCGATGCAAAGCCGCGCGGGCTCGGTTATGATGCGCGCCGGATGGGGCGGGGAGGCGAGCGGTGGCGCGGCAGCGGCGACGAAACGAGCTTTTGAAATCTGCCTGCGATGTCTTTGCCGAGCGGGGCTACTACGGCGCCTCGGTGGCCGACATCATCGAGCGCGCGGGCATCGCGCGCGGCACGTTCTACCTCTACTTCGAGAGCAAGCGGCAGGTCTTCGAAGAACTGCTCGACGGCCTGCTCGCGCAACTGCGCGACGCCATCCGCCGGGTGGACGTGACCGCGACTCCCGACACCATCCAGGCCGAACTGCGTGGCAACGCCCTGCGCGTTTTCGACGTGCTGACGCGCGAGCCCGGACTCACCCGACTGCTGCTGCACGAGGCGGTCGGGCGCGACCCGGGCTTCGACCGGCGGCTCGGCGAGTTCTACAGTCTCGTCCAGGAGTTGCTGGCTGAGTCCATCCAACTCGGCCAGGAACTCGGCCTCGTGCGGCCGCTCGACGTGCACGTGTGCGCCCGGTTCGTGCTGGGCGCCATCAAGGAAGCGCTCTACGACGGCAAACTCGGGGCTCAGCCCGACCGGCTGCCGGTGCTGGCCGACGAACTCATCCGCTACGTCTTCGAGGGCATCGGGCACACGGCGCCGCGCGTCGGGCCATCCGCCGCCGACGCGCAGCCTCCGGCCCATCTGTCAGAAGCAGAGGCAGGTGCAGACCGGCATACTGCCGAGCGGTAGGCAGGTCGCGAGGGACACCCAGCCGTCGCATTCCCACTCGCAGTAGCCTTCGCAGTAGGGCTGTCCGCCGCCGCACGATCCGCCGAGGCACTGCTCGCCGACGGTGCAGGGGTCGTCGTCGTCGCAGTTGCCGTTGAGCGGCTCGTGCGTGCAACCGAAGGCTGCCGGCGAGCAGTAGTCGCGTGTGCAGGGGTTGCCGTCGTTGCAGTTGGGGGTGCCCGAGCCGGCCCGGCAGTTGCCGACGCTGCAGTAGTCGCCGGAGGTGCAGGGGTTGCCGTCGTCGCAGGGCCCGCTGTTGTAGCTCTGCCGGCAGCCGACGCCGGGGGTGCAGAAGTTGTCGGTGCAGGGGTCGCCGTCCTCGCAGGCTTCGACCGCGCCGACGCATGCCCCGGCCTGGCAATGGTCGCCCAGCGTGCAGATGTCGCCGTCGTCGCAACTGCCGGTATTCAAGGGAACGAAGCGGCAGCCTTGCACGGGGTCGCAGGTGTCCTGGGTGCACACGTTGCCGTCGTCGCACGGGTTGTAGGGGGTATTCGAGCAGCCGCCGTCCGGCAGGCAACTGTCGAGCGTGCACGGGTTGCCGTCGGCACAGGGCGAGACACTGCCGGGCTGGCACGTGCCGTTGACGCACTGGTCGCCCTCGCTGCACGTGTCGCCGTCGTTGCAGGGGTTGCTGTTGTTGACGTGCCGGCAGCCAACGAGCGACGGACACGAGTCGTCGGTGCAAGGGTTGCCGTCGTCGCAGTTGAGCGGTGCGTAGCCCGTGCAGAGCCCGCTGCTGCAGCGGTCGATGGTGGTACAAGGGTCGCCGTCGTCGCACGATTCGCTGTTGTAGCTCCACGTGCAGCCCTGGCCGCCCGGCAGACAGTGGTCGTCGGTGCAGGGGTTGAAATCGTTGCAGGGGTTCGTCGGCAGGTGCTGGCAGCCGACCCCGTCGACGCAGTTGTCGGCCGTACAGATGTCGCCGTCGTCGCACGGATTGCGCACGCCGTTGCCGCAGACGCCGTCGATGCACTGTTCGCTGATGGTGCAGGGGTTGCTGTCGTCGCAGAACCCTGAGAACGGCACGTGGGCGCAGCCGAAGTGCCCGTCGCAGGTGTCTTCGGTGCACGGGTCGCCGTCGTTGCAGTCGAGTTGATAGGCGCCTACGCACTGGCCGCCTTCGCAGTGGTCGAGCAGCGTGCAGACGCTCAAGTCGTCGCAACTGGACGTGTTGGGCGCGTGCTGGCAGGCGCCGGACGCGTCGCAGAAGTCATTGGTGCACGGGTTGCTGTCGTCGCACAGCCCTTCGTCGGTGAAGCCGTCGCAGTCGTTGTCGACCCCGTCGCAGCCTTCGCTGGCCCCCGGGTAGACGAAGCGGTCGAGCGGCGCGCAGTCGGTCGTGTCGGGCGTGCCGTCGGCGTCGTCGTCGCCGTCGCAGGCGTCGCCGACGTTGTCGCCGTCGGTGTCGGTCTGCTCGGGGTTGTTGTGCACGGGGCAGTTGTCGGGTGGGACGGGCACGCCGTCGCCGTCGCAGTCGTCGTCGGTCTCTCCGTCGCAGTCGTTGTCTTGTCCGTCGCAGGTTTCGACTTGCGGCAGAGCGGCGCCGCACACGATGAGCCCGGCCATGGTGCACGTGCGTTCGCCGACGCAGCGCCCGGCCGCGTTCTCTTGCCAGCAGGGCGTGCGTTTGCCGAGCGACATGGCGTTGCAGGTGCATTCGGCGCCGTCGGCGAGCACGCACTGTAGCGCCCGGCCGCCTTCGGCCACGGCCCGCTCGGCGCAGGTGTAGCCTGCCGGACAATCCGCATCGTCTTCGCAGGCCCCGCCGCAGAACTGCCCGACGGCCGGGTCGTACACGACGCACAGCGAGCCCTCGCCCGAGTGGTCGCCGCGGCAGTCGTCGCTCGTCGTGCACGGATGGCAGAGCGCCGGGTGGCGCGGCAGGCAGATGTACTGCACGTCGGGTGGGTTGGCGACGTTGCCGCACACCCAGCCGGACGGGCAACTTTCGAGGCAGGAGCGCGAGCAGACGCGTTCTTCGGCCGTGGCGACGCAGAACCCGACCTGGCAGTCGTCCATGTCGTCGCAGGGCCAGAGGAAGCCGCCCTCGACGAGCACGACGTCAGCCACCTGGTCGGGCTTGTCGAAGCCGTCGGCCGTGACGTCGCCGCCCGGAAACAGGTCGGGCCCGTGCCAGAGGTCGGGCCCGCCGCGGCCGTCGATGGGGCCCCCGTCGGGACCGCCGTCGGGGTCGCCGCCCGGGGCCGACGAGGCGCCCCCGGAGCAGGCGCTTGCGAGCAGAGCCAGGCTGCCGAGGAGCAGCACCCGCACCGGCCAAAGGCGCGCAGCCGGCGACACGTGGCGCGGTTTGTGAGCCGTCATGACAACGTTCTCCGTGCGCGGATCGGGCGAGCGTTCAGGGCTCGCCGACCTGGCAGGTGGGCGGCCCGATGCCGACATCGTCCCAGTTCGTCCAGTTCGGGCAGGACGTGTACTCGTCGGAGAGTTCGCGGCACCCCGCGAGGTCATAGCAACGCGGCAGGCAGAGGCTGTCGTGGTCGAGGTCGTACTCGTAGATGAGCGCGCTCGTGAAGATGAGGCACAGGATGTCGTATTCCTCGGATTCGGGACAGCCGCCGCCCTCTTCGAGCGGCGCCGCGCAGTTCTTCTTGGTGCAGAAGCGGAACGGCGCCATGTAGGGACCGTCGTAGCAGTAGTGCGACTGGCACTGGCAGTGGTCGTTGCAATCGGCCCCGAGCGGCAGCGGCGAATCGAACAGCGGCTCGTACTGGCAGCCCGTCTGCGGTTCGCAGTAGTCGCGCGTGCAAACGTCGCCGTCGCTGCACGTGATGAGGTTGAACAGGCACTGGCCGGTGGCCGCGTCGCACATGTCCTCGGTGCACAGGTTGCTGTCGTTGCACTCGCGCGGCGTGCCGAGGCAGGTGCCCTGGAAGCACGTGTCGCTCCACGTGCACGGATCGCCGTCGTCGCAGGCGCCCGCGGCCGGCATGTGGGAGCAGAGGCCCGTGGACGTGTTGCAGAGGTCGGCCGTGCAGACGTTTTCGTCGTCGCACTGGGCCGCGGTGCCCGCGCACACCCCGCTCGTGCACTGGTCGTCGACCGTGCAGAGGTTGCCGTCGTCGCACCGCGCGCCGTCGGGCACGGGCATGAGCGCGCACAGCCCCGTGGCCGGCACACAGCTGTTGGTCTGGCACTGGTTCGTGGCGGGCACCGGCGGGCAGTCGACGACCGAATCGGCGATGGGCACGCAGCGATGGTCGACGCACGTGAGCGTGCCATTGCACAAGTCGCCGTCTTCGAAGGGCAAACATTCCGACGGCACGTCGCACACGCAGGCGTTGGCCCCCGGCTCGCAGACGCCGGCCGCACAGGTGTCGTCGGTGCACGGGTCGGCGTCGACGTCGCAGGCCGTGCCGTCTTCGGCGGCCGCGTGGCGGCAGCGGCCCTCATCGGTGTCGCAGGAATCTTCGGTGCAGGCCGAGCCGTCGTCGCAGTCGTTCGGCGGGCACGCGCCGCCGCAGCCGTTGGGCCCGCAGTCGCGGCCGGCGCAATCGGGCGTGCAGCAGCGGCCGCCCGAGGCACAGACCTGACCTTCGGCGCAGCACGTGCCCCCGCACGTCTCGAAGCCGCAGCCGCATTGGCCGTCGTCGCCGCAGGCCTGCCCGGAGGGGCAGGCGCCGCACGTGCCACCGCAACCGTCGTCGCCGCATTCGCGCCCGCTGCACTGGGCCGTGCAGCACTGGCCGTCGAGGCAGGGCCGTCCGGAGCACGATTCGGCAAGGGAGCCGCGGTTGCCGCAGCTGTCGGCCCAGAACGCGTCGCCTTCGTGGCAGATCTTGTGGTCCTGGGCGACACAACTCGGGTCGACGCAGACCCCGTCGCGGCACGCCTGACCGGCGGGGCAGGCCGCTTCGGCCCCCCAGGCGGTGCCCGCGTCGTTGCAGGTTTCGACCGCGGTGCCGGCGGCATTGCAGCGCGTGGCGGCCGGCGTGCAACCGCCCCCGCCGATGTCGGCCGGCCCGGCGGGCAGCGACGACGACTGGCCGCAGGCCGTCGTGAGCAGCAGCAGGGCGGCTGCGAAGAACCCGATTGCGCCCGAGCGAGCCATGAGGTCCATCCCTTTGGGCTTGCGGCCGTCGGCCCGTGCCGTGCGTGGGCCCGCAAGCCGTGCGAGCCGCCGCGCTCAGGGCGCGGCGGAGGTGTCAGCGCTGGTTGGGGCGGTGTCGCCGGCCGGCGCCACATCGCCGCGGGCGAGGCCGTCAGGCGCCGGTTGCGTGTCGCCCGCAGGGGTGGTGTCGCCGGCCGGCAGCGTGTCGCCCGCCTCGGGCGCAACATCGCCCGTCGGGGTGTCGCCGGCCGGCGGCGTGTCGCCCGCGCCCGCGTCGGCGGCCGGCGTGTCGGGCGTCGTGTCGACCTCGGGCAGCGCCACGCCGGTATCGGGCGGCTGCTGCACGTCGGGCCCGCTGCTGCCGACATCGGACTGGTCGCCACCGCCCGAGAGGTCCCAGTTCGGTTGCGGCACGTCGAGTGCCGGCTGGCCGTCGTTGTCGGAACTGATGCTGCAATTCGCCATGGCGAAAAACGCTGCCGCAAACCCCGTCACAAGCCACATAAGGAAGCCACCGCGCATCGGTTTCCCTCCATCCCGTTGGGGAGCCTACCTGCAAAGCGGAGGCACGTCAAAGGGCCGCCCGGGCCGCCGCGACGCGCCTCGCGAACCTTGCCCGGCGCCGCGGGGCTGCGCTAGGATGAGGGCCGTTCGCGAGACGAGGCCGACCGCCCGGGCCCCGGGCGGCCCGGCGGGCGCGCGCGGGCCGGGAGAGTGCGATGCCTGCCAACCTACCGCCGCAGTACCACGCCGCCGAGGAACGGCTGCGCACCGCCCGCACGACCGAAGAGAAGACGGTCATTTTGCAGGAGTTGATCGCCCTCGTGCCCAAGCACAAGGGGACCGAGAAACTCCAATCCGAACTCAAGCGGCGGCTCGCCAAACTGCGGGAGCAGCCGGCGGCGAGCGGCCCGCACCGCGGCCGGGGCCACGAAGTCAAGCGCGAGGGGGCCGGGCAACTCTACCTCGTGGGGCCGCCCAACAGCGGCAAGTCGGCCCTGCTGCGCGCGCTGACCCGCTCCGAGCCCGAGGTGGCCGACTACCCGTTCACCACGCGCCAGCCCCTGCCGGGCATGGCCGCCTTCGCAGACGTTCCCATTCAACTGGTCGATTTGCCGCCACTTTCCTCGACTCACATGGAAAGTTGGGTGCCGCAGTTGGCCCGCAACGGCGATGGCCTGCTGCTCGTCGCGAGCCTGCGTTTCGACGAGACGCTCGACCTGCTCGACGACGTGCTGCAGGTGCTTGCCGACGCCAAGATCGCGCCCGTGGCCCCGCACAGCAACCCCGATCCGCCGGCCGACCGCGGCATCGTGCAGCAGCCCACCCTGCTCGTCGCCACCGCCAGCGACGTGCCCGACGCCGACGTGCGCTTCGCCCTGCTCAGCGAACTCTACGCCGCCCGCTGGCCCTGTCTGGCGGTGTCGCTCCACGACCCGGCGAGCCTCGATCGGCTGCGCCGCGCCCTCTTCGACCTGCTCGGCATTCTGCGGGTCTACTCGAAGTTGCCCGGAAAACCGGCCGACCGCTCGAAACCCTTCATCCTGCCGCTCGGCAGCACGCTTGCCGACTTCGCGCGACTCATCCACAAGGACTTCGTCGAACGCCTGCAGTTCGCGCGCGTGTGGGGCGCCGGCCGCTTCGACGGCCAACGCGTCAACCGCGACTACGCGCTCGTCGACGAAGACGTGCTCGAACTCCACCTGTGAGGGCTTGGCGCCGGCACGCCCGGCCCGTGGCGAAAGGACCCCATGCTTTCCGCTGACCACTTTCTCGTTGCGGGCGGTCCGCTCGCGACGCTCGTCCCCGGCGCCCCCATCCTCGATGTGGGCGCCGTCCGGGTGCAAGCCGGGCTCGTGGCCGAGACCGGGCCCGCGGCCGCGCTGCGCGAGCGCCATCCGGAACTGCCGGTCTACGATGTCGGCGGCCGGCTCATCCTGCCGGGTTTCATCGACGCCCACATGCACTTCTACAGCCAACTCGCGGTCGGACTCGCCGGGGCGCCGGCCGACGATTTCGTCGGCGTGCTGCGCGGCATGTGGTGGCGCCTCGACCGGGCGCTCACGCCCGACGCGGTGTACTTGAGCGCCTGGCTCGCGCTGACCGAGGGGTTGCGCCGCGGCGTCACGACGGTCATCGACCACCACGCGAGCCCCGGCGCCATCGAGGGCAGCCTCGGGCTCATCGAACGCGCCGCGCGCGAAGTCGGGGTGCGCGTCAACCTGTGCTACGAAGTGACCGACCGCGGCGGCCCCGCCGAGGCCGAGGCCGGCATCGCCGAGAACGTGCGCCACCTCGCCCGCTGCCGCGAGCTGAACGACCCGCTCGTCACGGGTTCGTTCGGGCTGCACGCCTCGTTCACGCTCGAAGACGAGACTTTGCGCCGCGCCGTCGCGGCCGCCGCCGCGGCCGGGGTCGGCTGCCACATCCACGTGGCCGAGGACGCCGCCGATCTGCGCGATGCCCTCCAGCGCAGCGGCAAGCGCACGGTGGCGCGGCTCGCCGCCGCGGGCGTCCTCGGACCGCGCTCCATCGCGGCCCACTGCGTGCACGTCGACGCGCACGAGCGCCGCATCCTGGCCGAGACCGGCACGTTCGTCGTGCACAATCCCGAGAGCAACCTCAACAACGCGGTGGGGGCGGCCGACCTCGAAGCGCTGCTCGATGCCGGCATCCCGGTCGGGCTCGGCACCGACGGCATGACCGCCGACGTGTTGCTGCAGGCCCGCACGGCCATGCTGGTCAGGCGCCACGTGCTCCGCGACCCCAAGGCCGGCTTCGGCGCGGCCGTGCAGCTTCTGCTCGAGGGCAGCGCGCGCGTGGCCTCGGCCCTCGTCGGCGTGCCGCTCGGCCGGCTCGAACCCGGGGCGCCCGCCGACATCGCCATCCCCGACCACGTGCCGTTCACGCCCCTCAGCAGCGAGAACCTCGGCGGCCACCTGCTCTTCGGGGTGCAGCGCACGCCGATGCACGCCGTCTTCGTGGCGGGGCGCCTGCGACTCGCCGGCGGTGCGCTTGTCGACCTCGACGAACGCGCGCGGCGCAACGAGGCGCTCACGGTGGCCCGACAGGTCTGGAAGCGGTTCGGCGAGCTGTCGTAGGCAGGTCGCCAGCGACCGCGCCGGCGCGTTGTGGGCTCACGCCATGCGCGGCACGAAACGGCCCGCACCGCGCGCCGCGTCGGCGACGCCGGTCGCGGCCTCGTACGCGAGCCGGCCGCGCACGTAGGTCGCCGCCACGCGTACATCGAGCACCGCGCCGTCGAGCGGGGTGTACTTGCCTTTCGATTGCAGCCGCGCGCCGCAGACCGGCCACGGCTGGTCGAGGTCGAGGCAGACGAAGTCGGCGTCGGCCCCGACGGTCAACTGGCCCTTCTGCGGCCACAGCCCAAGCCGCCGCGCCGGCCCCGCCGCCACGAGCTCGACGAGTCTTGCCAGGTCGAAGCGCCCGGCCCGCCAGCCGTAGTGGGCCGCGAACGGCAGCAGCAGTTCCACTCCGGGCACGCCGCCGTAGTCGCGCCAGATGGAGCCGGTGGTCTTGTCCTGCGGGTAGCGGCAGGGTGCGTGGTCGCTCGCGATGTAGGTGAGACCGCCGTCGGCGAGCGCCTGCCAGAGCGCCGCGTTGTCGGCCGCCGTGCGCACGGGCGGGGCGGTCTTGAGGAGCCCACCCAGGCGTTCGAAGTCGTCCTCGTGGAAGCCGACGAGGTGCGGGCACGTTTCGGCCGTCAGATCGGCCCCGGCGGCCCGATAGGCGCGCACGAGCGCCACGCCGCGTGCGCTCGACACGTGGGCGATGTGCACCGCGGCCCCGGTCTCGAGCGCAAGTTCGCCTACCGTGGCGATGGCAATGGCCTCCGCCACGGCGGGTCGGCTGCGGGCGTAGTCGCGCGGCAGCACGCGGCCCGCCGCCTCGGCGGCCCGCTGCAAGGCGAGCACGATGGTGGGCTCCTCGGCGTGCACGCAGACCACCCGCCGCAGCCCCGCAGCCACGGCAAAGACCTGACGCAGCGCCGCCGGGTCGAGGTGGCGGTAGCTGTCCATGCCCGACAGCGTGTAGACCTTGAAGCCGACCACCCCCGCCGCCGCGAGCGCCGCCATGTCGTCGGCCCAGCCCGGCTCCGCCAGCGTGTTGGCCGACACCCCGCCCCAGCAGGCGAAATCCACGTGGGCCTTCGGCGTGACCCGTTCGCGCTTGAAGGCAAGGGCAGCGACGTCGGTGATCTCGGGAACGGACGTGCACGGCATGTCGACGACGGTCGTGACGCCGCCCGCCGCGGCGCCCGCGCTGCCGTGGGCGAAGTCTTCGCGGAAGTCGTAGCCGGGCTCGTCGAAGTGCACGTGTGCGTCGATGGCGCCCGGCAGCACCAGGCGGCCGCCGAGGTCGACCGCCGCGCCCGCGCAGGGCGGCAGGTCGGGCCCGAGGGCCACGATGTGTCCGGCCGCGACATGCAGGTCGACGAGGCGGGTGTCGTTGCCGCCCTCGCCAGGCACACGCGCATTGCGAAAGCACTGCATCGCAGGGGTCATGGCGTCCTTCCGGGGAGGCGCCGAACAGGCCCGGAGAAACGGCTGATGCGCGGCTCGGGCCCGGCGGGCGAGGGGCGGGTCAGGTGCAGGCGCTCTCGAAGTAGAGCGTATAGGGACCGGCGCCGTCTTCCTGGACGGCCGTGACGAGCACGTAGTACGTGAGGCCCTGCTGGATGGAGAAGTCGATTTCCTCGGGCAGCCCGACGCCCTGGTCGTCGCAGCCGAGCAGCGTTTCGTTGTTGCCGCAGGTGGCGTAGACCGCGAGCACGGAGTCCCATGCGTCGGGGGTCAGGCGCACGTAGGCGAAGCCGGAACACGGCGCCGTGAAGGCCCAGAGATCGTCGGCCGCGTTCTCAGTGACGCAGGTCGTGGGGAACACCGCGTCCATGCTGGCCCCGCGCGTATCGCCGTAGTTGTTGCCTGCCACGATCTCGCCCGGCGTGTTGCAGTTGCGGGCCGCCGCGAGTGGCTCGCCGAACGTGACGCTGAGTGTGTATTCGCCCATGGCCCAGTCGTCGGCCCCCGACACGACGATGGCGTAGTCGCCCGCCGGCAGCGTGTTGATCGTGAGGCACGAGCGGGTGTCGTCGCCGGCGCAATTGTCGTTGTGGCTCACCCCGGCGAGCGACTCGCACGCGCCGGCCAGCAGGAAGACGTACGTGTTGAAGCCGGGGTCGCTTTGCAGGTCGACCGCAACGCTCGCGGGGGCGTCGAGGTGGAACGTGTAGAACACGTCGGGCCCGCGGTGCGGCCCCACGAGCGGCGACCAGTCGTTTTCGGCCCCGATGGTGGTGCCCGTGACCGTCTGCGTGCCGCTCGGCTCGAGCCCGAAGCCGTTTTCGCACGTGTCGTTCTCGGGCAGTGGCACGCAGCGGTAGTTGAGCGTGTAGGCGCCGAATTCGGTGGCGTCGTAGCCGCTCACGACGACCGTGTACTCGGCGTAGGGCGCGAGTTCGTTTGTGCGCAGCACCTCGTTCGTGAAGCCGCTCGCCCGGTCGAGGCACACGATCTCGCTCTCCGAGTCGCCGCAGGTGGCCTCGATGCTGAGCACCGCGTCCCACTGGTCGGTGTCGAGCGTCAGTTCGACCGTGCCTTCGCACTCGTTGTAGAACGACCACACTTCGTCGCGCCCGGGGGAATCGGGGTCGCCGCAGGACGGGTTGGCCACGGTCGCGTCGGCCGCGGTCGTGTCGCCCGCGTTTTCGCCCTCTTCGAGCGTGCCCGGGAAGTCGCAGGTGTAGGTGTCGGGCACCGGCAGGAACGTGGCGGCCAGCGTGAACGGCCCCGCGGAATCGCCGGAGTAGCCCGACGCGATGACGAAGTAGACCCCGGGTTCGAGCACGGCCTCGATGCAGGAACGGCCGACGTAGCCGCAGTCGTCGTCGGAGGCCAGTTCGGTGAGCGCGTCGCAGTGGCCCGTGGCGAGGAAGAGGTAGGTGTCCCAGTCGTCCTGCCCTTCCATCACGAGGCTCACGAGGGTGGCGACTTCGAGGTTGAAGGTGTACCAGAGGTCGGATGCGCGCGGCTCTTCGGCGGGGTACTCGGCGCCCGCGCCGGTGGTGTCGCCTTGGAGCTGCTGCTCGCCCGCCGCGGCGATGAGCCGCGCCCCGCTGCAGAAGTCGTTGGCCGTGGCGCAGTCGGGGCTGCCCTCGCAGTCGCCGTCGGCGCAGTCGGTCTGGCCGTCGCCGTCGTTGTCCTGGCCGTCGCCGCAGTCGGCTTCATGGCAGGCCGGCTCGCCCGCGCAGTCGTCGTCGGCGCAGTCGGTCTGGCCATCGCCGTCGTTGTCCTGGCCGTCGGCACACTGCGTCTCGACGCACGCGGGCAGGCCCTCGCAGTCGCTGTCGGCGCAGTCGAGCGCCCCGTCGCCGTCGTTGTCGAACCCGTCGCGGCAAGCGAGCTCGGTCGCGAACTCGCAACCCGCCGTGCCGTCGCAGCTGTCGTCGAGGCAATCGGCGAGCCCGTCGCCGTCGTTGTCGAAGTCGTCGTCGCACGTGGCCTCGGGGAACTCACAGGCCGGGTCGGCCCCGCAGTCGTCGTCGGCGCAGTCGGCCGCGCCGTCGGCGTCGTTGTCGATGCCGTCGGTGCATACGGCCTCGAACTGGCAGTAGGCCACTTCGGTGCAGTCGCTGTCGAGGCAGTCGACGTCGCCGTCGAAGTCGTTGTCGAGCTGGTCGGCGCACGCGGCGTCGTCGTTTTCGGGCGCCTCGCACACGAGTTGCAGGTCGAAGGGGCCGGCGCTGTAGTCGTAGAAGCCTTCGACGACCAGGTAGTACGTGGTGCCGGCCGTGACCGAGAACGTGAACGTCTCGGTGCTGAACGTGCCGTTTTCGTCGGCCGAGCCGAGGCAGGCCGCGGGGTCGGCGGGCAGGCACTGGGCGTCGAGCAGGAACAGCGCCCCGTCGAAGTCGGAGCGCAGCACGGCCTGCATCTGGCCCGTGGCGGCCGCCGCGAACGTGAAGACCCGTTCGGGGCCCGGGTATTCGTAGAACGGCGAGACGGCGCAGGCATAGGACGCCCGCCGGCTCACCTCGGCGGAGGTGTCGCCGCTGACCGCCACGTTGCACCCGCCGAGGTCGGTCGCGCCCACGCAGAAGCAGACGGGGCTGGCCGCGCAGTCGCTGTCGGCGCAGTCGGTGTCCCCGTCGCCGTCGTCGTCGGCGCCGTCGTCGCAGACGGTTTCGCCGGGCGCGCAGGCCGGGTCGCCGACGCAGTCGTCGTCGGCGCAGTCGGTGTCCCCGTCGCCGTCGTCGTCGAGTTCGTTCGCGCAGTCGCTCTCGACCGGATTGCACGCCGGGAACGACCCGCAGTCGACCGCGTCGTCACAGTCGGTGAGGCCGTCGCCGTCGTTGTCGTTCCCGTCGTCGCAGACTTCGGCCGCGAGGCACGCCACGCTGAGATCGAAGGCGCCGGCACCTTCGCCGTAGCCCTCGACGACCACGAAGTAGGTGTGGCCCGCGAGCAGGTCGACGATGAGCGTCTCGGTGTCGCCCTCGAGACCGTCGTCGACGGCCGCGAGGCACGAGCCGAGGTCGTCGGCCGCGCACTGGTCGTCGAGCACGATGAGCGCCCCGTCGAACGGCGTTGTGAGCGAGAAGGCCACGGGGCCGTCGGCCTCGGCCGTGTAGGCGTAGACGTGCTCGGGACCGCTGTAGGGGAACTGCGCACAGGCATATTCGGAGCGCATGCTGGTGCTGCCGCTCGTGTCGCCCGATTCCGCCGCGTCGCAGCCCGCGAGCACGTCGCCCGTGCAGAAGCAGGCGGGCAGCGCCGCGCAGTCGAGGTCGGCGCAGTCGGTGAGCCCATCGCCGTCGTTGTCGGAGCCGTCGCCGCAGTCGAGTTCGACGACCGCGCAGTCGACGTTGAGGCTGAACGTGCCGAGGTTGCTCGCGACGATGCTGTCGACCGCCACGTAGTAGGTGACCCCGGGCTCGGCGAGCCACTGCAACTGCTCGGGCCAGTCGCCCGCGATGTCGGATGCGCCGATGCAGTAGTCGGGGTTGCACAGCCCGCCGAGCACCAGCACGGCGGCGTCGTAGTTGGCCGTGACCTGCACGTCGACCCAGGTCGGGGTGTCGACGGTGAGCGCGTAGACGTGTTCGCGGCCGGGGTAGGACGTCTCGTCGGTGCAGGCGTAGAGCGACAGGGCGTCGGTCCCGCTCGCAACCTCGACATCGGCGAGCGTGGCGCCGCAGCTCAGCGCGGGTTCGACCACTTGCGGCAGGCAGACGTTGCAGGCCGGGTTTTCGACATCGGGTGCGTGGATGCAGCCCGCGGCGGGCTCGCAGCGGTCGAGCGTGCAGTCGTCGCCGTCGCCGCAGTCGACGAGGCTGCCGCCGCAACTGCCGGCGGTGCAGACGTCGGCCTCGGTGCAGGCATCGTCGTCGTCGCAGGCCGCGCCGTCGGCCGCCGGGACGGCTTCGCAGAGCCCCGTGTCAGCGTTGCACGCCCCGACGAGGCACACGCCCGCGAACTCGCTGCATTCGTCGTCGTTCAGGCAGCCGCAGCCCGGCAGGGCCGGGTTGGGCGTATGGAGGCAGCCGTCGCCGAGCACGCAGGTGTCGACCGTGCAGGGGTCGCCGTCGTCGCAGCCGGTCTCGCCGGCGCACAGGCCGCCCGTGCACAGGTCGCCGCCGCTGCAGGGGTCGCCGTCGTCGCAGGCCGTGCCGTCGGCCACGTTGGCCGTCTCACAGGCGCCCGTGGCCTCGTTGCAGGTGGCGAGCACGCAGGGCCCGGCCAACTCGGCGCAGTCGGCGTCGGCGGTACAGCCGCAGCCGGGCAACGTGCCGTCGAACTGGTGGTCGCAGCCCAGGGCCGGGTCGCAAGTGTCGACGGTGCAGTCGTCGCCGTCGTCGCACACGGCCGCGGTCCAGACGCAGGAATCGCCGACGCAGTCGTCGGTGGTGCAGGCATTGCCGTCGTCGCATTCGGCAGCGCCGGTGCAGGGCCAGGGGCATTCGACGGGCCGGCTGAAGTCGAAGTCGTGCGTGCACAGCCGCTCGACGGGGTCGCAGGCGTCGACGGTGCAGGGGTCGAGGTCGTCGCACTCGGCGTCCTGCTGGCAGCCGCAGTCGGATTGCCAGACGTGCGTGCACTCGCCCCGGTCGACGTCGCAGGTGTCGTTCGTGCAGATTTCGCCGTCGGCGCAGAGCGTGTCGTCGGCCACGTTGCTGCACAAACCGGTGGTGGGGTCGCAACTGTCGACGGTGCATGCGATGCCGTCGTCGCACGGCGTTTCCTGGTGGATGCACTCGCCGTTCTGGCAGACGTCGGCCGTGCACTCGTCGTGGTCGTCGCAGTGGGACGACGTGATGCACGGGCACTGCGGGTTGTCGATGTCGTACGGCCCCGCGATGCAGGTGCCGACCGTGTCGCACGCGTCGAGCGTGCAGCCGTTGTTGTCGATGTCGCACGCAGCCCCGGCCGGGCGCTGGCGTTCTTCGCAGGCGCCGCTGTCGGGGTTGCAGGCCATCTCGCGGCAGGGGCCGGAGGGCGCCGGACACAGAACCACGGTCTGGTCGTCGACGATGCAGCGGCCGCCCTGACAGATGAGCGTGCCGTCGCACAGGTCGCCGTTTTCGAAGCGCGCACAATCGGCGTCGGTGGCGCACGTCGGCAGGTCGGCATCGCCGATGTCCTGGGGCACGTCGGGCGCGTCGACGGGGGGCACGTCGGGTCCGGGGTAGCCGCCATCGTCACCGCAGGCGATGAGCAGCAGGGCGAGCAGGGTCGTCGGCAGCCAAGTACGCAGTCGGATCATTGTCTATCCTCCCCTGGCGCTCCGGGCCCGGGCGGCCCGCGGACCGGGTTTCGAGCGATGCTGTGCGACGCGCGAGGGGACGCACCCAGAGGTGGCTTCCCCTGGCGGATGCTGCGCCGCCTCCGCCCACACGGCCTCGCCATCGTAACGACTTCACCGGGCCCGATCAAGCCGCGCAAAGCGGCCCGGGCCGCGTTGGGCAGGCGGTTTCGGCCGGCTCGCCGCCCGCTTCCGCCCGGCTGCCGAGGCACGGGGCCGCGGCCTGCGATGCCTCCGCCGCGTCGCGAGGCCGGTGCGCGTCAACGGCAGCCTACATGGCGAGCACGGCCGGCTCGGGGCCGGCGGGCCGCGTCGCGGGCCGCGCAGTGCCGACGCGCGCCGAGATGGCGGGGCCGAGCGTGTAGAGGGTCTCGCTCGTCGCCTTCTCGCGCACGCGGATGGCGTCGAACGTGCGGTTGTGAAATGATTTTTCGAGTCGCCGGCCGCACCATTCGTTGAGGAGGACCTGACCCGGCGGGCACGTGCGCGCGAGCCGGATGGCGAGTTCGACGCGGCTGCCGTGCAGGAGTCCGGCAAGATCGGGGGCCCCCGCCTCCGGCCAGTAGACCGCGCCACCCGCGAGCCCGACCCGCACGCGCAGGTCCTCGCCCGCCCGGCTGCCGGCGGCGTTTACGGCCGCCACGAGGGCCGCGGCCTCGTCCGCGGCCTGCGTGAGCCAGTCGGGCGAGCGCGGCTCGTCGAGGCCGAAGACGACCTGGAGCACTCCGGGGTCGTCGCTTGCGAGCGCGCGACCGCCCACGGCCCGGCAGGCCAGCAGCCAGCGCGCGAGCGGTTCTTCGAGCCGCTGGCGCACGACGTGGCCGGGCCGCCAGCGGCCGTCTCCGGCGGTGCCGCCGAACACCGCGTGCAGCAGCGCCAACTCGCGTGGCCGCACGCCCGCGGCGACCCGCCCGTGCGTCTGCGGATGCCAGGCCGGCGTCTCGCGTTCGGCGCGCTGCGGCGCGACCGCCGGCACGCCGACGAGCGGCTGGCGCAGGCGCGCCCCGCAGTGGCTGCAACGCCCGACGAGCGCCGCGTGGAGGTGGCCGCACGCCTCGCAGAGCCAGAGGGCGGTGAGCTGGGCCTGCGGCCGTTCGGCGCGCAGGAAGGGGTTGCCGTCGGTCTCGATGAGCGTCGCCTGGTCGTCACGCGCGCTCGGGCCGGGTGCGACCGCGGGCCGCGCGCCGCCGGCCTCGGGCAGCCCGGCGAAGTTGAGCGTGGGCAGCGCGCGCGTCGGGTCTTCGTCGGCCGCGGGCACGCACGCGGCGGGGGCGCCGACGTGGTCGGCCTGGGCCAGCCCTTCGAGCAGTCGGCCGACGGCCGCGGCGTTGGCCGGGCGGCGCGCCGGGTTCTTGGCGAGCAATTGCAGCACGAGCCGTTCGAGGCCGTCCGGCAGCCGTTCGGCGACCCGCCCGGCGAAGGGGCGCACTTCCTCGCGCAGGTGGCGGCGGCAGGTCTCGACGGGGTCGTCGTCGGAGAACGGCGGCCCCCCGACGAGCATCTCGTAGAGCAGCACACCGAGGGCGTAGAGGTCGGAGCGCGGGTCGGCCGGAATGCCGCGAATCTGCTCCGGGCTCATGTACACGGGCGTGCCCGCGATGAGCCGGCCGCCCTCGCTGTCACCCTCGCGGTCGAAGGCGAGCACCCGCGCGATGCCGAAGTCGAGCATCTTGACGTGGTCGGGGCCCGCCTCGGTCGGCACGAGTTGGATATTCTCGGGCTTCAGGTCGCGATGCACGGTGCCGTGGCGGTGGGCGTATTCGAGCGCCGCGCAGATCTGCCGGCCGAGGTGCAGGGTGGTCGCGACCCGCAAGCGGTAGCGGTCGGCCAGCACGTCCGCCAGCGAGAAGCCCGTGAGCAGTTCCATCGCGAGGTACAGCTGGCCGTCGGCCGAGCGGCCGAACTCGTGCACGCGTACGATGTGCGGGTGGCTGAGCCGCCGCGAGGCGCGCGCCTCGCGGTAGAACTGGCGCACGACGCCCACGTCGGCGCTGAACTCGGGGCGCAGCACCTTGACGGCCAGGTCGCGCCGCTCGTTCAGGTCGAAGGCCCGGAAGACGACCCCCATGCCTCCCGTCGCGAGCACTTCGCCGAGCAGGATGCGGTGGTCGAGCAGGTGGCCCGGGCGCGGCAGCTCGCGCGGCGTCTCCA
The DNA here is from genome assembly GCA_964422715.1 of uncultured Myxococcales bacterium. GTDB lineage: Bacteria > Myxococcota_A > UBA9042 > PWKZ01 > CAYRCM01 > CAYRCM01. The sequence continues at coordinate 17,049 of CAYRCM010000040.1, read as the reverse complement.
AGAGCGGGGACCCGTCCGTCGGACAGAAGGCGTGCGTCCGGTTTTCGAAGTGCCGCCGGCAACTTGGACAGTACTGCAGGGGGGCCGGGGCCGCGGTGCGTTGTTTGTTCGATCCCATGAGACGTTCTCCCGGCGGCGAGCGTACGTCCGGCTTCGTGGGTCTCCAAGTTTTCGATCGGCAATGGCGGCGGGGGCGGGCGCGCGGCGCTCCGCCGCGGCGGCTGCGCCGGGTCCCGTTGCCAGCGTCCGGGCCAGCCGCCGGCTGGCCAGAATCCGTCACCCCCACCGGGATTCGCGAGCGGATCCGGGGTCGTTCGCGGTGTCAGCCACGCCGCTTTGGGGCTCGCCGGAGCGCTGCTACGACTGCGCCCAAAGCGGCTCGCTTCCTTGCGCTCGACCCCGCATCCACGCGCTCGGACCTCGGCGCGGTGACGGATTCTGGCTGGCCGCGCAGGTTGACAAGGATCGCTCAAACGGGCAATTACCCAAGACTGGCGCGCCTCGAGTCGGCGCCCGCCAAGCGTCCGGGGGCTTCAACCGATGCTCGCAGGGCCTCGTCAAGTCTCGGCCTGGGTCGTGCTGTTCGCGCTGCTGGCAGCCGCGGGCTGCAGCCGCGACCCGCTGCCCGAGGCCGTGGCGCACCTCGATGCGGTCGTCGCATTGCTCGAACGCCATGCGCAGGCGCCGGCCGCGGCCGCGCGCGCCGTGCACGGCTACGCCAAGGCCCACGAGGCCGAGCTGCGGGCGCTCTCGGCGCGCTTGGCGGCGCTCAAAGGCAGCCTGCGCTCCGACGCCGCCCAGCTTGCCGAAGCGCGCTGGCGCCTCGTGCCTGTGCAGGCGCGCCTCACCGTGCTCTGGCAACAGCGTCCTGCCCTCATCGAGTCGCCGGAGGTCCAGGCGGCCCTCCGCGCACTGCGGTTCGAATAAGGAGCACCGCCGATGCGTACGTCGCTCACGATTGCGGGTCTCGCCCTGGGGTTGCTGCTCATCGGGCCGGCGTGTTCGCGCAGCCCCGTCGAACGGGTGGCCGACCACATGGACGAGATGGTCAGCCTGCTCGAAGACAACCGCGACAACCCGGCCGAGGCCGGCCAACGGCTGCAAGCCTACGTGCAGCAGCACCAGGCCGACCTCGAAGCGCTGGCCCGCGAAGTCGACGGCCAGAAAGCCTACTTCAACGAAAACCCCGAGAAGATGGCCGACGCCCTGCAGCAGCTTGCCCCCGCCATCGAGCGCCTCATGCAGCTGCAAAGCGAGCGGCCCGCGCTCCTCGCGAATCCCGACGTGGCGGCGGCCCTCGACCGGCTGCGCATGACGCAGCCGCCCGCCGGCGCGGCCCCATCGGCCATCAAGGGCAAATAGGCCCCGCCGCCCGCTACAGATCTTCGGATGTGCTCAACAGGTCGCTGAGCGGGAACGTCGCCGCTGGGCTCGAACCGCTCGGCCACGGTGCCCCGCCGTGGGTGCCGCGCAGGTCGGGGTCGGCGCCCGCCGGAATGCGCCGCGCCTGCAACGCGGCGGCCCGCGCCGCGCGCAACGCGGCACGCCGTTCGGGTTGCATGGGGTGCGCGAGAGCGCGGTCGTAGTGGTAGACCGCTTCTTCGAAGGCCCCGAGGTCGGCGCATTCGCCGGCCAGCCCTTCGTAGGCCGCCACCGCGCGCGGCGCGTCGAGGGCCCGTTCGTAGTGGTAGGCGATTTGCGCGCGCTCGCTCGGCGTGCCTGCACCGCGTTCGCCGAGCCAGCGCGCCGCGGTGAGATGGAGTTCGCGCGCCGCGGCCGGCGCGAGCGACTGGTAGGCCACGCGCCAGATGACGTCGAGCCGGAAATTGTATTCGGAATCGCCAGGATATCGCGTGTGCGGCGAGGCTTGCACCATGTCGCAGCTCGCCAGCGCCTCGAGGGCTGCCCGCGGCTCACCGATGCCCATCGCCACGATGGCCGTTTCCCAGAACGTCAGACCGACGACAGCGGCGCGCTGCAGCACGGCGCGTTCGGCCTCGGGCAGCCGGGCGATGCGCTGGGCCGTGAAGTGCCCGGTGTCGACCGTGGGCAGGTCGAGGGCGCGCGGCCCGGCCGGCAGCCAGCGGTCGTCGCGTTGGCGCAGCAGGCCGTCGTCGACGAGCCGGCGCGCCCACTCTTCGACGAGGTAGGGGTTGCCGCGGCCGCGCTCGCGCACGGCCTCGGCGATTTCGGGGGCCGGGCGGCCCTTGAGCAGCACGGCCAGCAGTTGCCGCACGGCCGGCGGGGTGAGCGGTGGCAACGGCAGCCGGGCGCCGAGCCCGAAACCGCGCAACGCCGCCAGCCGTTCGTCGGCCCCCGTGCTCGTCGCCGCGCCGAACACGAAGACGGGCCCCGCCCCGGGCCGCTGGAGCAGCCGTTCGAAGAATTCGCGGCTCGACGCGTCGACCGACTGCATCTCGCGCACGAGGAAGGCCACCGGCAACCAGGCCGCAAGGCGCGTGAAGTAGTCGTCGAGCGCCGCGTAGAAGCGCTCGCGCCGGGTCGGGTCGGGGGTGCGCGCCGCATCGGGGCGTTGCGCCACGAACGACGGCAGGTCGGCCAGCGTGTCGGCCGTTGTGCACACGGCGCGTTCATCGGCCGGGCTGAGCGCCAGCGCGCCTTCCTGGGAGTAGGCCGTGCGCACCATCTCGCAGAGCTTGCGCCGGATGGTTTCGGGCGCGTCGGAGGTCCGCAGCCCCGCGCGGAAGCGCAATGCCGACGCCAGCGTCGAGAACGGCACGCCCTGCGAGCGCGGCGCCGACCGCACCCAGATGAACACGACGTCGCCCTGGCGCACGTCGAGGTAGTCGCCGAAGGCTTCCTGGAGCCGCGTCTTGCCCATGCCGGCCTCGCCGGTGACGAGCAGCGCCTCGGGGCGCCGCCCGCTCACGGCGCTCTCGAACACGCCGGTCACGTGCGCGAGTTCGCTTTCGCGGCCGACCATGGAGACCTGGGCGGACCAGGGTTGCAGCGTCATCAAGACGTACTGCTTGGCGTTGTGCCGCACGTAGATGACCCGCTGGGCGTCGCGGTAGCCGTCCTTGCGCGCGATGAGCAGGCGGATGCCCGTGGGCAGGCGCACGTCGGTGAGCGGCGCCTGACCGAGCGGGCGCCCCTCGGCGCGGCCGGGGTCTTCGGCGAGGTCGCGCGCCCCGAGCACCGACAGCTGCGCCCCTTCGGGCAGCGTGCGGATGCTGACTTCGCCTTGCGCCGGGGCACCGAGCTCGCCCGCCAGGCCGGCCGGGGCCGGCGGCTGCAGCGCTTCGGCCTGGTCGCCGAAGTACGTCATGTTGACGAAGTCTTGTTCGCGCTCGGCCTGTTGGAAGCGTTCCCAATAGAGCGCCGCCAGTTTCTGGCGCGCCAGTTCCTGGTCGGGCACGTAGCCCATGGCGCGTCCGTATTCGGTGACCGCGGTCGAGAACGCGCGGGCAAGCCCGATTTCGACGTTCTGCAGCTCGAAGCGCAGGTGGCCGAGCGTTTCGCGCTGCTCGCGGCTCACCCAGACCGTGCGCTGTTCGCTTTCGGTGAGCGCGATCTCGTCGAGCAGCGCCTGGCGCCGCGCGCCGAGGGCCCGGTAGCGCGCCTCGGCGAGTTGGCCGGCCTGCACGGCCTGGCCGGCGAGCGAGTCGCGCCGTTCGCGCTCGCGGTGGCCTTCGATGACCTCGGCGATGTCGTCGTAGAGCGCCCGCGCCGACTCGTAGCGGTCGCGCCGGTCGAAGGCGCAGGCCTTGAGCACTATGGCCTCGAGGTCGGCACCGATGACGCCGCCGGCGCTGCGCGCATTCGGCGGCGGCACGGCGCGCTGGCGCACGATGGCGAGGTAGGCGTCGGGGTCGGGGGCGTCGAACGGCAGCGCGAGGGCCAACAACTGGTACAGGATGATGCCGAGCGCGTAGATGTCGGTGCGCGCGTCGAGGAGTTCGACCTGGCCGCTCGCCTGCTCGGGCGACATGAAAAACGGCGTGCCGATGACGCGCCGGTCGTCGGGCTCGCTGAGGATGCCCGTGCCGGGCTGCAGCCGACCTTCCCGGCCGATGACCCGCGCGATGCCCCAGTCGAGGATGTACACTTCGCCGAACTTGCCGAGCAGGATGTTGGCGGGCTTGACGTCGCAGTGGATGACGCCGCGCGAGTGCGCGTAGTGCAGCCCCATGCACACCTGCTGGAACAGGGTGAGGCGGCGAATGAGGCCGTATTCCTGCTGCACCTTGCGGTCGGCGATGCGCAGCCGGGCGATGATGTCGGCGAGCGAGATGCCCTCGACGAGCCGCATCGTGTAGTACGCGCGGCCGCCGCTCAGCACCCCCAGATCGTGGATGGGAATGATGTTGGGGTGCGCGAGTTGGCCCGTGGTCTGCGCTTCCTGGATGAGGGCCGCGGTGAGCGCCTCGTCGGCGGCTTCTTCGGGCAGCAGCGTTTTCAGCGCCACGCGCCGGCCGATGCGTTCGTCGCGCGCCACGCGCACGATGCCCATGCCGCCGCGGCCGACTTCCTGGCCGATCTCGTAGCGTCCGTCGGGGGTGGTCTCGTCGATGCGCACGAGCGGCGCCTCGTCGTCGATCTGGACGAGCGCCACCGGCGTGTGCAACCCCGGGATGGTGAGGCGTTTCGCCGGGGCCGTGCCGGTCGCGACGGCGGCGGCAGCCTGCGGGCCCTGGCCGAAACGCGCCGTGGCCACCGACTGACGCGAGGCCTCACCTTTCGGCGGGCGGTCGGCGCGCGTGGGGGCGCCGGCCAGCGGGCGTTCGGCCGCCGGGAGCGGCGTTTTCCCGAGGGCCGAGCCGGGCGGACGCACGGCGTCTTCGAGCGCCCGCACGTCGGTCGGGCTCGCGCGCCCCGTGCGCACGAGGGCCGCCGCGAGGTCGGGGTAGGCGCCCTCGCGCACCGCCCGCAAGTCCTCGAGCAGCTCTTCTACGGTCAGCAGCCCCCGCTTGACTGCGGCGGCGCCGACCCGTTCGTCGTGATCGGAGCGCAAGATCCAACGGCCCTCGTTGTCACTGCTGACCCAAGAGAACGGGCCCTACCCTAGCGTATTTCGCGGGCGAAGAGAAGCCGCGCCCCGAGCCGCTCGGGGAATGGCCAACCCCGGCCGGCAGTTTACCGGCGCGGGTCGGCCGTGCCATGCTCTGGGGCGGGAGGTGCGATGTTTCGGCTCGTGGCAGTCTGCGGTCTCTCGGCGGCGCTTGCGCTCGTCAGCGCGTGCGATCCGTCGCCCGACGTCGAGGGGCCGACGCCCGATTTCGTCGCGCCGGCCGACGCCGCGACCGACGCGGCCGACGCCGCGGGAGACGCCGGCCCTGCGCCGGTCTGCGAGCCCGGCCACACGCGTTGCGCCGGCGTGCGGCTCGAAACCTGCACCCCCGACGGCCTCGGCTACGGCCTCAGCACTTGCCCGCCGGGCCAGGGCTGTCGCGCCGGCAGCTGCATCGTCGTTCGGCCCAACGTCGTCGTGCTCTTCGACACCTCCGGCTCCATGCAACTCACGCAGGAAGCCGCGGAGATTCCCGCGGCCGACCCCGGCTGCAGCGGCGTCGAGGCGTCGAACTCGCGGCTCGCGATGGCGAAGCAGCTCTTCACGACGCTGTTCTCGCGCGAATTGAGCACGCGCCCGCGTTTCGTGCTCACGCGCTTCCCACAGGGGCTCGTCGCCGGCGAAGCCGGCTGTACACTGCCGCGCCACGTCGGGCTCTCCAATCTACCGGGCGACGACAACGTCCACGTCGCGCCCGACGACGTCAACGCCTGGTTTCGCCGCGACATCGAGAAGTTTCTGGCTGTTCCCTACCCCCGTACGAGCACGCAGTCGAACCGCGTGCAGTTGCTTTCATGGCTCGACGGCATCGAGGCGAGCGAGCCCACGGGCGAGTCTTGCGACCCGCTGCAACCCGACTGCGGGGCGCTCTCGTTTTGCGCCGTCGACGGCTGTCGCGACGTGAGCGAGCCCGAACTGCGCGCCGACGGCGGCACGCCGCTCGGCAAGACGCTGTTCTACGTGGGCGAACTCTTTCGCCAATTCATCCTCGTCGACGGGCGTTTCTGTCTCAGGGACAGCGATTGCGGCAGCCCCGAATACGAGTGCGACCGCACGAACCGCTGCGTCGACCCGCTCGCGCACTGCCGCACGAACGCCGTGCTCGTGTTCACCGACGGTCAGGAGAACGCCGTCCCCACCGACCAGACCTTCTTTGCGGCGATCGTGCAGGCCAAACGCTACGCCTGGGGGCTCGGCTGCCAGGACGACGCCGACTGCCTCGCCGGTGCCGCCTGCGGCCCCGGGGGCACGTGCACGAGCCCGGCCTTCGAGGCCGCCCGGGCCACCGCCGACCCCGAGGGGCGGGCCGCGGGCTACCGCGAGCCGGGCGACGCGAACGTGCTGCGGCGCGCCGACGGCACCCCCGTGAAACTGCGCGTCCACGTGCTCGACGCCTGGGGTACGAGCGAAGGCCGGGCCGTGGCGGCCATTGCCGGCGGCGAGTACGTCGCGGGCACCCTCACGAACCCCCAGCCCATCCTGGCGCGGCTCGAACTGCTGTTCGCCCCGAAAGATCCGACGGCCACCTGCGAGTAGCCGGCGGGGCCGGCTGTGGCGGTTGCCCTCCCGCGGGGGCTCCCGTACGATGCTGCCGTGACCGGGCCGGCCGCGCGCCGGCCGGCAGGAGGGCAGCGACATGCGGGCTCGCAAGCGTTTCGCGGTGAAGGCGGCATTTCTCGGCGTCGCGGCATGGTGGCTGGCCGGGTGCGGCAGTGGCGGAGTGGCCGCCCCGCTCGCGGGCGACCTCGGCGGCGGCGACAGCGCGGGCGGCGACGTCACGGGTGGCTGCGAGGCCCTGGCCGACTGCGCCGCCACGCCCGGCACCGCCTGCATCGCGGGGCGCTGTCAGGAGGTGGCCTGCACCGGCGACGACACGTGCGCGCGCTTCGACCCCGCCTGGATCTGCACGGCCGAGGGCGTCTGCGCCGTCGGTGCGTCCCCACCCGATGCGAGCGCCGGCGACGCCGACGCCACGGCCCCCGACGCCACGGATCCCGATGCCGCTCCGCCGCCCGACATCGCACCGACGTGCGCCGCCGACGGCCAGTGCGACCCCGCGTGCGCGAGCGACCCCGACTGCGCCCCCGACTGCCGCCCCGACGGTCTGTGCAACGAAGCCTGCGACCTCGATCCCGACTGCCTGCCGGTCTGCGCGGCCGACGGCAGCTGCAACCCCGACTGCGAACGCGACCCCGACTGCCCGCCGGTCTGCGTCGCCGACGGCTTCTGCGAGGAGGCCTGCGCCGCCGACCCCGACTGCCCGAACCCCTGCGCCGCCGACGGCCAGTGCAACGCTGCCTGCGCCGCCGACCCCGACTGCCCCCAGAACTGCCGCCCGGATGGCCTGTGCAACGAAGCCTGCGACCTCGACCCCGATTGCCTGCCCGCGTGCGGGGCCGACGGCAGCTGCAATCCCGACTGCCAGCTCGACCCCGACTGCACGCCCGCCTGCGTGGCCGACGGGGTCTGCGAGTCCGATTGCCTCGCCGACCCGGACTGCGGCCCGTGCGTCTGCGACACGCTCGGCATCTGCGAGGCCGCGCGCCAGGGCACGACCGACGCGTGCTCGTGCGACCCCGACTGCGTCGGCACGTCGGCCTGTTCGGGCGACGCCACCTGCGACGCCAACTGCCCGGTCGGCGTCGATCCCGACTGCGAAGGGCCGTGCGCCTGCGACTCGCTCGGCATCTGCGAGGCGGCCCGTCCGAACGCGACCGACGCCTGCGCCTGCGACCCCGACTGCGCGGGCGGGGCCACGGCCTGCGCCGCCGATGAGACCTGCGACACGTGGTGCCCGGCCGGCGTCGACCCCGACTGCGCGTCACCGCCGTGCCCGTGCGACCGCCATGGCATCTGCGACGCCGCCGCCGAGGGCAGTACCGCCGCCTGCGGCTGCGATCCCGACTGCGCGGGCGGCAGCCCCTGCGGCGCCGACGGCACTTGCGACGCGTTCTGCCCGACCGACATCGACCCCGACTGCGGCGGTACGGTGTGCGGTTGCGACCGCTCGGCCGGCTGCGATGCCGGCAGCCCCGGCAGCACGGCTGCCTGCGCCTGCGACCTCGACTGCACGGGCGGGGCGAGTCCCTGCGGCGTCGACGACTCCTGCGACTCGTGGTGTCCGCTCGGAGCCGGCGCCGACCCCGACTGCGGCGGTTGCGCCTGCGACGATCTCGCCGAGGTCTGCGACACGAGCGAGGCCGGCAGCGTCGTCGAGTGCGGCTGCGACCCCGACTGCGCGGGCAGCGCCTACGCCTGTGGGGCAGACGACCTCTGCGACCCCGAATGCCCCGAGGGTATCGACCCCGACTGCGCGTTGCCGTGCGACTGCGACTACCACGCGGGGGTCTGCGAGGCCGCCGAACCCGACTCGACCGAGGCGTGCCTGTGCGACGCCGACTGCGCGGGGGGCCAAGACGCGTGCGGCGCCGACAGCCACTGCGACACGTGGTGCCCGGCCGGCGCCGATCCCGACTGCGCCGCCCCGTGCGCCTGCAACGTCACGGCCGCCATCTGCGATACGGCCGCGCCGCAGAGTGCCGCCGCCTGCGCGTGCGACCCCGACTGCGCGGGCGGGGCGAGTCCGTGCGGCGTCGACGACTACTGCGATCCGCGCTGTCCGGCAGGCAGCGACGGCGACTGCCCGTCCGACTGCCCCTGCGACTACACCGACCAGGTCTGCGAGCCGGCCGGACGGGACACGACGCAGCCCTGTGCCTGCGACCCCGACTGCGCCGGCGCCACGTTCGCCTGTCAGGCCGACGAGCACTGCGACTCCTGGTGCCCCGTCGGCAACGACCCCGACTGCGGCGCCTGCCTGTGCGAGTACACCGACGCCGTCTGCGAGCCGTCGCTGCGAGGCCGCACCGAGCCGTGTTCCTGCGACCCCGACTGCGAGGGCCTGACGCTCGCCTGCGGCGCCGACGGGCACTGCGACTCGTGGTGCCCGGCCGGCAACGATCCCGATTGCGGCGACTGCCTGTGCGAGTATTTCCAGGACGTCTGCGAGGCGGCGCTCGAATGCAGCCCCATCACGTGCGCCTGCGATCCCGATTGCGGCGACGCCTGGTCGGCCTGCCTCGCCGACGACCACTGCGATTCGTGGTGCCCGACGGGCGGTGACCCCGACTGCGCGGGCCTGCCCGGCGACGGCCAATACTGCGAGTAGCCCCCCTCCCGCCCCGCGCCGCCGCCCACCCCGCACCCGACGTTGCGCGCACGGCGACCGGCACGACCCCCGTTCGCGAGGGCCCGCGGCCCGCAAGAGCGGAGAGATGGGCGTGCATGTTGCGTTCCTCTGCACTACGATGGCGCGCGCGACCGCGAGGGTCGCGCACCCATTTCGCGCAAATGGAGAGTCCCCCATGCGTCCTGTCCTGTCGCTCGTGTCGCTCGTCGTGTTCGCGGCGCTGCTCGCCCCGGCGGGAGCAGCCCCGGCCGGCGCGGCGCGCCCGAAGTTGGCGGTGCTCGACCTCGTCGCCATCGAGCCGGTGAAGCAGCCCGAGGCCGAGCAGCTCACCGACATCATCCGCTCGGTGGCCGTGCGCAAACTGCCGGGCTACGACGTTCTCACCAAAGAGAACATCCTTGTCGTGCTCAAGGCCAACAATAAGAAACTCAGCGAATGCGAAGGAGAATGCGAGGTCGAGACCGGGCGGCTCATCGGCGCCGACGTCATCGTTTCGGGGACCATCGGGCAACTCGGCACGACGTTCCTCGTCAATTTGCGCGTGCACGGCACGGCCGAAGGCCAGATGCTGGCCGGGCGGACGGCCCGGGCGCCCACCCTCGACGAGTTGATCGCGGCCATCGAAGAATCGTCCGGGCTGGCGCTCAACGCCGTGCCCGGAGCCGTCTACGCGGCGTCGGCGCCTGCCGCCCCGGCCCCCACCCCAGCGGCGACTCCCGTGAGCGCCCCACCCGTCGCGCCGGCGAGCGCCCCGCCCGTGGTCGCCGAGGCGCCGCCCGCCCCGCCCGGCATGGTGCGGCTCGCCGAGGGCAACTTCACCATCGGCTCCGACAGCGGGGAAAGCGACGAGCGGCCCGCGCGCCGCGTGTGGCTCGACACGTTCTTCATGGATCGCAACGAAGTCACCGTGGCCGATTTCGAGCGCTGCGTATCCGCCGGCGTGTGCAGTCGCAGCACCTTCGACACGAGTTCACGCAGCTACTGCAACTACGGCGCGGCGGGCCGCGGCGACCACCCCATGAACTGCGTCGACTGGCGTGGCGCCGACCAGTACTGTCGCTTCGCCGGAAAACGCCTGCCGACCGAGGCCGAATGGGAACGCGCCGCGCGCGGCGCCGAAGGGCGCACCTTCCCGTGGGGCGAGGCCGCGCCCGACTGCGACCGCGTGGTCATGAAGAACAGCGTCAATGACGGCTGCGGCGAAGACCGCACCTTCCCGGTCGGCAGCAAGCCCCGCGGCGCCACGCCCGAGGGCATCCAGGATCTCGCGGGCAACGTCTGGGAGTGGCTCGCCGACTACTACGAGCCGAACGGCTATGCCTCGCTTGCGGAGCGCAACCCGCAGGGCCCCACTTCGGGCAGCCGGCGCGGCATGCGCGGCTCGTCCTGGCTCGCAAGCGGTCCGTCCGGGCTGCGCGGCATGAACCGCGATAGCGACACCCTCGAGTACAAGGGCAACGGCGTCGGCTTCCGCTGCGTGCAGAGCGCCGGGCCGGGCGGCCCCACGGTCGCTTCCCCGCCCGTCGTGGCCGAAGCGCCGCTCGCGCCCTCCGGCATGGTGCGGCTCGGCGAAGGCACCTTCACCATCGGCAACGACGCCGGCGAGAGCGACGAGCGTCCGGCGCGCCGCGTGTGGCTCGACGCGTTCTATCTCGACCGCACCGAGGTCACCGTGGGCGACTTCGAGCGCTGCGTTTCGGCCGGCGCGTGTAGTCGCAGCACCTTCGAGACGAGTTCGCGCAGTTACTGCAACTTCGGCGCCGCGGGCCGCAGCGATCACCCCATGAACTGCGTCGACTGGCGCGGCGCCGAGCAGTACTGCCGCTTCGCCGGCAAGCGCCTGCCGACCGAGGCCGAATGGGAACGCGCCGCGCGCGGCGCCGAAAACCGCACCTTCCCGTGGGGCGAAGCCGCGCCCGACTGCGACCGCGTGGTCATGAAGAACAGCGTCAACGATGGCTGCGGCGAGGATCGCACCTTCGCCGTGGGCAGCAAGCCCCGCGGGGCCACGCCCGAGGGCATCCTCGATCTGGCCGGCAACGTCTGGGAATGGATCGCCGACTTCTACGAGCCGAATGGCTACGCCTCGCTCGGCGAGCGCAACCCACAGGGCCCGACGGCGGGCAGCCGCCGCGGCATGCGGGGCTCGTCATGGCTTGCGAACGGCCCGTCCGGGCTGCGCACCTTCAACCGCGAAAGCGACGTCATCGAATACAAGGGCAACGGGGTCGGCTTCCGCTGCGCGCAGAGCGCCCGCTGAAGGCGGTCTACTTGCGCACCCAGCGGAAGGTCGCGTGCAGGCCGCGCGTGTCGCCGCTGCCCTCGAAGGCCAGGCCCAAGGCGAGGGTGTCGAGCGCCTTGACGAGGGCCGTGAGCGGCGCCTCGGCGATGGGGACGGCCGGGAAGACGGGCTCGGCCTCGCTGCCGTAGCGGCTGAGCGTCGGGAAGCCTTCCTTCGCGAGCGCGAAACTGCCGCCCTGCACGGCCTGCGGTTCGTAGCCCAGGTAGGCAAGGGCGGCCGCCGGGAACGCCTCGCCCGCGGGGTCGAGCCCGGGCAGGCCGCGCGTGAGCGCCTCGACGTCGCGAAACGCGGTCTTTGCCGCCGACCGCGCCTGACCTTCGAGCAGCCCGAGAATGGCCCGGCCAAGCCAACTCTCCTTCTCATCGAGGGTGAGGCGCAACTCCGCCTGAACGCCGCCGGTCGCGGCCTCGGGCGCGCCCGCCTTCGCTGCGTCGCCCGCGGCGACGGGGCGCGGTGCCTTGCCGTCGAGCACCGCATCCATCAGGACTTGCAGCGTGGGCCGGTCGAGCGAGGCGAGCAGAACGTTGTCGACCGTCGTGTAGAACAGGGCCAACTTGTCGGCTGGGGCGTCCCGGGTGCTGCGGCCGCGCACGACCACGATGGGGATGTCGCGGTGCTTGCCGCCTTCGCCCCACTCGACGAGCCCGGGAGCAGCCGTGGTGACCGCCGTGCGCAGCGCGGTAAGTGCCGCGGCGAGCCCGAGCGGGTTGGCGACCTGGGCCCCGACGAACACTGGCGCGCGGCCGAACACCGCGAATTCGCGCGCCTGGTCGTGATCGCGCGGGCCGCGGTTCTCGGGGATCTCGTCGGTGAGGAGCGCGAGATCCCAGATGCCACTCCGGTCGAGGGCGCCAATCGTGACGAAGTCGCCGAGCCAGCCGAGGCTCAGGTCGCGCTGGCCGAAGTTCGCGAAGGTGCGGTCGATCTCTCCGCGCAGTTTGGCGTCGCGGCCGACGGCGAGCGTCCACTGGAGCGCGCCGCGCAGCGTGGGCGGTGCCACGCGCGCATTGCCGACCGCGTTGATGAGTTCGTCGTAGTCGCTGCCGGAGATGAGCGGCAGCATGCGGGCGTCGACTTCGAGGGTCTGGCCGTCACTGGAGCGCGTGATGCGTGCCGCGATGGGGTCGAGGTAGCGGCGCCAGTAGTTCTGGTAGCTCTCGCGGAACGCCTTGTAGGCCGATTCTTCCGCGGCCGTGACCTTGTCGAGGGGCAGCTCGGCGAGCGGGGTGAGCGCCGCCGCCCGGCCGTAGCGCGCCGAGGAGGCCCCCCGCTGCGGGTCGAAGGCGATGGGGCTGCCGTCGGCGTGGGTGCGTTCGGCCGCGAACAGGAACCCGCTCTTCTGCAGCTCGTCGAGGCCCGTCGGGCGGCGGCCTTCGAGCCAGCCGAACAGCAGCGCCGCGTCGGACACGGCCGCGAGATCGGCCGCGGCGGCCATGCGCCGCGCGGCGCCGATCTTGGTGCGCGGCGAGACCGCGTGGGCGACGAAGGCGTCGGACACGAACGCGAAGCCGGCCTCGTCGGGGCCGTACGGGTACACCGCGCGGAGGTACTGGAAGTCGCCCGCTGCGGCGAGGGCGGGCCGCTGGCCGTCGGCCACTGCCACGAGCCGTTCGATGGCCGCGCGGCTGTTCGAGAGGATGAGCACGTCGTCGAGTTCGAGCCGGTGCTGGCGCACCGTCCCGTCGGGCGTGGCCATGAGGCGCACCGTGTGGCTGCCGACCGTGTACGTCGACTCGGCGAGGTCGGCGTGGCGGCCCTTCGCCCGGTCCTCGTAGAGGTTCAGCGCCGCGAGCAGCATGTTGCGGTCGCGCACGCGGAACAGGATGGACAGATCGGTGCCCTCGCGGAAGAACGGGTCGCCCGCCACGAACGCGACGCCCTGGGCCGCCAGGTGGCCGAGTTTCTCGGCGAGTCCGAGCCGCTCGACCATGAGTTCTTCCTCATAGCGCTGCACGAGATGGTTTGTGCCGGGGCGGTTGTCGAGGATCTGGGCGAGCGGGGTGAGCCACTCGTCGAGGTCGCGCAGCACCTTGACGGCTGTGCGCAGGTCGCCGAAGTGCACGTACAGCGCGTCGGCCGGCACCCGGCTCGCGAGCGGTTCGATGGCGGGCGTCTTGCCGAGTTTGGCGAGCATGTCGGCCCACGGGTGCGCCGCCAAGGGCACGCCTTCAACGGCCGTGAGCGGCACGGTGGCTTCGGCCGTGGGCGCGCCGCGCAGCAAGAGCCCGCGGTCGGCCTGCAACGCCTCTTCGACCGATAGCATGCCCGTGTAGAGGCTCATCATGTCGCCGATGTCACCGCGCCGCGGCGGCCCGCCGGGTTCGGGTCCCAGGCGTTCCGGTTTGCCGCCCTCGGCGAGGAGCCGGGCGCGGCCCTGGGCATAGCTGTAGAAGGGGCGGGGGCGGTTCCACTGGATCTGACCGGTGCGTTCGAAGAAGAGCGCCAGTGCCCCGAAGAACTTGCCGGCGAGCTCCGGCTCGGGCTTGGCGGTCGCGACCTCGGTGAGGCGCACGGTGCCGCGCACCCAGCCCGGGGTTTCGCGAACCGACCAGCGCGAGCCCGTGTCGTAGAAGCTCAGTTCGAAGTCGGCTACGGGCTCGGCCCCGACGAGCCGCACGAGGATGGTGTGGGGCGGGGTACCGTCCGGGTTCTCGATCACGGCGACGCCGTGGCGCGCGCCGCGCACGATGAACCGCACCTGACGCTCGCCGCCGGCGCCGCCCACTTCGGGAGGCGGGTAGCTCCCCGGCAACACGGCCCGCAGGTAGGTATGGCCGTCCTTGACGGTGCGGGCTGTCACCTGGGCCGCGACATCGGGCAGCTTGCGCAGCTCGGCCTTGCCGGCCTGCTGGCTGAGCTGCGGCCCGGGGTCGGGATCGATGGCCGGCCGGGGGGCCTTGCCCTTGACGTCGGCGGGAGCCGCATCGGCGGCCGGGGACGGCGCGGCGGCCACCTCGGGGGGCAGCGGCGGGGCCGGCGCGGCCGACGGCGGCTCGCCCTTCGCACACTGCAACCCCACGAAAACAACAACGAGAAGCCACAGCGGAAGCATTCGGGTCATACGAGCCCTCCCTTGGCGACGGCGCGGATCGGGACGTTAGCATTGGCGCCGCGCGGCGGCAAACGGCCGCGCGGCGTCGCCGAGAGCAACGCGTGGGGGCGTGGGGGACTTCCCGGGAGGGAGCGGCGGCTACTTCGTGAGGGGCGCGATCGCGGCCGTCAGGCCGTCGGTCCAGGTCTTGAACTCGTCGGTGTAGTAGAGGTAGGCGCGGCTCGCCGGGCCCGTGTAGTTGCCCGGCACGGCCGCAACGAGGCTCAACCGCACGTCGCGCTTCTCGTTCGCGGCAAACGAGCGCCAGTAGAGGATGACCTCGCGGCCGCGCACCTCGTAGGCCGCGATCTGGCCCGACTTGACGAGTTCCTTCAGCTGGTCGTGGCGCGGTTCGAGGCCGCCCGGCAGCCCGACGATGGCCAGCGGCATGGGCACGGCCTCGGCCCGCCGGTTCGCGACCGTGACCTGAGCTTCGGTGAGCACGCCCTCGGTGATCTCGGTGGCGCTGAGCTTCACGGCGAGCTCGACGGCGCATTCCTTGGCGGAGGTCGGCCGCTCGGCGTGGTAGGTGACGCGCAGGGCGTAGGGGATGGCGGCCCCGCCCTCGGTGCGCAGCTGCACCTTGTGGTTGCCGGGGCCGAGCAGTTCGCCCACGTCGGGCAGTTCGATGGCGCCCCGGGAGTTGCCGTCGAAGGCCACGGCATCGCCGACGCCCTGGCCGTCGACGAAGACGCGCACGCGGCCCGGTTTGAGCGCCTGCTGGCGGGCGCGGTCGTAGCCGACGATGGCGCGGAGCGCCAGCACCGTCGACTGCGTGCTGCCGTAGCGACCGCCCTTGCAGCTTTCGGCGAGCCAGCGCATGGCCGGCTCGACCGCACCGGCGAAGGCCGGCTCGCGCATCCAGGCGAGCGTCGCGAGCGCCGTGGTCTCAATCAGGAGCGCCTCGCCGCCGCTGCCGACGATGGACACCGTCGCTCCGTCGACGGAGCCGTCCTTGGTCTGTTTGTCGGCGAGCCGCTTCATCAATTCGGCAGCGGCCGTCTTCTCCTTGGCGAGCGCCATGACGTTCGCGGCGAGCGCCCAGGCGTAGCTGTTCTTGCTGGCCTTGGCCGCGTTCTTCAGGGCGGCGATTTCCTGGGTGAGGTTCTCGGGCTTTTCGCCGGTCTCGAGCAGCGCCCAGAGGATGTAGCCGTTCGAGGCGTCGGGGTCGCCTTCCCAGGTGTGCAGCGCCCGGCGTTCGCGCTTGAAGCCGCCCTTGCCGTCGCGGGTCTTCATGAGCCACGCGCGGGTGCGGGCGAGCATGCCGGCGTCGACCTGGCGCACGGCCGCCATGTCGGTGAATTCGAGCAGCCCGAACGCCGTGAGCGCCTCGTGGCCCGGGTCTTCACCGAACCACTCATAGCCGTGCCCTTTGCACTCGAAGCCCTTCAAGCGGTCGTAGCCCTTGGCCAGCAGTTCACTGCTGCGGGCGACGAGTTTCGGGTCGACGCCGGCGTGGCTCTGGAAGTACTGCTGCGCCATGACGAGCGGGTAGGTCGTGGAACTCGTCTGCTCGAAGCAGCCGTAAGGTTCCTGGATGAGCCGTTCGAGGGCCTCGGAGAGGTTCGCAAGCGGCGACGGGTACACGGCGATGCGGCTCGTGAGGCTCTGCGCCACGAGGGATGGAGGGATGGTCACCTCGACCGTGACCTCGCTGTCGGGTTGGAGCAGCCCGCCGTCGGCCAGCTCGACCGGGAAGCCGCGCGGCACGACCTGGAGCGGCCGCGTGACCTTGTCGCGGTAGGGCCCGGCCTGGGCCTGGATTTCGATTTGCACGGGCTCCTTCACGAAGCCCACCTGCACGTCGACGATGCGCCGCAGCCGCGCGCCGACGGTGAGGTCGACGGCCGGCCCGAGTGGCCCGACGCGCAGCGGGGCCGGGGCCGTGACGGAGACGCTGGCGGCCTTCAACACTTCGGCCACCCCGTTGACGAGCGCGATGGGCAGCGCGATGCGGTCGCCGGCCGTGACTTCGAGCGGCAGCTTGGCCTCGGCGTAGAACGGCTCGACCGATTCGATGGCCAGTTTGGCCGCGCCGATGGCCCCGTCGGCGCCCACG
Organism: uncultured Myxococcales bacterium; assembly: GCA_964422715.1. GTDB lineage: Bacteria > Myxococcota_A > UBA9042 > PWKZ01 > CAYRCM01 > CAYRCM01. The sequence continues at coordinate 376 of CAYRCM010000040.1, read as the reverse complement.
GCGTCGGCCAGCACCCGGAACGACGTGACGGCGTCGGACAGTGCAAAGCGCACGCGCGCCTCGCCCTTCGCGTCGGTGCGCAGCCCCGGGTTCCAGTAGAGCGTCTCGGTGAAGTCGCTGCGGTCGGCGGGCTGGCGGTTCGGCCGCACGGCATGGGCGTATTCGCGCACGGCGACGAACGCGCTCGGGACCGGGCGGGCCGGCTCGTCGCGCAGCAGCGCGTCGTCGAGGTCGGCGCGGCCGCGTTCCCGCAGCGCTCTCTCGAACGGCGCCTCCTGCTCGCCGGCCGCGATGATGGGCTGCGCCGCGCGGTCGGGGGCGGGCGGGATTTCGACGGCGGCCGGCTCGGCCGGCGGCCCGGCCGGTGCGGGCGGCG
>CAYRCM010000039.1:0-34789 GCA_964422715.1 uncultured Myxococcales bacterium | reverse complement strand
GGCACCCCGGCGACGCCGAGGCCCGCCTGCCGGGCGCCGTGGGCCGCCTGGCCGCTGCCGTCTGGCGCGAACTGCGTGCGCTGGACCTCGCCATCTTCGGCGCGCCGCCCCCCGCGGCGGGTGAAGAGGCCGGCCGGTTCTGGCCATACGAGCGGGCCGCGCGCCACCTGGAAGCGCTCGGGGGCACCGGCCGCGCTACGGCCGACGTGCTCCGCGAATCGGGTTCGGAACGGTGGCGCAGATACGCCGAAGCGCCCGAGGGTGGCGAGCGGGACAGGATCGCGTGCGAACTGTGGGCACCATTCTTCCCCGACTGGCAGCGCGGTGGCGCCATCCTGCGGAACGTCGCCGGGGTGTTGTGGCGCGAACAAGTGCGCGACGCGCTGGGCGGTGTGCCGCCAATCGAGACACGAAGGGGCCGCGGCCGGCTTGCGCTCCAAGCCTTCCGGCCCGGGCTTGAAGTCCGCGACAGCCGACGACACCCCGGTCAAATGGCGTTGTTCCCCGGGAAATCCCCGGCCGAAATCGCGCCGATTGGCACCGACCTGCTACAGGACGCCGTGTCAAACGCCGCGGCTCCGTTCTGCGCGACGGCCGGCCCCGAGGCCGTGGCGCGCCTTCTCGCGGAGATTCCGCGGGCCCTGGGTAGCGTGTACGCCGCCCTCGTGCTCCGCGAAGTGTGGGGCCGAATCGTTGACCAGCATGCCGAGAAAAGCGCCGGAACGTTCCGCGGGGAGTCCCCCCTTGCCCTGGAGTATGCCGGCGGGCTTTCGGGGCTCGCCGATGCAATCGGCGTTCGACGGCAGCACGAAAAGGACCCCGGGCCGCTGCGCGCCGTGTTGGACGCCGGCGCCTGTCTCGACGTGGGCCGGGTGTTCGGCGGCGAAGGGCGCGGGCTGTGGACGTGGTACACGGAAAACGGCCGGAGGCATGGGGCGCTTTTGATTCACGGCGGGCCCGTGCTTTCGCCGCGATTCCGAAGGGAAGGCCGCGACGACGAGCGCCCGGTCTGGCTCCCCCGCGTCCGGCCGCCGCTCATCGGGGGTCACAGGACATGGGCCGCTCAAATGACCCTGCACTGGGCTTTCTTCTACGAACTCGCGCTTGACCCCGCCCGGCTGGACGAATCCGGCGCGTTTCCTGCGCCCCCTGTCTGGCGCTGCGGCATCGCCGACCGGGCGAGCATGGACCGGAAGCGAGCCGCTGCCGCATTCGACGGCTACGCGGCCCCGCCCGCGAGCGGGCCGGGTTCGGCCCCGCCTGTCGTTGTTCGCGTCGCGCGTGACGTGTGGCGCCTGGCTCCCGCGTACGACCGAATCGAAGCCGCGTTGCTGTCCGCCCGCAGCAAGGTCATTGCAGGGCGCATCGGGGCCGCCGCCAAGAAGCGCGACCTCGAAAACCGGATCTCCCGCCAGAAGGCCGGGCGGTAGCCTGGCCGACCCCGCCCGCCACCACCACGGCCGCCACGCTGGCACGTCCCGGCCGCGACCTGCGGCAGAACAGGCCCGCTGTTCGCCCGCCCTGGCCGCGCACGAAGGGCCCGCGGCGCGCGGCCCCGGTGCCGGGCGCGCAACAGGGCGGGGGGGTGTCACCCCCTTACAAACATTGCAAAGTGAGCAGAAACGGGGGGTTACGCTCCGGAAAGTTGCAGCAGACGCCACGGCCACGCGAAGCCCCCCGGGGGGGTGTCACCCCCTAATAGGGGGGGGTGTCACCCCCTAATAGGGGGGGGTGTCACCCCCTAGCACAAGTTGCAAAGTGAGTGAAAACGCCGTGTTACGCTTCAAAAACTTGCAGCCCTTCCTATCTCCCTTCGGGAGATAGACAAACGCGCGCGCTACGCGCTGCGCGCGTGAGGCTGTGCCGGTCCAACGGCGGGGGCCTGGCCGCCCTCCGCTTACGCTGCGGCCGTCCCCCGCTGTGCTCGTGTCAACCGGAACCGAAACCGGGGCGGGGGAGCCGATACCGGCCCGACCCCCGCCGCGTCGCCACGGCCGACGGCGACGCCCCGGCCGCCGCCGCCCCCGTCGCCGACCTCGAACGCCGCCCCGACACGACCCCCCCCGCCGGTCCGCCGCTGTCCCGAGCCGCCGCACGATGCCGATGGCGCCCGAGGCCGGAGCCGGTTCCGGCGCCCCGCCCGGGCCGCCTGCCGTCCGCCGTCGCAGTCGTTGTCGCCGAGGCCCGCGACCGCTCGCCATCCGCCATCCGCCATCCGCTGGCCGGCGCCCTTCACCAAGCGTTGGTGGGCGTCGGTTTCTGGCCCGCGGCCCGTGCGCCTCCCCGGCCGTCGCAGTCGTTGTCGACGTCGAACGCCGCCGGCCGGCGCTGCGGTTCGGCTGCACGTCAGACCCCCGCCTGTAGCGCGGGCCGGCGCCACAAAACGCTATCCCTCCCGCCTGCCCGCGGGGGCGCGCGCGTGGCGCGCGACCCATGCCCCCGCCGTGCCCTCGGCTGTCCCGTCGTCGCCGTGCCCCCGGCGCCTCCGTGCGGGGGTTTGGCCGTGGCTCGCGAGCGCCCTGCCCGAGGCCGCCGGCGGTGCCCTCCGGGTGTCGCCGAGCATGACCGCCAGGGCCGCCGCTGTTACCGCCCGTCCCCGCGGTAACAAAAGTGTTGACAATGGCAACAAGCGTTGTTAGGTTTGGCACAACTTCCACGGAGGTTCCCCCGATGAAAGCCAACCGCACGAACCGCAGCAACGCCACCGACACCACGAAAGCCGTTCTCTATTGCCGCGTGTCCACCGACGAACAGGCGGCCGAAGGGGTGAGCCTTGACGCGCAAGAGGCCCGGTTGCGCGCCTACTGCACGCTCCGTGGGCTGGCCGTTGTCGACGTGGTCGTTGATGCCGGTGTGAGCGCTGGCAAGCCGCTGGCGTCCCGTGAGGGTGGGCGGCGGGTTTTGGACGCCGTGCGGACCGGCGCGGCCGGTGCGGTCATCGCGTGGAAGTTGGACCGTCTTTTCCGCAACGCCGCCGATTGCCTGGCCGTGACCGATGGATGGGATCGGCGCGGCGTGGCGTTGCACCTGGTAGACCTCGGAGGGCAGGCCGTCGACACGTCAACCGCCATGGGGCGGTTCTTCCTGTGCGTCATGGCCGGCGCGGCTGAAATGGAGCGGAATCAAGTGCGCGAGCGGACGGCCGCAGCGATGGCGCACAAGCGCGCCCGGCTCGAATACTGCGGCGGCGCTGCCCCCTACGGCTGGCGCGTGGCCGCCGACGGCGCCAGCATCGAACGCGACGACGACGAACAAGCGACGGTTGCCACGGCGCGCGACCTGCGGGCCGGCGGGCTGTCCCTGCGTGACGTGGGCGCCGCCCTCGAAAAGCGCGGCATGCTGCCCCGGTCGGGTGGCCGCTGGCACGCAAAAACGGTTCGCGCCCTGTTGGAGGCCGCCGCATGACGGCCCGGGTTGTTGACCTCGAACGGGTGCGCCGGGCCCTCGCCCGGCTTGATGAGTTGGCGAAACGGCCCGGGTTGCAGACAGACGCGGCCCGGGCTCGGCTCGCCGCATGGATGAAAGCCGGCGGCCCCGACCGCCCGCAGGAAGTGGAGCGATGCAGGATGGACACAACGCTAGCGCTTCGGGTTCCCGATTCCCTGTTGCAGCGCCTTGATCGGCTCGCCGAAGCCATGCGCGACTCTGAGGCCGGCCGGGCTGCCGGGCGCTTCACTCGCGCAATGGCCGCTCGGCTCGCCATGGAGGAAGGCTTGAAAGTCCTAGAGGCCCGAGCCGCCGGCGGGAAGTGAGCCGCCACGCGCCTCGAACGCGACCGCGCCCGACCCGCCGCCGACCTCGAACGCCTCCCCCGTCGCGCTGCTGCTTCGCTGCTGCTTCCATGCCCCAGCAAACCCGCATGGGTGGCCGGTCCGGTGCGCCTCAGCGGTTCGCCGTGGCGTGGCGCCGGTGTCGCGTGTCGGGTGTTGCGGGGTGTCTCGTAGGGCATGGCGCGCCGTCGCGGGGGCGCCCGGGGGGTCCGAAAGGGTAAACCTATCCTGTTGCGCTGTAGTGCCCCTGAAACGGCCGGAGGCGCCGGACGGGGGCGGGGGTGGCCACCGAACCTAGAACGGCCGGCCTGGCGCGTTTGGCGCCGCTTGGCGAAGCCTTGGCCGGTTGTACTACAGCCGCCGACGCGGCGCGCGCGTACGGTGGCGGGGCTCGGGGTGGCCATTGCCGCGGCCCGGTGCCCCCGGGGCTGCTGCTTCGTTTGCTGCTTCTTGTGAGTTTGAGCATGCGCATTCTTGAATGATTTCGCGATGCGGTTGTTTGGGGGGTTCGGGCCGTCAGAATGTCAAAAAGCGCTGTGTTTTCGCTGTGCTCAGGGACGGAATCGAACCGCCGACACGGGGATTTTCAGTCCCCTGCTCTACCTACTGAGCTACCTGAGCGACTGGCCTGCGCCCGCTGGCGCCGCCGAACGGGCTCGAATCTTACGGGTCGCGCGGCGCGTGTCAAGCCCTTCCCGTCAAAGTTGCAGCCCCGCCGCTTGATCGGCTCCGGGGGCCAGCGCATACTGGCGCCCGCGCCCTCGCCGTTCGCCTCTGGGGCCGCGCGACACGCGTCAGGGCCATCCCGCAGAAAGGAGCACGCGCGCATGCTACGCAGATTGGCACCCATCGCACTTGGGTTCGTGTTCGCCTGGGCCATGGCGGCCTGCTCGGGTTCGTCAGGCGGCGGAGCCGGAGAGCCGGACGCGGCCGACACGACCGACAGCGCCGACACCGTCGGTGCCGGTGACAGCACCGGCGACCTGCTGCCCGATGCGGCGCCCGACGCGGCGTCAGCCGACGGTGACGCGCCCGGGTCGGCCGACACCGACGGCGGCGCGCCCCCCGACACCGCCTCGTCGGACGTCGGCGGCGAGACGGTGCCATCGCCCGACGCGGCCGACGCCGGCGACATCGCGCCCGACCAGCCGGTCACCTGCCCCGCCTACGACGGGCTGCCCGACGTGCCCGACGCCGAAGGCCGCGACAACGACTGCGACGGCCTCGACGGGGCGCGGGCGGGCGCTATCTTCGTCGACCCGGTCGCCGGCGCCGACGAAAACGACGGCACCTTCGGCCAGCCGGTGCGCACGCTTGCCCGCGCCATCGAACTCGCCCGCACGGCCGTGCCGCCGCGCGACGTGTACGCCGCGCTCGGCACCTACACCGAGCCGGTCGTCCTGGCCGACGGCGTGAGCCTCTACGGCGGCTTCGATGCGGCCGCCGACTGGGCGCATTCGGGCACCAATCTGTCCATCGTGCAGGTCGCGGCCGTCGACGCAGGCGGCGCCGTGCGGGCGGTGGCCGCCGACAGCCTCAACGAGACCACTACCCTCGCGTTCTTCGAACTACGCGCCAACGCCGACCCGGCCGTGCCGGGCTGCACCGTCTACGGCGTCTGGGTGCGGGCCTGCCGCGAGTTTCGCGTCGAGCGTTGCCGGGTCGTGGTCGGCGACGCGGCGGCCGGGGCCGACGGGGGCGCCGGCGAGGTCGGCCTCCACGGGCAGCCCGGCGCGGCGGCGTACGGCAGTGCACAGGGCGGCGGCGGCAGCGCCGGATTCTGCGACCCGCTCACGGCCGGCGCGGCCGGCGGCAGCGGCGCCTTTGGCTACGGCACGGGTTCCGAGGGCTCCGACGCCTATCAGGGCGGCAGTGGCGGCTACGGCGGAAGCGGCCGTTGCGGCGACGGGTCGGCCAGCGACGGTGGCGACGGCTACTCGGGCGTGGCCGGACAAGACGGAGCCGACGGCGCCGGCGGGCTCGCCGACGCCACGCCAGGCGAAGACGGGCTGTGGGTCACGCCGTCCGGCGGCGCCGGCGAGGCCGGCACCCGCGGGACCGGCGGCGGCGGTGGCGGCGGCGGTGGCGGCATCGACATGTGCGGCACCTTCTGCACCGACCGTACGTCTGGCGGCGGCGGTGGCGGCGGTGGCGCCGGCGGTTGCCCGGGTGGTGCGGGCACGGGCGGCATGGGCGGCGGCGGCTGCTTCGGGCTGTTCGTCTACGCCGCGGCACCCTACGTGAGCGGCACCACGTTCGTCGTCGGCAACGGCGGCAACGGCGGCAACGGCGGGGACGGCGGCGCCCGCGGCAACGGCGGTGGCGGCGGCTACGGCGCGGGCGGCTCGCACCTTACTTGCTCCATCTACGACTACTGGTCGGGCAATGGCGGCGACGGCGGTGCTGGCGGCCACGCCGGCCGTGGCGGCCACGGCGGCGGCGGCTCGGGCGGTCCGGCGGCAGCCATCTATTCGGTCGACGAACCGCCGGGCGTGCTCGGCCAGGTCGAGAACAACAACTACACCGTGGGTCAGGGCGGCCAGGGCGGCATGTCGAGCGGCAACGCCGGCGCACCCGGCGCCCGCCACGAAGTGCTCCGCACGCTCGCCGAACCCTGACGCCCCCCGCCGACCCCCCGTCCGCCATTTCTACCCAAACCCTCGAAGCAGCCGCTCGGCCGCGCGCGCACCGGCCCAGGCCGGCCCCGCGACATCTCCCGCGCTCCTCGTCGCGGGAGCCCGGCCGGCCGGAGCCGTGTTGGTTGCGCGCGTCAGCGGGCGAGCGCACGCCTGCGCGGCCCCCGTGGCCCCGTGACGCGACGGCTCATAGCAAGTCGCCTTCCTTCGGATACCCATGTTGCCGTCGTCGCTCCCCCCTGCGGCGTACCGGGAGTACGCCTCGGGGGCTCGCTCCTCGGCGCCTCGGTATCCTTGGGGTCGCAACTTGGTATCGGAACGGCGCCCTCTGCCTGGCAACCGCACCCGTCGTCCCCGGTCAGGCCCTTGCTGCCCGGGCGAGGGGCAGCAACGGCGCCGGAGTCGGGGCAACGGACCGAAGCCCCCACGGCGCACCGCTGGATCGGATGCCAGGGCTCCCTCGCGACGCGGTCGACACCGATGGTGCAGAGTCGTCCGGCGCTACGCAGCGCAGACGCGGTCAATCATGGCAGGGCAGGCGGAGGGCAGGGCAGGCACGGGGCGCGGCGGGCAGCCATGCGAAGGCGCCCGCCGCGAGGCAGCGCGAACAGCTACCAGCGAAGCTCGTTGGTCCACACGCAGCGGTAGGGGCGGGTCGTGGTGCCGTTGCGGTCGACGTCGCTCGAATCGGTGCCGTTGATGTCGGCAAACGCCGTGTAGACGCCGTTCCAGCGCACCGCCTTGGTCTGGTGGTACTCGCTCAAGTCGGAGGTCCAGACCCACTGGTTGCTGCCGTTCGGCAGGCCGTGCCGGATGAGTTCGACCATGTCGCGGTGCGTGGCCAGGTGGCCGCCGAGCGCGTAGCAGTTGCGCACCGCCTGGCCGTAGGTGACGTTGGGCGACCGATCGTGCGAGTCGGCCCAGAGGGTGGTGCCGATGCTCTCGTTGAGCGAGAGGTCGAAGCAGTCGACGTTGCAGCTTTCGGGACCCTCGTAGTCGGCGTCGACCGGGTAGTACACGCAGCGGTAGCCGTAGGCCGTGGTGCCGTTGCGGTTGACCGAGTTGGAGTACGTGGCCGACGTATTGTCGAAGGCACCTGCGGCAACCCCGTTCCAGCGGATGACGTCGACCTGGTTCGTGCCGACCTGGTCGCTGGTCCACAGCCACGCGTTGCTTCCGCCCGCGAGGCCGGCCTGCACGAGTTCGGCATAGTCGCGCTGCCACGGCAAATGCCCGCCGCGTGCGACGCACGTGTCGACGGCCCCGATGAACACCGCACCCGTCTCGTCGAGGGTGGTGGACTTGAGGTAGACGTTGGTGGCGTCGGTCCACTGGTTTGCGATGGTGGCCGGATGCGGCCCGGGGTTGTAGTTGAGCCCGGCGCAGCGGAAGTTGCGCGTCGTGCCGAGCGCGGTGCTCGACCACGTGGCGTAGGTCGTGTAGGCGTCGGAGAAGTTGGGGTCGACGCCCGTCCAGCGCGCGATCCCCACGTAGTCGGCCGCTTCCTGGTCGGCCGCCCAGAGCCAGTTGTTGGTGCCGTTCGGCAGGCCGGCCTGGATGGTCTCGGTGAGCATCAACTCGGTGGCCACGTGCGCATGGTAGAAGGCGCATTCGCGCAGCGCGCCGTTGTAGTTGAGGGCCGGCCGGTCGTAGCGGTCGACGTTGTAGCGGCCGCCCTCGGCGCTGCTGGCGAAGCATTCGGCGCCGGGCGGGCCGTAGCACTGGTTGCCGTCGAACTGCGGCACGATGCGGTTCGGCCACACGCAGCGGAACGTGTGCGCGGTGGTGTTGCCGTACTGCGTGATGCCGCCGTCGCTCAAGCGCACCGCGTAGTAGGTGTTGGCGCTGTAGAGAATGGCCGACCACAGGTAGTTCGTATCGGCCTGCTCACCAACCTCCCCGGTGCCGGACGCCGAGTTGTTGACGCGGAAGAGCTCGGTGACGGTCGGCAACCGACCGCCGTCGGCCAGGCATTCGGCGTTGGCCGCTTCCCAGGTGCGGGCCGAGCGCTCTTCGCCGTCCCACGCGTAGCCCCAGGAATCGGTGACTTCGAAGCCCACCGCCTGGCCGCCCGACAGCCCCGAGTTGCGCATGTCGACGCAGGTGAAATTCGTGCCGTCGTACTGCAACGCCTGCCACGGACCCGTGCAGGGCACCGCCGGAACCGTGGGGATGGCGATGGTGACACACGCCCACTCGCTGCCGTTCCACTGGAGCGCGTCGCGCGGCCCCGTGCAGGATGACGGCGGCTTCTTGACGAATTCGTCGCTGCACGCCCATTCGCTGCCGTTGAAAGCCAGCACTTCGCCTTCGAGGCAGGCGAAATCGCGCAGGTGGGCGGCCGGGTCGGCCGTGTGCGCCGCGAGATCGGCCGCGAGGCCCTGCACGGCGGCATCGACCGCCGCCAGATCGGCCTGGCCGACGAAATCGGCCGAGCAGACCCAGCCGGCCACCGGACCGGCATAGGCGATGGTCATGCCGGCCTGGCAGGCGAGTTGCCCGATGGTCTGCCCGATGCCGGCTATGGCGGCCGCCAGTTCGCTCTCGGTGACGAGCCCGGCAATGTCGGCCCCGGTGACGAAGTCGTCGGTGCAGGTCCAGGACGCGCCATCGAAGATGAGGATGTGGCCCGCGGCACAAGAGAGGCTCGCAAGCGTCTCGTCGGCGAGGTCGTCGACACGGCTCGTGAGCGCGTCGAGTTCGGCCTGGGTGGCCGGGTCGAACGCCAACGCGGCGATGGTCACGCAGCCCGTGCAGTCGAGCCCGGCCGCCGTCGTCGCCCGAAGCGCATGGTTCGACTCAAGCGCGTAGGGCACCGAAACGAGCCGCTGGCGCGGCAGTTCGGCTTCGGCCTCGACGCGCACGCCGAGCCACACGTCGGGGCGGGTGGCAAACAGGTCGTTCGGGATGGGGTTTGCGGGGTTCGTGCCGATGACCGTGGAGAAGACGCCGTCGGCAACGCCGACATCGGTGACCACCTCGCTCCAGATGGCCGTGCCCGCGGTCTGGCTCTCGTAGAGCGCAAAACGGATGCTGAAGGCCCCGTTGGCCGGGTTGCCTTCGGCATCGCGGATGACGCCCTGCGCGTTGAGTGCGGCGGGAGCCGCCGCGTGCAGCGCGGTGGGGACGAGCAGCAGAGCCAGCGCCCCAGCCCATGACCAGCCTCTTGCCCGACATCGCCTTGTCATGACTTCTTCCCTCCGAACAGAGCGCGGCGCCGACGGGAACCCGCGCCATGACCGCGCGGGCTCCGTCGTCGCGTCAGAAGACCGCTATCGCAACAGGTCGTGGAACACGCAGCGGAAGGTGTACCCGCCGTGCGCGTAGTCGAGGCTGGCCGTGCTGGTGATCTGGTTGTTCCAGTACCAGCCCGCCGTGCCGACCCCGCTCCAGCGCGCGAGCCCCATGCGGAAGTAGCTCGCGTACATGGTGTCGAGCAGCCAGCTCCAGCTGCTCCAGTCGCCGTTCGGTGCGCCGAGGTGCACGACCTCCTCGAACTGCCGCAGCGAGGAGAGCCAGCCGCCGTAGAACTGACATTCGTGGGCCGCCGTCGCGGCGTAGATCTTGGCGCGGTCCATCTTGTCGGTGACGTAGCGCCCGGCCCGGAAGCACGGATCCTGGCCGCCGCTCGTGGGCCCGCTGCACGACATGCCGCCGAACGCGGTGCCCGCCGTGGTGGGCCAAACACAGCGGAAGTTGTAGTTCGTGCAACTGCCCGTCGAGCAGTTGTCGGTGAGGCCACCGTCGCTCAGGCGCAGCGCTGCCGCGTAGTCGATGCGGTAGCTCGGCAGGTTGGTCCACAGGTAGTTGGCCGTCGCGTTCGGGATGGGGTTGGGGCCGCCCGAACGCAGGCGGTAGAGTTCGGTGGCCGTCGGCAGCCGCGCCCCGATGGCGCTGCAGACCGTGCCGGCGCCGCTCCACGAGTTGGCGTCGCGCTGGTTCGTATCCCACACGTTGCCCCAGGCGTCCATCCACGGCCCGCCGTTGGCCTGGCCGGCCGCGTCGCCGTTGTTGCGCGTGACGCAGGAGTACTGCGTGCCGTCCCAGTTCATGACCTGCGTGCTGGAGCAGGTGAACGGGGTGGCGCGTTGCGTCTGGTGCCACACGCAGCGGAAGGCGTACTGGCTGTTGCCGGCGTCCCAACTCATGTTGTCGGAGTGGTACACGTACCAGGTCTTGGCATTGGTCCAGGTGCCGCGACGCGCGAGCAGGTTCTGGTAGTTGCCGTGGTAGACGGGGCTCGAGGTCCAGAGCCAGGCCGTGTGTTCGCTGCTGCCCGTGTTGAACGGCCAGCCGGCGTGGACGAGTTCCATGAATTCCTGGCCGGTCGGCAGCGCGCCGCCGACGGCCGCACACTGCTGCGAAGCGCCGTCGCGGGTGGTGGCCGTGCGGTTCGCGCTGTCGGCCCAGATGGGGGAGCGGCGCCCCGCGTGGTCGGCCGTCTGATCGGCAGACGGGATCATGCTGAAGCAGCCGCCCTGGCAGGCCGGCGAAGACGGGTTGACGCCCTCGGAGGCGGAGCGCTTGCCGATGCAGCGGAAGCGCGAGGCGGACGACGGCCACTGCCAGGAGCCGAAGTTGTTCTGGTAGCTGTCGTAGGCCCAGTAGCGGGCGCGGTCGGCCGAGAAGTTGACGATGGCCTGGAGCAGGTAGGGCGAGCCACCGTAGTACATGATGTCGCCGGCCCAGAGCCAGGTGCCCCAGGTGCCGGTGAGCTGCCCGGCGTGGATCATCTCCATCCAGTCTTCGAACATGGGGATGGAGCCGTTGTAGAAGTTGCACTCATGGCTCGCCGCCACCATGTCGACGGACGGGCGGTCCCACTTGTCGAGGTTGTAGAAGCGGCGCACGCTCTGGCATTCGGTGTTGGGCGGGCCGTAGCAGTAGTCGCCATCGAAGGCCGACGACGTGTGGTCGGGCCACACGCAGCGGTACTGGTACGTGCCCGTGGGCGCGCGGTAGTTGACGTTGCCGTCGGACACGCGCACGGTCACGCGGTTGCCCTGGTAGTTGGAGATGAGCGTCCAGAGTTCGTTGGTGTTGCTCGTGGTGCCGATGTTGCCGCTGCCGCTCGTGGCGTTGTTGCGGAAGATTTCGGTGATGGTCGGCAACCGGCCGCCGCGGCTCGTGCAGTCGGTGTCGGCCTGGGCCCACGTCTTGGCGCCGCGTTCGGTGCCGTCCCAGGCGTAGCCCCAGTCGTCGATGACCTCGAAGCCGTTGGCACGGCCCTGGCTGAGGCCGGAGGCGCGGAGATCGACGCAGGTGTAGGCGGTGCCGTCCCACTGCAGCGTTTCCCAGGCACCCGTGCAGGGCTCGTCGGGCAACTGCCCGGCCTGAACCTCGATGCAGGCCCAGTCGGTGCCCGTCCACTGGAGCGCCATGCCGTCGCCCGTGCAGGCTGCGGTCGGGGCCTGGACGTAGCCACCGCGGCACACCCACTCGGTACCGTCGAACACGGCCACTTCGTCGGCCGCGCAGGCGAGTTGCCCGAGCGTCTGGCCGACGAGCGCGAGCACGTCTTCGTCGCCGTAGGGCGGGTGGTGGGCGGCCACGTCGGCCGCGTGCGCCGCGAGCTCGGCGTCGAGCGCGTTGACCGTGGCCGTCAGGTTCGTGACGGCGGTCGAAACCGCGTTGAGCGCCGCGACCGTGGCGAAATCGGACGAGCAGGCCCAGCCGGTGCCCGCACCCGCGTAGGCCAGCGTCTGGCCGGCCTGGCAAGCAAGCGAGCCGAGCGTCTGGCCCATGGCGGCAAGCCGCGCGTCGAGCTGCGCCGAGGTGACGTAGCCGCCGAGCTGCGCCGAGGTGACGTAGTCGCCCGTGCACGTCCACTGGCCACCCTGGTAGACCAGGATGTAGCCGGCCGTGCAGGAAATGCCCGCGAGCGGGTTCGCGCGCAAGTTATCGAGGCTCGTCTGCACGGCGTTGAGCTCGGTCTGGGTGGCCGGGTCGAAGCCGAGTTGGTCGACGAGCACGCAACCGTCGCAGTCGAGGCCGTTGGCGACCTCGGACAAGAGCGAACGGTTGGCCTCGATGGCGTAGGGCACCGAAACGAGGCGCTGGCGCGGCAGTTCGGCCTCGGCCTCGACGCGCACCCCGAGCCATACCTGAACCTGGTCGGCAAACAAGGTCGCCGGCAGCGGGTTGGCCGGGTCGGCGCCGACGACCGTGGCGAACACACCGCCGGAAACCGCCACGTTGGGGACGACCTGGCTCCAGAGCGGGCTGCCGGCCGTCTGCGACGCGTACAGCGCAAACCGAATGCTGAAGGTGCCCGTGGCCGGCTCCCCGGCCGTGTCGCGCACGACACCCTGGACGTTGAGCAGCTGCGGCGCATCCGCAAACCCCTGCCCGGGCACGACGAGCAGTGCAAACAAGAACCCCGCGAGCCACCGCATCGAGCGACCAAGCGGCCCCGTACGCATGATGGATCCTCCTCCGTCCCGCGCGCCCCGGCGTGTGCCGGCGGCCGAGCGGGTGCTGACCTAACGGCTCCTCAGAGACGTGTAGAGACCCAGATCGACTTCGTGACCGGCCCCCGTCGGCTGCATGCGGCCTGTGGGGGTGGCGAGCCCCATGCCCACGTGGGTGCGATAGTTGGCCGTCGGCCCGCTGACCGCCGTGCTGCCGAGCCCCACGATGACCTGCCCGATTTCGACGACGGTGCTGAGGCAGAGGCCGTCGACGCAGGCCGTGTCGACGCCGCAGGGCGTGAGCGCCACCGTCTCGTAGCATTCGTCTGCGTCGGTCTGCGAGCACACGTAGGGCTGCGTGTCGCTCGTGCAGCCGAGTGCCCCGAGCACCGGGCAGTCGTCGGTGCAGACGGTGTTGCAGCCCGTGGGCGTGCAGTCGGAGCCGTGCGCGCAGGGCTGCGGCACGGGCTCGCGGCAGAGATCGCCGTCGCCGGCCTCGCCGCAGGTGTAGTAGGTGTCGCCGTCGAGGCAGCCCGCCTCGCCGATTTCACATTCGTGTTCGCAAGTCTGGACGCAGGCGCCGTCGAGGCAGCCTTCGATGCCTTCGCATTCGGGCCCCGGAATGCGGTCGAGGCAGGCGTCGCCGTCGTCGGCTTCGCCACAGTACCAGGGCGACGTGGCGTCGAGGCAGCCCACCTGGCCGGCCGTGCACTGGTCGATGCACCCGACGATGCAGATGCCGCCGGCGCAGGTTTCGCCCGGCTCGCAGCGTTCGAGCGGCACGAAGTCGAGGCAGTCGTCGCCGTCGCCGGCTTCGCCGCAGGTCCAGCGCGTGCGCTCGTCGAGGCAGCCCGTTTCGCCGGCCGTGCAGTCGTCGGAGCACTGGCCGAGGCAGAAGCCGTCGTCGCAAACTTGCAGCGGCCCGCAGGGCAAGCCGGCCACGCGTTCGAGGCAGGGGTCGGCGTCGTTGCCGTAGGCGCACGTCCACGGGGTGGCGTCGTCGAGGCAGCCCTGGTCGCCGGTCATGCAGTCGTGGACGCAGGTGCCGACGGCGCAGAGGCCGTTTTCGCAGAGTTCGTCCAGGTCGCAGGCGGGCTGCGGGATGCGGTCGAGGCACGGGTCGCCGTCGGCGTCCCAGCCGCACACCCACGGGATGGGACCGACGCTGAGGCAGCCCATGAGCCCGACGCCGTCGCATTCGTTCTGGCAGCCGAGGCAGGCGTCGCCGACCGCGTCGTTGTTGAGGTCGAGCTGGTCGGGGTTTGGGACGAGCGGGCAGTTGTCGTCGCAGTCTTCGAAAGCGCCCCCGAGGCAGGGCTCGTCGCCGCTGATGCCGCTGCCGTCGCCGTCGTCGAGGATGCCGTCGTTGTCGTCGTCGGGGTCGACGCAATTCGCGAGCGCATCGCCGTCGGTGTTGGTGAAGCCTTCGTCGGTGGCGCCGTTGCAGTTGTTGTCGACGCCGTCGCACAGTTCGTTGTTGCCGGGGTAGACGCGCGGGTCGCAGCGCGCGCAGTCGGTGTCGTCGAGGACGCCATCTTGATCGTCGTCGTCCTGGCAGGCATCGCCGATGGCGTCGACGTTGCAATCGGCCTGGTCGGTGTTGGCCACAACCGGGCAGTTGTCGTCGCCGTCATTGACCCCGTCGGCATCGTCGTCGGGGTCGACGCAGTCGGCGAGGCCGTCTTCGTCGAGGTCGGGGTAGTCTTCGTCGGCGACCATGTCGCAGTCGTTGTCGAAGCCGTCGCACAGTTCGACCGACGGCGGCGGCGCATCGCAGAGCAGGGCGCCGCCCGTGCAAACGCGAATGCCCTGGCAGCGGCCGGCTTCGTTTTCGACGTAGCAGACGTCGCCGCCCGTTTCTTCGTCGGTGTCGCCGTCGCAGTCGTCGTCGCGGCCGTTGCACTGTTCGGGGGCGGGCATGGCGCCGACGCAGTCGGTGAGCCCTTCGTCGGTGCAATGCCGCTCGCCGTAGCAGGTGCCGAGCGCGTTCGTGAGCGAGCAGGCCGTGGAGCCACCCTCTTCGATGGCGTAGGGGCCGCACTCGCAACTGCCCTCGCTCGGCACGCAGCCGCGCGCGCCCGCGCCGGATTGGGCGCTCAGATCCTGGCACTCGTAGCCCGTGGGGCAGGGGGTGGCGTCGGAGCAGACGGTGGCGCAGAAGCTGCCGGCCGTGCCGTCACCGTCGGGGATGCAGTAGCCGCTGCCGGCCGAGTCGGCCACGTGGCAGTCGGCGTCGGTGCGGCACGGCGAGCAGAGCTGCACGTGGCTGTAGAGGCAGATGAAGAACACGTCCTGGCCGGGGTTGCCGACCTGGTTGCAGACCCACTCGCTCGGGCAGTCGTTGAGGCAGTAGCGCGAGCACTGCTTGCCGTTCGGCCCGTAGACGCAGAAGCCGTCGGTGCAGTCGCCGTTGTCGTCGCACGGCCAGCCGAAGCCGCCCTCGATGACGGTGGTGTCGCCGCCGCCGCCATCGGGCTTGCCGACATCGCCTTCGTCGCCACCGACGAGGTCGGGCGGGGTGAAGTCGGGGCCGTTGTCGGGCACCGTGGGCAGATCCTGGCCCGGGAGGTCGCCCGTGGTGACGTCGCCCGGCCCGGCGTCGACGCTTGGCTGCGAAGAGCCGCCGCCGCCGCATCCGGCGAGCGCCCAGACGATCGAGAAGAGGATTGCCGACTTGCCGAACGTGCCCGTCTTCATGCCATCCTCCGCCGGCGCCCTCACGGAGCGGCGCCGCCGTGTTCGAGCCGCATAACGCCGCATTCTGTGCAGAACGGTCGGGCGCCGTCAAGAGGGAGGCTCGGGGCTCGGCCTCGCGGTGGCGGCGGCGGGCATCGGGCGCTCGGAGCCATTTGCGCCCCGCGGCCGCTTCTGGTAGCGAGAAGGGTCAAGAGACTCGAATGCGGTGGTCGATGCCACCGGGAAAGTGGGGGTGCTCTCGTGAAACGCATTCGCCGGACGGTTTCTGGCTGTGTCGCCCTGCTCGCGGTCTTGCTCGCGCCGCAGGCGGCCACGGCCGCCTGCGAAGACAGCAACGGCACGACGCTCGGGGCGGGCTGCGCCGAGGGGCTCACCGACATCGGGTGTTGCAACGACAGCATCCTCCTCTGGTGCGACGCTGAAACGGAGACGACTTGCCTGATCGCATGCGCCGAGGGCGCGTTCTGCGGCTGGTCGGCCGACGCCGGCTGGTACGACTGCCAGACGGAAGACACCGGCGCCGATCCCGACGGCGTCTACCCGCTCGAATGTCCGACCTGCGCGCCCGACTGCGGGGGCCGCGATTGCGGCTTCGACGGGTGCTTCGGCGAGTGCGGCGAGTGCGACGCCGGCGAGACGTGCAGCGCCGCGGGTCTCTGCGAAGAGGCCGAGCAGTGTGCCAACGTTGCGCCCATCGCGTGCGGCGAGACCGTCGACGGCGACACGACCGGGCTCCAGAACCAGTTCGTCACTTACAACTGCATCCCCTACAGCGAGACGGGCCCCGAAATGGCCTACGCGTTCACGGCTACCGCGACGGGCGAAGTCAACGTCGTGCTCGCCGATCTGCCCGAAGACATCGACCTCGATTTGGTCATCCTTCAGGGCGCCTGCGCAGCCGACGCGTGCGTGGCCGGCGCCGCCGCCGTGGGCGGCGAAGACGTGACGTTCGCGGCCGAGGCCGGCGTCACCTACTTCCTCGTCGTCGACGGCTACGACGACGCGGCGGGCGCGTTTTCCCTGACGCTCCACTGCTGCGAGCCCGACTGCACCGGGCGCGAGTGCGGGCCCGACCCGTTGTGCGGCGCCTCCTGCGGCGAGTGCCCCGCCGGTGAGACCTGCAGCGAACAGGGCACCTGCGAAGCCTGCCAGTGCGACGCGGGTTGGGAATGCGGCGTGAACGACGAAGGCTGCGACTGCGGCACCTGCCCCGCCGGGCAGTACTGCGCGGGCCACGTCTGCCTCGACTCGGCACCACCTTATGAATGCTTGGGCTCGCTCGAACCCGTCGCCACGGGCTGCGGCGACATCCCCGGCCCCGGCTGCTGCGACGCCTGGGGGCGCACCGTGTGGTGCGGCGAAGACGGCAACACGTACTGCATCGACTGCGCCAACCTCAATCCCCAGTGCGGCTGGAGCACCGACAACTCGTGGTACGACTGCGGCACCGACGGTCTGGCCGACCCGTCCGGGACGTTCCCGTTCGAATGCCCGGCGGGGCCCGTGGGCTGCACGAGCGACGCCGACTGTGTGGACCCGGCGCTGTCCGTTTGCGATACGGCGACGGGCACGTGCGTCGAATGCCTCGACGCGGGCGACTGCGCCGCGGGCGAAACCTGCACCAACCACGTCTGCGTGGGGGCCGCCATCCCGTGCGACAGCGATTTCGACTGCATGCTCGGCGCGCACCCCTACTGCGACCTCGACAACGGCCGCTGCGTCGAGTGCCTGACCGAGGCGCACTGCGCGCTCGGCGAGAGCTGCGTCGCCGGGGTCTGCCAGACCGAACCGACCGGCTGCGTGAGCGACGGCGATTGCATCGACCCCGCGCTGCCGCTCTGCCAGGTCGAAACGGGTCTCTGCGTGCAGTGTCTCGCCGACGTCGACTGCCCGGCCGCAGAGACCTGCGTGGGCAACGTCTGCACCGGCAACCCGCCGCCGTTCGAGTGTTTGGGCACCGACACGCCGTCGTTGACGGGCTGCACGGGCATCTCCACGGCGGGCTGCTGTGACGCATGGGGGCGTACGCTCTGGTGCGGCGAGGACGGCAACACGTACTGCATCGACTGCGCCGCGCTCAACCCGCAGTGCGGCTGGAGCGCCGACAACTCGTGGTACGACTGCGGCACGGCGGGCGAGGCCGACCCGAGCGGCACATTCCCCTTCGAATGCCCCACGACGCCAACGGGTTGCACGGGCGATGCCGACTGCACCGACCCGGCGCTGCCCCTTTGCGACGTGGCGTCCGGCGTGTGCGTCGAGTGCCTGTTCGACGCCGATTGCGCGGCCGACGAACTCTGTGTGGCCATGGTTTGCGAGCCCGCGCCCGTGGGCTGCGCAGGCGACGCCGAGTGCACCGACCCGGCGCTGCCCATCTGCGACCTGGCGACGGGCCTCTGCGTCGAATGCCTCGTCGACACCGATTGCGCGGCCGACGAGGTGTGCACGGCGAACGTGTGCGAGGCGGGGCCGGCGGGCTGCACGAGCGACGCCGACTGCGCCGACCCGGCGCTGCCCCTTTGCGACCTGGCGACGGGCCTCTGCGTCGAATGCTTCGTCGACACCGATTGCGCGGCCGACGAGGTGTGCACGGCGAACGTGTGCGAGGCGGGGCCGGCGGGCTGCACGAGCGACGCCGACTGCGCCGACCCCGCGCTGCCCGTCTGCAACACGCGCTCGGGCGCGTGCGTGCAGTGCGTCGTCGACGG
Source organism: uncultured Myxococcales bacterium (assembly GCA_964422715.1). Classification (GTDB taxonomy): domain Bacteria; phylum Myxococcota_A; class UBA9042; order PWKZ01; family CAYRCM01; genus CAYRCM01. The sequence continues at coordinate 16,568 of CAYRCM010000039.1, read as the reverse complement.
CGACTGCGCCGACGGCGAAACGTGCGTGGAAAGCGTGTGCGAGGCGGGGCCCGCCGGCTGTCTGGCCGACGCCGACTGCGCCGACCCCGCGTTGCCCGTCTGCGACCTGGCGACGGGCGAATGCGTCGAATGCCTCGGCGACGGCGACTGCGCCGACGGCGAAGTCTGCACGGCGAACGTGTGCGAGGCGGGGCCGGCGGGCTGCACGAGCGACGCCGACTGCATCGATCCGGCGCTGCCCGTGTGCTACGTGCGCACCGGCGAATGCGTCGAGTGTCTCAGCGACGGCGACTGCGCCGACGGTGAAGTGTGCACGGCCAACGTGTGCGAGGCGGGGCCGGCGGGCTGCCTGAGCGATGTCGACTGCGTCGACCCGGCGCTGCCCATTTGCGACGTGGCGGCGGGCGAATGCGTCGAGTGCCTCGTCGACAGCGACTGCGCCGACGGCGAAACCTGCACGGGCAACGGGTGCGTGGCCGGTCCGACGGGGTGCACCGGCAACGCCGACTGCGTCGACCCGGCGCTGCCGGTGTGTGACGTGGCGACGGGCGCCTGCGTCGAGTGCCTCGCCGCCACCGACTGCGCCGACGGCGAGACGTGCACGGGCAACGTGTGCGTGGCCGGCCCGACGGGCTGCACTGGCAACGCCGACTGCGTCGACCCGGCGCTGCCGGTGTGCGACGTGGCGACGGGCGTTTGTGTCGAGTGCATCGCCGCCACCGACTGCGCGGCCGGCGAGACCTGCACGGGCAACGTGTGCGTGGCCGGTCCGATGGGCTGCACGAGCGACGCCGACTGCGGCGTTGCGGCGCTGCCCCGCTGCGACGTGGCGAAGGGCGAATGCGTTGCGTGCCTCGCCGACACCGACTGCGGCGGCGACGAGTACTGCGACGACGCGCACACCTGCCAGACGGTCATCGTGCCGCCCACCGACACGACGGGCGGGGCCGACACCACGGGCGGTGGCGACGTGCCCGGCGCCCCCGACGCCGGCGGCGGCGACACGACCATCGGCGGTGGCGGCGGCGGTGGCGGCTGCGCCACGACGGGCGGCGCCGACGCCGGCCTTGTCGGGCTTGCCCTGCTCGCGCTCTGTGCGCTCGGCCTGCGCCGGCGCCGGGTCGTCTGAGTTCCCTCGAGCCGCCTGGGCCTCGCCGCGGGGCGGGGCCGCCGTTCTCTTCCTGCCTTCGCGTTTCCGCGCCCAACCGGAACATGGCGCCTTCGTTGGTAGAGCCGAGTGCGGGTGGGGCGCCCGCCTCCTGCGCAGGCCCACGGCTCCCCGTCCGGCGCGGGGGCGGCGGGCCAGGGGGCCAATCGGGGCGTTGCCGTGGGGGGGCCGTCACCGGGATGCACGCCAACAACGATGCGCAGCGGACGATGGCGAGCCTGCCCGCGAGGCGCCTCAGCCCAGCCGGGCGCGGCGCGGGGAGCGCCAGCGGGCGCCGAGCGCCATGAGCAGCAGAACCGCAAGCGGGCCCGCGGCCGGCGGGGCGGCCGCACAGCCCTTGGGGTTTTCGTCGGAGAGGCAGTCGGCCTCGTCGGTGAGGCCGTCGAGGTCGTTGTCGACCGCATCGCCGCAGCGTTCGTCGGGTGGGACGACGGGGCTGGCACCGCACTCGTAGCCGAGGCCGTCGGCCGTGCAGCGGTAGTGCCCGGTGAACACGCGGCCGGCCTCGCTCACGGTGCAGGTCTCGCCGACCGGGAAGCCTTCGTCGGTGGCCCCGTCGCAATCGTTGTCGATGCCGTCGCCGCAGCGTTCGGCGTCGGCGGGGGCGGCCGCCGTGGCGGCGCACTGCGGGGTGTGGTCCAGGCCGCAGACGACGACGCCGTTCGCCGCACAGGCACCAACGCCCGCGGTGCAGGGCGCGCCGAGGCCGAGGCCCTCGTCGGTCTGGCCGTCGCAGTCGTTGTCGCGCTCGTCGCAGAGCGTCTCTACCCCGGGCTCGACGTCGGCGGCCTGGCTGCACGTCCAGCCGGCGGCCCCGCCGCAGGTCTCACGCGCCTCGCCGCAGACACCCTGCAGCCACCCGCCCCACTGGGCAACTTCGCTCGCGCAGAGACTCGGGGCCGGGTCGGCCGGCCCGCCGGCGTCTTCGTCGGTGGCCCCGTCGCAGTCGTTGTCGAAACCGTCGCAGACGTCGAGCGCGGGCGGCGCGCAGGCCCCGCAGGCGTTGACGAGGCCCTCGTCGGTTTCGCCGTCGCAGTCGTTGTCGTGGCCGTCGCACATTGTTTCGCCGTCGGGCTCGTGGTCGGCCGGGTAGACGCAGGCCCAGGCGGCAGAGCCGAGGCAGGTGGGGGCGGTGCCCGCGCAGACGCCCACGGCGAGACACGGGCTCGCCCCGGTGAGCCACTCGGTTTCGTCGATGCGGCCGTCGCAGTTGTCGTCGACCCCGTTGCACGTCTCGGCACTCTGCGGGCCGACGGCACTGTCGGCGTCGTCGCAGTCGCCCGCGTCTTCGGCGGCGCCGTCGCCGTCGTCGTCGCAGTAGTGGTTCGGGGCTCCCGGCGTGCCGAAGTCGACCGCCGAACCGGCGAGCGGGATTTCGCTCGCGCACCAGCGCGCCTCGGGCGGCTCGGGCGGGGCCGGCAGCATGGAGGGGTCGGGCCGCGGCTCCGGCTCGCGGTTGAGCGCGTGGCCGGCCGTCACGGCGAGGCTCGGGCTGCCGTAGACGACCGTGTCGAGCACTTCGGCGCGCTCTCCGCTGAGCAGCGTCAGCTCGCCGCCGGCGTTCTCGAAGAGCAGGTCGCCCCCGTAGACGTGGTCGAGGCGCAGGCCCCCGTTCGTGCGCTCATCGCCGTTGCGGCCGAGGACGACGAGGCCGCCCGGCGGCACCACGAGCAGCGAGCGCACGACGTGCGCCTGGCCGCCGCCGGCGACGAGCGTGAGCCCGTCGAGGGGTACGGGCAGCTCGCTGCGGTTGATGAGTTCGAGCCACTCGCCCTCTTCGTCGCGCACCGCGGTCGGGTCGACCATGATTTCGTTGATGGCGAACGGTGGGCCGGCGGCCAGGGCGGTGCGCGCCGCCAACCCCAAGAGCACGAGGGCGAGCGACCGCGCACAGAACGCCCGGACCCCCGCAAGCCTGTCGAGCACGAATCCCATGCGGCTCCTCGCCGTGTGGCCCGGGCGCTTGCGCCCGCGGGCCGTTCCCGCGCACATTCTAGCGGCCGGTCCGCGCGCAAGCCAAATCCGCGGGCCCTTTGCCGCTGCCGCCACCGCCGCGTGGCCGGAGGGCCGCATGACCGCATCGTCTCCCGAGCCGGGCTATCTCGCGCTGTTCGCGAGTGGCGAACTCCGCCGGCGCGCAGAGCGGCTCACGGCCCGGCTCGCCGCCTGCGACCTCTGCCCGCGGCTCTGCGGCGTCGACCGCCGCCGGCAAGTCGGCGCCTGCGGGGTCGGCGCCGCGGCGCGGCTCGCCGTGGCCATCGTGCACCGCGGCGAAGAGCCGCCCATCTCCGGCACGCGCGGCGCCGGGGCGCTCTTCGTCGGCGGCTGCAACCTGCGCTGCAGCTACTGCCAGAACGCGCAGATCAGCCAGGACCCGCACCACGCCCTCGCGCCGGCCGTGAGCGCCGCCGAGCTCGCCGAGGCCATGCTGCGGCTGCAGGCGGCCGGCGCGCACAATATCGACTGGGTGTCGCCCACCCACGTGCTGCCGCAACTCGTCGCGGCGCTCGAACTCGCGGCGGCGCGCGGCCTGCGCCTGCCCCTCGTCTACAACACGAACGGCTACGAGCGGGTCGAAACGCTCCGCGAACTCGCCGGCATCGTCGACCTCTACCTGCCCGACTTCAAGTACTGGAGCGCCCGCGCCGGTGAGAAGGCCTCGGGCGTGCCCGACTACCCGGCGCGCGCGGCCGCCGCCATCGCCGAAATGGCGCGCCAGGTGGGCCCGCTGCAATGCGGGTCCGACGGCGTGGCCCGTAAAGGCCTCATCGTGCGCCACCTCGTGCTGCCGGGCGGGGTGAGCGGCACGCCGCACGTGCTGCGGTTTGTCGCCGAGGCGTTGCCGCCCGGCGTGGCCGTGAGCCTCATGGCGCAGTACGAGCCGCTCCACCGCGCGGCCGACTGGCCCGTGCTCTCGCGGCGGCTCAGCACGGCCGAATACGAGCGCGCGCTCGCCGCCCTCGACGCCTGCGGGCTCGACACCGGCTGGGTGCAGGATCTCGCCGCCAGCCCCGAGCACTATCGCCCAGATTTCCGCCTCGATCGGCCTTTCCACGATCCCACGGTGCCGCCGCGCGTTGACCGCTTCGCGCCGCCCGGCTAGGCTGCGCAACCCAGGCGGGCCGCCTGCCCTCGGGTCGCCCGCCGCGGCGCACCGCCGCTTCGTCGCAACGAGGCACGCCCATGTCGCACGGCCCCGCGGCCCCATCGCGCACCCGCCGTCTCTACCGCCCGCTCGCCCCGGTCGCGGCGCTGGCGCTGGCCGTTCTTGCCGGGCTCGTGCTCTACGAAAACGCAGGGCCGGGCGACTGGGGCCGGGCCGGCCGCTTCGTCGCGGCGCAGGCGGGGCCGGCCGACGTGGTGTTGCTCGCCTCCTGCGAACGCGAAGACTGGGCCGACCACTTCGCGCCCGCCGCCGTGCTGTGCGGCCCGAACCTGCCGCGGCCCGAAGACTTCGCCGCCGTCTGGCTCGTCCAGGAAGCCGCGCGCCCCGAACCGGCCGCCAACGCCTTTGCGGCGCGCTTCGCCGACCGCGTCGAGTGGCGCTTCGGGCGGCTCTGGGTCGCGCGGCTCGCGCAGCCCCGCGCGCGCGTCTTCGACCTCGCGACGCGCTTTGCCGGCGCGCACGTCACGCGCGTCCAGGGCGACACCGTCGTCGAAGACTGCCGCGGCCGGCGCGGGGCCCACTTCGACTGCCCCGGCGACGAATGGCGCGACGTCGGCCCGCAGGAAGGCCGCTTCGACGGTCACCACGTCCGCGGCATCTGGATGCACCCCATCCAGGGGCTCGTGACGCGCATCGACCTCGACCCGGCCGTGCTCGGCGCCCGGCTCGTCGTGCTCGCCGGGCTGTCCGACGAGGCGCGCGGCAAGCGCACGCCCATCCTGCACGGCCCGGTCGGCTTCCGCGTGCTGCTCGACGGCCGTCCGCTGCTCACCCGTTGGCTCTGGCCCGCCGACGCGCTCACCGTCACCGCCGTCGACCTCCCCGGAGCCGCCGCCGTCCCCCACGCGCTGCGTCTCGAAACCATCGCCTGGAACGACTACTTCGCGAATCTGCACGTCGCGTTGGAGGGGCTGCGATGACTGCACCTGGGCCCGCCGCCCCGCGCTCGGACCTCGTCGCGGGCGGGGAATCGGGGCCGCCCCGCCGCCTCGTCACGGCGCTGCTCCTCGCGGCGCTGTTCGTGCCGTACCTCTACCTCTTCCCGCATCTCGGCGCCGCCAACAACCCCAACGAAAACGTGCGCCTCTACATGACGAAGGCGCTCGTCGACCACGCCACGTTCGCCATCGGCTGGCGCGAGCCGGTCGCCCCCGGCGCAAAGGCGTTCCGCGACGTGGGCTCCGTGCACGCCGAATACGGCTACGTCAACGACCGGGCGCTCGTCTGCACCGACCCGGCGCTGAAACCGCCCGACTGCGCCGGCCCGCTCTACGCCGCCAAGGCCCCCGGCACCTCGCTGCTCGGCGTGCCGGTCTACGCGGCGCTGAAACCGCTGTTCGCGGCGCTCGACCACGCGCCCTCGAAGATCGGCTGGCTCTTCTGGCTGCGCCTCTTCTGTGTCATCGTGCCGGTGCTCTTGATGCTCGTCGGCTTCGAACGGCTGCTGCGCGGGCCGGTGCCCGACCTGCACCTGCGGGCGAGCCTCGTCATCGGGCTCGGCTGGGCCACGACGGTCTACGGTTACGCCGGCATGTTCGCCGGCCACTCGCTCGCGGCGGCCGCGCTGTTCGGCGGCTTCTACGCCATCCACGGCCTTGGGCCGCGCGCCGCGTTCGGCTGGCGCCCGGCGCTGCGGGCAGCCGCGGCCGGCTTCTGCACGGGCTACGCCGTCATCACCGAATACCCGAGTCTCGTCGGCGCCTTGCTGCTCGCGGGCTACGTCCTCTGGCGCGTGCGCAGCGCGCGGCTCTGCGCCTGCTTCGTCGCGGGGGCGCTGCCGGCCGGGGCGCTCGGCGCCTGGTTCCATCAGGCGGCCTTCGGCGCCGTCTGGCGCACGCCCTACGGCTCGCTCGAGAACCTCGGCTTCGTGCAGGACATCGCCCCCGGCTTCATGGGCATCCACGCCCCCAACCTCGAAGCCTTCGCCGGCAGCCTGTTTGCGCCGTTCAACGGCCTCTTCTTCTTCAGCCCGTGGTCGGTCCTGGCCATCCCGGCGCTCGTGGGCCTGGCCTGGTGGCGCCGGCCGGCGCTCGGGGCCGTGCTGGCCGTCGTGGCGCTTGCACTCGCGGCCACGGCGGCCGTCTTCGTCACCCCCTGGGCGGTGCTGGCCCTGCCGCTCGTGGTCCTGCTCGCGCGGGTGATCCTGCGCCCCGTGGCCGCCGAGCCCGGCCCGGCGGGCAGCGGGCTCGCGGCGCTCGTGTTCCTCGGCTACGTGCTGTTCGTGAGCGCGCACAGCCTCTGGCGCGGCGGCTGGACGGTCGGGCCGCGCTACATCGTCATGGCCGCGCCGTTCACCGCCTTGCTCGTGGCGCTGGCCGTCGGCCGCTGGGCCCGGCGCGCGCCCTTTGCCACCCGCACGCTGCTCTCGGGCCTCGTCGTGGCGAGTGTCTTCGTGACCCTCGGCACGGGCCTCGTCAGCCAGGGCTACCCGTTCGAGTACTACAACCCGGTGTTCGAGGTGGGGCTGCGCCAGTGGTCGGCCGGCTACGTGTTCCAGAGCCTCGGCTCGGCGCTCGGGCTGCGCGGCCACGCGTCGTTGCTGCCGCTGTACGTCGTCGTGGGCCTGACGTTGCTCTACGTGCTGTTCGGGGCGTCGGGGGCATTCTGGCGCCGGCTCACGGGGGGCTTCCTCGCCACGGCGCTCGCGGCCGCGGTGCTGGCGCTGCTCGCCACGCCCGAACGCGCCTGGAACGAAGACAAGGCCGAAATGCTGCGCTGGCAGCGCAACGGCTTCGAGCCGGCCGACCAGGCCGCTCTCGCGCGCCGGGCGCTCGGGCTGAAAACGCTGCGGCAGCTCGGGACGTTGCCGCCGGCCGCCTCCCGCGAACTCGCGCGCGCGCTCACGCGGCTCCACGACAGCGGGCTCGCGCGCATCGTGGCGGTCGAAGCGACCCGGGCCGCGCGGGCTGGCGCTCAGCCGCCCCCGAGCGGCAGCACGAAGCCCGCCTCGGGCACGCGGATGTCGAGACCGGCCTGGCCGTAGCCGCTGAGCACCGTCTCGATGCGGCCGCGCAACTCGCTCGCCAGGTGCACGAGGCACAGGGTGCGCACGCCCTGCGCGCGCGCCGTGGCCACCACGTCGTGCACGGTGGCGTGGTTCGGCGCGCGGCCGTCATCCGAATACGCCTCGTGCACGAGCACGTTCGCCCCCTGGTAGAACCGGCGGGTGTCGTTCGAGACGTTGCCGTCGCCGCTGTAGCAGAACACCGCGTTGAAGAGTTCGACCCGCAGGGCGTAGTTCGGCACGTCGTGGGCGGTGCGTGCGCACGAGAGGCGCAGTTCGCGCCAGACGATTTGCGGCCCGGGCGGCAGCGCCACGAAATCGAGCGAGAACCCGAGTGAATCGAGGCAGTTCGGGAACGCCAGGCGCACGAGCCGGCTGACGTGGTCCTGGGTGCCGGCCTGGCCGAAGACGGTGAGCGGCTTCTTGCGCCCCGCGTGGCGCAGGCGGCCAATCAGCGTGGGCATGCCGAGCACGTGGTCGCCGTGCAGGTGGCTCAGGTAGACCCCGTCGAGGGCGTCGGGGTCGGGGTCGTAGCGCCAGAGCTCGCGCGGCACGGAGGGGCCGCAGTCGATGAGCAGCCGCGCTTCGCCTTCGAGCAACAGCGCGGTGTTGGGCCGGTTGAGGTCGAAGGCTTCGCCCGTGCCGAGAAAGCGCACGCGGGGCAGCGCTTCGTCCAGCGAACCCTTCGGTGCCATGAATGCTCCTTCTCGCTTGTCGTACCCGGGCGCCGCGGCGTGGCCCTGCTGGGCGGCCCGGCGTTGCGTGCGGCGCGACCGGGCACGCGGGCGGGCCCGTCGCCGGGGCGCGGAGCATAGCAGACGCCCCCCGGGCGAACAATCGCGGCGCGGGCGGGGCCAGGGGTGCGCGGAATCGCACCCCGCGTCACTCGCCACGCACGGCTCACCGCGCACATCGGCCGCCAGTCGCGCAGCACCCTGCCGGCCGCGCCGCGCCGTCGTGACTTTTTCGGTCCGCTGTCCTAGCATACCGCCCTGCCTGCGGGCCCGGGAGTGGCCCGGCGCAGGCCACTACGACCATCGCAAGGAGTCCAGCCCTTGGCCAGCGTACGGACACTCCGGTTCGCTTCTTCGATCGGTTTCTTGGCGTTTCTCGTGGCCGCAGGGTGCTCGCAAGACCGACCCCCGCGCTGCCCCGACGAGTTGAGTCAGCGCTTCCCGCGGGCGCGCTACATCACGGCGTGCGGGGTGTCCGACAACGGCGCGCGCGAGGCCCAAAACGAGGCCGTGGCCGAGGTCGTCCAGCAGATCAAGTCGTCCATCCAGGCCGTCACGGTCGAACGCTCCGAGAGCCTCTCGCGCGGCGGCGAAGCCGAACTGTCGCAGCTCGTACGCACCGAGATGAAGGTGCGCGGCACGTTTGCGCACGGCGAACTCATCCGCCAGGCTGAGCTCGAAGCCAAGGTGCGCGAACAGGGCAAGTACTCGTTGGCCTTCGCGTTTCTCGAACGGGGCGCCGCCGACCGCGTGCTCGCCGACGAGAGTCAGAAGGCCGAGGCCGAACTGGCCGCCGCGCGCGCCCGGGCCGCCACCGCGCACGCCGCGGGCGACTTGCAGGCCGTCGCCGACGCCACGCGCGTCGCCGAGCAGGCGGGCGCCACGCTCGAAGTCGTCATGGCGCAGCGCGTGGCCGTGCTCGGCGGCCGCCCCGAAATGAGCGTCGACCCGGCCCAGGTCATCGCCGAACTGCGCGCCCAGTCGGCGGCGCTGCGTTCGCAGACCCGCTGGGTCGTGCGCGTCGAGGCCGGCACGCTCGCGCCGAACGAGCAGCGCCGCGTGGCCACGGCCGTCGAAGGCGTGCTGTCCCGGCTGAGCCTGGTGACCGCCACGGCCGACCAGTGCACCGCTGCCGCCACCACGGTGTTCGCGCTCGATGTCAAGGCCAGCCCCGACTGCCGCTCGGGCCATCTCGGGCACGTCTGCGAACTCGCGCTCGGCATCGACGGCCGGCGTTGCAGCGCCCCCGACAGCGTGCTGTTCCATGCCACGCCAGGCAGCCAGGCGCTCAAGGGGGCGCATCCGAAACAGATCGAGCGGGCGCGCGAGAAGGTCTTCGAGGCGCTCACCGCCGACAACCTGCAGGACGACCTGCGCCGGGTGCTCGGTACAGTCGTGCCGCTGTAGCCGGGGGCCGCGCCGCGTCCCCCTCCGCCCCGGCCGCCGCGCGCGGCCGAGGCCCCACGTGGAGAACGGGCATGAGCAAAGTTCTGGCCTACGCGCTAACGGCCTGGTTCCTCGTCACGAGCGGCGGGATGTTGCTCGCCGCCGAAGAAAAGTCGGTGCAACTCGCCGAGAGCGGCGAGGCCAAACTCGGGGCGCCGGCGCCGCCGTTTGGCGGCTGGAGCATCCGCGGCCGCGACGTGCTGTCGCTCGATGCGCTGCTCAAGTCGACCGCCGGCGGGCCCACGCGCGCCGTGCTGGTGTCGTTTTTCGCAACGTGGTGCAAGCCCTGCCGCGAGGGCCTGCCCGTCGTCGCCGCCGTGGCGAAGGAACTCGCCCCCGAGGGGCTGCGCACCGTGCTCGTGGCCACGGGTGAAGGCGGCGACGAGGTCGTCAAGTTCCTCGACGGCCTCGGCGTCGACCTGCCGACCCTCGGCGACAAATTCGATGCCGTCTCGAAACGCTACGGCATCACGCAGGCCGCGCAGGGCACGTCGGTGTCGAAGCAGGTGCCGCGCACCTTCGTGATCGATGCCCAGGGCAACGTCCGGCTCATCGTCTCGCTCGAAGGCGCCGACTTCCGCGAACTGCTCGTGCAAACCATCCGGGCCTTGCCTCAATGACCGCGCGCGCCCGCATGCTCGCCACCCTGGTGGCGTTCGGGCTCAGTGCGACGGCCGCCGCACCGGCCTGCGGGCGCGGCGATGCCGGGGCGGGGCCGGGCGGGCCCGCTGCCCCCGTCGCGGTGGCGCCCGCCCCGGACCCGGCGTCCGCGGCCGCGCCTGCCGCCGCAAAGGAGGAAGCCGTGAAGCCAACAACCCCGTCCGAAACGGCCCCCCCGAGCCCGCGTCCGGCCGGGCCGGCGCGCCGCGCCGCATTCGCGGGTTCGTGGTACCCGGGCACGCGCGCGGCGCTCACGGCCGACGTCGACGCGTACCTCCAGGCCGCCGCCGCGCCAGGCCCGGCGCCGCTCGCCGTCATCGCGCCGCACGCCGGCTACCGCTACTCAGGGGCGGTCGCGGGCTACGCCTACCGCGCGTTGCAAGCGCGCGCCGCCGATGTGCGCCGCGTTGTGCTGCTCGGCCCGAGCCACCGGCATCCGACGCGCAAGGTGGCGTTGCCGACCGAGGCCGTCTTCGAGACGCCGCTCGGCCCCGTGGCGCTCGACGAGCCGTTTCTCGCCGCGCTCGCCAAAGACCCGTTGTTCGAGCGCATCCCGGCGGCGCATTCCCACGAACACTCGGTCGAAATCCAGATCCCGTTCGTGCAGCGCGCACTCGCCGCGGCACCGGGGCCCGTCACCTACGTGCCGCTGGTCGTCGGACAGCTCGACACCGCCGCCCTGCGCCACGCCGCCGCCGTGCTGCGGCCCCTGCTCGACGCGCACACCGTGGTCGTCGTGTCGAGCGACTTCACGCACTACGGCGAAAACTTCGACTTCGTGCCGTTTCGCGAGAACGTGCAGGAACAGCTGAAGGCCCTCGACATGCGGGCCTACGAGCGCATCGCGGCGCGCGACCTCGACGGCCTGATGGCGCTCTACGAGGAGACGGGCATCACGGTGTGCGGCATCCGGCCCATCGGCATCCTGCTCGGGCTGCTGCCGGCCGACGCCGAGGCCCGGCTGCTGCGCTACGACACCTCGGGGCGCATGACCTCCGACGACGAACACTCCGTGAGCTACCTGGCCGTCGCGTTTTCGGGCAGCCCATTCCCGGGCAGCGCCCCCGCCGCCGTCGCGCCTGCCGAGCCGCCGGCCACCGCGGGGCAGGGCACGCCCGAGGGGGGCGCCAGCGGCCCGGCCGCCGCCACCCACCCCGTGAGCGCCACCGAACGCCAGACGCTCCTCAAAATCGCGCGCGCGGCCATCGTCGCCCACCTCACGCGCGGTCGCGATCTGACGGCCGCCGACCTCGAACGCGACTTCGCGCTCACCCCGCGCCTCAAAGAAGCCTCGGGTGCCTTCGTCACGCTCGAAAAGTACGGCGAATTGCGCGGTTGCATCGGCGAGATCCCGCCCCGCCGGCCGCTCTACCTCGTCGTCGCCGAACACGCCGTCGACGCCGCCGTCAACGACCCGCGCTTCCCGCCCGTCACGGCCGCCGAGCTGTCCGAACTGCACATCGAGATCTCGGTGCTCACGCCGCCCGAGCCTGTACCGGGGCCGCAGAGCATCGTCATCGGGCGGCACGGGGTCTACCTGCTGCACCCGCACGGGCGCGCGGTCTTCCTGCCGCAAGTGGCCCCCGAACAGGGCTGGGACGTCACCATGACGCTGCGCGCGCTCTCGCGCAAGGCGGGCCTCGCCCTCGATGCCTGGAAAGACCCCGGTACGCGCTTCGAAGTCTTCGAAGCCGTCGTCTTCGAAGAACCCAAGCACTGACCCAGGTTCGCCGCGAACGGCGTTCCGGCTGCGGCCGCCCCTGCCTGCCGGCCGCCGTCAGTACTTGCCTTCGCGCAGCCGCGCCGGGTCGACCTCACCGGCGTACGGGTAGCCGTACTTCACCCAGAAGCCCTCGCGTGGCGCGTTGTCGAGTTCGATGCGTGCCACGTACTTGGCATTCTTGTAGCCCAGCAGGCGCGGCACCACGAGCCGCAGCGGAAAGCCGTGTTCGAGCGGCAACGTGGCCCCGTTGACGCCGAAGCCGAGCAGGGTGCGGGGCTCTCGGGCCACGGCGAGCGGCAGCGATTCGTTGTAGCGCCCGCCGAGGGTGTGAAACGTGACCTGGCTGGCCGTCGGCCAGGGTTGCACGAGGTCGAGCAGCGTGGCGAGCACCACGCCGTTCCAGGGCACGTCGAAGACCGTCCAGCCCTCGACGCAGTGGAAGTCGGTGGTCTGGTCCTGCCGCGGCAGCGCGAGCAGGTCGGCGAACGTGAACGTACGCGGCGCGGCGCACAGCCCGTCGACGACGAGCCGCCAACTCCCGAGGATGGCCGCCACGTCCTGCGGGTCGACGGTGCGCACGGGCCAGCGGTCGTACGGAGACCCCACGCCCGCGCCCGGCTCGAAGGCGAAGTCCGGGCCGCCGCCGTCCTCGGGCCCGACTTCGGGCCGTGCGCCGGCGTCGTGGACGTCCGGCGCCGCTTGGTCGGCCGTGCGGGCCGCGTCGGCGTCGGCATCGCCGGGCGTCCCCGTGTCGCCGCGCCGAGACGTGTCGCCGCGGGGGCCATCGGCCTCCGGGGCCCGGGCGTCGACGTGCGCATCGCCGGGCGGCGCGGCCGCGTCGCCCCGTCGGCCGCCCGCATCGGGCGCGGTGCCGTCGCTCGGCGCGGCGTCCGCGCGGCCGGGGCCCTCGGCGCAGGCCACGAGCCAGGGCGCCGAAAGGGACACGACCGCGGCCTTGCCGAGCCATTCGAGCCAGTCGCGCCGGCCGAGCGTGCGCGGGGATATCCAGGGCGGATTGCGCGGGGGCATGGGGGGTCTCCTGGACGCCCGGCACGCGGCGCGGCACACCGGTGCAGCCGGCCCCGCGGGGCCGGGAACGTCGGGTGGAAGAGCCGTGGGGAACGCGGGTCGGGCGCCCGTGCGCCGAACCATCCGTACCGATTCGGAAAGTAGGCGGTCGGCCGGCGGCGTCAAGGCGTCGCGGCGGCCGAGCCTTCAGGCGTTCGAGATGAGCGGGGAGCGGCGGTCGACGTAGAGCCAATGGCGCCAGGGGGCCGGGGCCGCTGCCCCGCCCGCCTCGCTGAAGCCGAGCGGGCGGGTGGGCAGCCCGAGCGCGGCGTCGAGCCCGCCCGGGTTGAGCGGCCCGCGGCGCGCGCCGGTACCCCACGCGAGCCAGGCCCGGCGGGCCGGCTCGGGCAGGTGCAGCGCTTCGGCGAGCTCGCGATAGGGGGCCTCGTCTTCGCTGACGAGGATGCGGTAGGCGAACTCGTCGTCGGGGTCGGCGCCGGCTTTCAACTTGACGTCTTTGCCCGCGTAGACCTTGAGACAGGCGCGCTCGCCCGGCCCGGTGGCGAGTGCAAACACGAGGTCGGCGCCGGCCTGCGCGAGCTCGCGCGCCAGCGCGAACACCGTGCGCGGCTGCTGTGGCAGGAGCAGCCCCCAACGCGGCAGGCCCGGCTCGCCTGCCGCCGTCTCGCGGTAGAGCCCTTCGACGACTTCGAGGTTCTGGCGCAGGTAGCCGCGCGGCAGGGCGGCAAAGGGCACGTAGCCACTCTTGCCGAGCGCGTGGGCGAGGACCCGCTGGGGGTCGACGCCGGTGATCGGAATCGCGAGGAGTGCGCCGAGGTGGATCTGCACGGCCGGCCTCCCGTGTGGCTAGGGCTTCTTCGCCCGCGGCTCGAAGGTGGCGAGCGCCGCGGCGATGGCGGCCTCGCGCGGCGCGAAGCGCGAGTAGGGCGCCGCCGCCTCGATGAGCACGAGCCGTTCGGCGACGACGAACAGCGTCACCGACAGCACCCAGTCCTCGGCGCCGTGCGGCAACAGGAAGGTGAGCGTGGCGCCCTCGCGGCCAGCCGCCGTGCGGAAGGACTTCTCGGCGCTGAAGGCGTAGCCGCGTTCTTCGAGGTGGCGGCGCAGTGCCTGCGTCCAGAACGGCAGGTCGGCGCGTGGGTAGTTGTCGACTTCGCGCGCCTTCAGCATGACGCCATCGGGGGTGATGTACTTGAAGTCGCGCGACCGTTCGTACTTCTTGAAGCCCTCGGGCGTGGTCATCTGGTAGGGCGCGCTGCCGCACGCGCCGGACACCGCCGCGAGGAGGAACACGAGGCCCAGGACGCCGCTGCGAGGCATGTCAGTACTCCCCGAGAAAGCGCTGGAGATCGACGCTGTTGAGCCACTCGAAGGGCGAGTGCACGTAGACGATGCGACCGCGCTCCTGGAACTCGAACGTGATGTCGAGCACCGCCGAGCGGGCGCGTTCGCGTTCGACGCGCAACTGCCCTTTGACCTGTTCGAGTTCCTGCACGAGCTGCGTCATGTTGCGTTCGATTTGGAGTGTCGCGGCCACGTTGGAATCGTCGAAGAACTTGCGCAGCCGTTTGAGGATGTCGCGCTTGGACCGCAGCCGGGCTTCGAGCTGGGCGACGGTCTCGGTCAAGTCCTGGCGCTGTAAGGTCTTCTGGAGCACGAGGCCCTGGGCCACGGTCTGTTCGAGCGCTTCGGACAGCCGTTCGGGCGGGACCTTGAGCGTCAGCTGGTGGTCGGTGACGAGCACCGGGAAGCCGCCGAAGCGCTGTGCGGCCTGGATGAGCGTCTGGCGCACCTCGGCCGGATGGACGACCTTCAGCAGCACCTGGGCCGTGAGCGCCGTCTGGCGCGGCGTGCCGGTCACGACGGCGGCGGGCGCCGCGGGGGCCGTGGGCGCCGCGGGGGCGGGGCCGGCCGCGGCCGGCAGGGGGCTCAGCAGCATCACGAACACGACGAAAGCGGCCTGCATGGCAGGTTCTCCTTGACTCAGCGGGCCTGGAACGATTCGAGCGCTTTCAACACGTTCGGGCCGTGGGTCTGGTACGCGGCTTCGTCGGGGAAGAACGTCTCGACGACCCACACCCGCTTGCCGAGCGCCGCGACGGCCACGAGGTAGTAGCGCGGCCGGACGTCCTTGCTGCGGTAGACCCGGTAGCTCAGCCGCCCCGCCTCGCCCGAGGCGACGCTCTCTTCGTCGCGGCCTTCGAGCTCATGGTGGACGGCGGCGGCCCAGAACGCGTTGTCGCCGGCCGGTTCGTTGTCGGCGTAGCCGATGCGCAGCGTCGTGGTGTCGGCCGCCTGGGCGCGGTAGACGGTGTCGCGCGCAAACAGCACGAAGCCGAGCGGCAGGTTGAGCGTGACGTCGTCTTTGCCGCGGGCCAGCGTGTGCAGGTGCGGCGTCAACGTGCGCACCCAGGCAAACGGGGAGCGGTGCACGGCGGCCGCGGTGCTGGTCACGACGGGCACGAGTTCGAGCGTGATCGTGAAGTAGTCGACGAGGTTCTGCAGCGTCGCCAGCGTGGATTCGGCCGATTCGATCTGTTCGGTGAGGCGCTTGACCTCCTGCAGGATGCGTAGCCGTTCTTGCACGTCCTGCACCGATTCGAGCAGGGCCAGGAGCCTTGCGCGCGCTTCTTTGGCGACCGCGAGCCGCGCTTCGAGGTCGAGGAACTGGGCCGTCACGTCGAACGCCTGCACCCGGCGGCTCAGCACTTCGCCAACCTCGGCGAACGTGCCCATGACGGCCTCGAAATCGTCGGCTGGAATGCGCACGACGATGACCGTGGCCGTCATGGACTGCACGTAGCCCCGGGCCTTCTCGGTGAGCCGCACCACGGTGTCGAGGGCGTCGAGCAGGCGCTTGACCCGCAACTTCAGGTAGCCCTGATACACGACGCGCGGGGCGGCGGGCTGCGGCTTCTCGGCGGCGGGCGGCGTGGCCTCGGGCGCGTTCTGCGAGACCTGAGACGCCGGCGCCGAACGGCCGGAGCGCGCCCCCGAACTGGACTCATGGCTTGGGCCAGCGCCGGCGTATTCCGCCTGCTCGTCGGCGTAGTAGCCGTCGTCGCTCGCGCGCGCCGGCGGACTCGGCGCGGGTGTCATGAGCGACGGCTCGGCGGGCGCCTCGGAGTGGACGGCTGCGCTGCGCGGCGAGTAGTCGTAGTCGCGGGCGGCGTAGCGGGAACTGGCGCCGCAATTCGCGAGCAGAAGGAACGCAAGCAACAGGCGCTTCATGAAGCGACTCCCGGGTTGGCGTTCGGGGTGCACGGGCCGGCGAGCGCTCGCAGTTGCGAGGGGCGGCTGCCAGGAACCGACCTCCAGCGCTCGGCGCGGCCTGGAGGATACCACAGACCGGCAGCCGCGACCGCTCCCGGCGCCCGTACCGTTGCCGCCCGTCGCTACACGAGCGCCGCCAGCACGACGGCCACGAACGCGACGAACAGCAGGCCCACGAGCAGCCACCAGAACAGCGGGCTGTCGGTGTCGAGCGTCCCGCGCGGCAGCGGCGCGTCGTAGGCGGGCGGCGGCGCTTCGGCGGGCGGGTTCCAAGGGGGCCGAGGAGCCGCGGCTGGGGCAGGGGCCGGGCCCGGCGGCGGTGAGAACGGTGCGGCCGGGGCCGGGGGCGCCGCAAACGCGGCGGG
>CAYRCM010000038.1:0-35136 GCA_964422715.1 uncultured Myxococcales bacterium | reverse complement strand
TCCGGCCGCGCCGGCCGTCCCGGCCCCTGACGCCGAGGCCGCGCCCGGGCCGCCGGCGGGCGGGCCCGTCGGGCCCGACGGGCTGCCCGGCACGGCACTCTGGATCCGGGTGGGCCCAAGCGCCCGCGTCCAGTATCCGCTCGCGGTGGCCGACACCGAGTGCGTCGGGGCGCCCGACGCTCTCTGCAAGTCACTCGGCGCCATTCTGCGGCGCAACCTCGAACTGACGGGCCTCTTTCAACTCCTCGACCCGAAAAGTTTCATTGCCGACCCCAAACTCGACGCCCTCGACGAACCGCGCTGGCCCGATTGGTTCAACGTGGGCGCCAAGTACCTCATCAAGACCCGCCTCGAAGGCCAGCCGCCGTCCATGACGGTCGACTTCCGGCTCCACAGCATCCTCGAGAAGAAGGCCTTCGCCCTCAGCGGCCAGCACGCGGTCGGCATCGCCGACGCCGAGCAGCTGCGCGAAGCCACCTATCCCTTCTGCAACGAAGTCATGCGCACCATCACGGGCAAGCCGGGCATCTTCGGCACGCGCATCCTGTTTGCGGCCAAGACGGGGCGCGAAAGCAAGGGCATCGGGGCGCTCGTGGTCGGCGCCGAAAAGCCGCGCGGCGTCGTTGGCGGCGGGGGCATCAACATGCTGCCCGCGTTTGCGCCGGGCGGGGTCATGTACACGTCGTTCCGCGACGGCAAGCCCGCCATCTTCATCGGGCAGACCAAAATCACCAACGACAACAATGAGTACCGCGGGGCGCGCTTCTCGCCCGACGGCTCCACCATTGCGGTCAGCGTCGAGGTGGGTGGCAACGCCGAAATCTATCTCATGTCGCCCTCCGGAGGGCTGCAGCAGAACCTGACCAACAACTGGGCCGCCGACGTGTCGCCCGTGTGGTCGCCCGACGGCAGCCAGATCGCCTTCGTGTCCGACCGCGCCGGCGGCCCGCAGGTCTACGTGACGTCGCGAGGCGGCGGTGGGGCCCGACGCGTCACCATGGCGGGGGGGTACAATTCGACCCCGGATTGGGGGGCGAACGGCCTCATTGTGTTTGCCGGCATGACCCCCGAGGGCAAGTCCGACATCTTCACCGTGGGCGCCGAGGGCGGCATGGAACGCCTCACGCAGGACCAGGGCTCCAACCGCGACCCGGCCTGGTCGCCCGACGGCCAGTATGTTGCCTTCGTCTCCACGCGCGACGGGGGCGCGCGGCTCTGGATCATGACCGCGGATGGACGCTATCAATACCCGTTGAGCGAACGTGCGGGCGGCTACTCCACGCTCCGGTGGGGCAAGTGAATCTGCATCGCAGGCGGGGTCTGTGCCTCCGTCGGTCTTTCGGCCGATCGGAGCGAAAGGAGCGAACACCAATGAAGGCACGCTGCGTCACGCTGTTGTCTGGGCTGTTTGTGGTGCTGCTCGCACTGCCGGCCTTGGCTGGGCCCAAGCCCAAACTGTCCGAGAGTCAGCTCAAGGAGCTCTACAAGCAGGGGGTCGAACTCGGCAACCAGGGCAAGTTCGACGACGCGGTCGCCAAGTTCAGCGAGGCGGTGGCCGCTGAGCCGCGTTTCTGGCAGGCCTACCTCAAACTCGGCCAGGCCCTCGAAGCCCAGTTCCGCTGGCCCGAGGCGCTTGCCTGCTACGTCACTTCGGTGCAGGTTTCCGACAAGCTGAAGGCCAAGTCGGCTCTGCCACGAGACTTTCTCGGCAAGCTCTACCGCAAGATGGGCATCCCCGCCATGGCCGCCGAGGCGCACCGCGCTGCGCTCAAACTCGACAGCAAGTACGTGCGTGGGCACTACGAGTTGGGCCTCGACCTCAATGAGATGAAGGCCTACACCGAGGCCATCGCCGAGTTCGAGACGGCCATCCAGAAGGAGCCCGATTTCGTGCGTGCCCAGGTCACGCTCGGTCACACGCTGCTCGTCGTCGAGCACGTCAATCGCGCCATCGACGCCTACGAGAAGGCTCTCAAGAAGGCCCCCGGCGACGTCGAGGCCAACTTTGGCCTGGGCAAGGCGCTGAAGAAACAGGACAAGCCGGCCGAAGCCAAGAAATACTTCCAGAAAGCCTGCGACCTCGGCATGAAGAAGGCGTGCAAGGCCGCCAAGGGTTCGTTCCGCCAGCTGTAGCCCACGGCGGGCGTCCGCCCCCGCGCCAGCCCTACCCGGATTCGACGAGTCGCCCACAGTGTCTTGAGGCGTCGAGGCGAGGAGCGCGTTCCCGAGCCAAGGGGCCGCGCCGTGCGAACGCGGGCCCCAGGCGGCCGAGAGATGCGCCGAGGGGCGTCTCGGGCTGGGCGCCCCATGGACCGCGTCGAAGGACAGCGCACGAAAGCGCTTGCGGGTTGCGTCGGGCCTGGCGCTGGACGGCGGGTTGCGCTGCGGCGGAGGAGTCGCAAGCCTCTGGGGGCTCCGCAACGTGCCTGCCGGCCCAGATCGCCGCGCGACGCAGATTGGGTGGGGGGCGGGATGAAAACGAACTAGATGGGTTCCCAGACGTCGAACATGCCGCGGGACAGCAGCAACACGGACAGGGCGTCGGTCCAGTAGTCGTTCGGCTTCTCGTCCTTGCGCTTTTGCCAGATCTTCTTGACGGCCATGTATTCCTTGTCGTCCGACGTGAGGCGGCGGTAGGACATGAGGCTGAAGCGGCAGAGGTCGTGCAAGTACTGTCCCGCCGCGAGACCCTTCTCGAACACGGCAAGCAGCGGCCCGCGGACCGACTCGGCCTGGTCGGTGGCGCGGCCCAGCAACACGACCGCCTTGGTGACCTGGGTGGCCGCCTGGGTGGCTGCTGCCTTGGTGGCATCGTCGGCCTCGGGGTCGGCGATCTTTGCGGCGATTTCGGTCTTCTCTTCGATGAGACGCAGCAGGCAGTTCACGTCGTCTTTGCACTGCCGCACAACGTCGACGTTGTCTTTCGCGGACGACATCTCGCCGCTCGTGCCGGCCATCTTCTTCGCCACGAGCTCATTCTTGTCCGCGGCGATCATGGCGTCGAACGCCTCGAGCTGGGGCCCGCCGAGCCCGAAGGAGAGCGGTTCGAGCAGTGCAGCGCGGAAGGTGACCTTCTGGCTCGCCGTGTACGCCGCCATGAGGGCGTCGACGCAGGCCGGGCAGCCCACGAGGGCCAGCGCCATGGCGCTGTCGAGCCGCTGCTGAACGTCGTTTTCTTCGTTCATGATGGTCGCCTTGAGGATTTCGATGCCCTCAGGCGGGATGGAGCCGATCGAACCGAGCGCCAGCATGCCGAGCTTGATGCGATTGGACTGGCCCATCTTCCACAGTTCGAGCTGCTTGTCGGAGAGTCGGGCCGGCTCGGTGAGCGGCTTGGCCAGGCTCTTGGCGATGTCGAGGCTGGCCCCGGGGTCGGCGATGTCACCGAGGATTTCCATGATTTCCTGGCCATCGCTCCATTCCCAGTCGGGAATGCCGTTGGCCCGGGCGTATTCCTGCATCTCGGCGTTCTGCCCGTTGATCGTGGCGAGCAGCAGCGTCAGGGACGGCTTGCCGATCATCGTCAGCGCGCGCCGGGCCACCTGGTACATGCGGCCGCCGCGCTGGTCACGCAGGAAGATGCCCTTGATGAGGTTGGAGATGGCCTTCTCGGACCGCACCATGCCCAGCCGCTGCGCGGCCATGACGTTGACTTTCAGGGTCTGCTTGTCGGCGTCGCCGATGACGAGCTCGATCAGCAGATCCTGGATTTCGCCCGGCTCCACGATGGCCAACAGCGCCTGAAGGGCCGTGAGCCGGGTGCGAACGAAGTCTTTGGAGAGCAGATTCTTGGCGAGGTCGTCTTTCAACTCGCGGAGTTTCCAGTCTTCGACGATGGAAGCCGCGATGGGCCCGCCTTCGGCATCGGTGAGCGCCGCGCGGACGAGGTCGAGGGTCTGGGCTGCCGGAGCCTGCTGGCCCATGACGGCTTCCTGCTTGCCCATCTGCTTGACCGCCCGCAGGATGTCGGCGCGGTAGCGCCCGTCTTTGTACATCTTCAGGAGCTCGGGAATGGCCTTGGCGCAGGTCCGCGGACCCGCCTGGGCGCCCTTGCCCTCCTCGCCTTCCTTCGGCTCCATCTTGTACTCGCCGAGCTGCCGAATGGCCTCTTTGGCCTTTGCAGGGCTGGCCAGTTCCTTGATCAGGCGGCCACAGCGCCCCTGGGACTCGCGCCGGCAGGCAGTACCCGCGACAGTCAGTGCCACGACGCCGAACACGACCAACGCTACGGTGGCCCGATGCGTTCTCATCCTCGACTCCTCCTCAAGGTCCAATGCGACACGGCAGGCCGAAATGCTCGCGATCCCGTCCTGACAACCCCACCCAAGGGTGGCGCGAGTATACGACCACCCCCTGCGGGGGTCAAGGCATGAGATCGCACGTGGAATGGCGTTTTTCCATGCGGAATCGGGCCGATTTGCCGTTGCCCCAGTCCGCAGGGACGACGGCCCCGGGCCGCGCCTCGGAGCCCATCATGGGCGGCAGCGTTTTGCGCCGTAGCGCCGGACGCACCAGCGCGCCCAGAAACGGCTGGCGTCGGCAACTTGCCAGCCCAGGGACGCGTCGCCCTGGCCGGCCAGGCGGACCAGCCAACGGCGCGCGTTGTGACTGATGGGCTTGCGCGCATCGGCGACGGCTGCCACGAGGGCCCCCGCAAAGGCCGGCCGCGGCGCGGGAATGGCGCGCCCGGCCGCGATGAAGCCATCGGCCACCCAGCGGTCCAGAGGCTCCTTGCCGTGCAGGCGGGCGAAGTCCTGCCAGCCCGCGGGCCCACTCGGGCCAGTCGGCGCCGGCGTCTCGCGGTTCGTGAGCAACTGAAGCGCCTCCGTCGCGTAGGCGGCGGTCTCGGGGTCGTCGCTTTCGAGGGCGGCGACGAGTGGTCGCAGGCTCTCGTGCCGGGCCCGGCCGACGATCGCACGGGCCGCGAGGCGTTGGATCCGGGTCGGCCGACGCCAGAAGGGCCCGGGCACGTCGAGCGTGCGCGTGTCGGCGAGCAGCCGTTCGAGGGGGCCGAGCGTCGCCGGGCTGTCGAGCTGCGCCAGGCCTTCAATCATGGCCTCCTTCAGGGCCGGGTCGGCTTCGAGTTCGGCGGCGCGGCCGAGCGTCGGCGCGAGGGCGGCGAGACCGAGCGCCTTCACGCCGCGGAGGGCCGCGGCCCGCACGTCGATGGTGCGGTCGGCAAGGCCTTCTGCAAACAGCGCTGCGGCGGGGGCATGGCCGAGCAGACGCAGCAGGTCGAGGGCTTTCGCGCGCGTCGGGGCGTCGGCGGCCCGGCCGAACGCCTCGAGTCGGTTGAGGCGGGCGGCGAGCGCCTTGGCCGTGTCCGGCTGCCACAGGCGGCGCCGCCCCGTCTCGCGGCAGCCGTCGAGCGCGTCGGCCGTGGCACAGTGGATGCGCACGTGGAAATGATCGTCGTGCGGCGGCACGCCGGCCGGCTGGTGGAGCACGATTGTGGCCCGCCGGAGCAGCACGTCCGGCTCGTGCTGCGCAACCGCGTGGGCGAGCAGACGCTCCCGGAGCGGCCGGGCGACGAAGATCCATTGGACCGCGACCGCCGGGTCACGCAGCCAGGCTCGGACGACGGCCCAATTGCGGGCGTCGTCGAAGGACCAGGCCGGCTGTTCGAGACAGCGCCCATCGGGCCCCACGTGGAGCAGGTCGTTTGGCCGAGCCGGCTTGCCCCGGCCGTCGACCAAGTAGAACGACAAGTCGACGTCGCGTCCACTGTTGTGGGAATGGCTCCAGGGCAGGTCGCCGCCCCCGCCCTTCGATAGATTGCCGACGCCGAGCGGCGCGGCGGGGCGGATGCGCGCCACCTCGGCGGCCACGCGCTGGATGGCGGCCACCAACTCGTCGGTACCATCGGCGGTGCCGCGCAACGCGTGAACGGCCAGGATCTCGTGATGCGGACCACGGGGCGGCAGGGTCCGGCCGTCGACGAGGTAGCCCTCGGTGACCGTGCCCACGCTGATGCTGCCGTGCGCCGGCACGTCGTCGAGCCGCGGATGCGTGCGCGGGGTCGTCGGCAGCGGCAGCCGCGGTTCGAGCTCGGGGGCGTGGTCGCGCGGCCGGGGGGTGGCGTCCTCGGCCGGGCGGACGGGCGCGGGCGTCCCCGCGGGGCGGACGACGGTGACATCCGGCAGCGGGGCCCCTCCCGGCGTGGTCTGCGGCCCGCATTGCAGGCAGAGCGCGCCGAGCCACAGCCCGATGGCGGCAAAGGGGCGGATGCGCCCGACGCGCCCTGGGCTTCGGCCGTGGCGGCTGACAACCGCTCGCTGCGACGGTGTCGGCGGGGCGGGGCGGGGCGGAGGCGCGGGGCAGGTCCTCATGCGCGCAGCGATAGCACGAGCGCCCGCCTCGCGCAACGGCTGCGCCGGTCGCGTCGGTGCGGAATTCGACGCAAAGACGCCGTGTTCGGATGCGGCGGAAGGCGCGGCCGTCGGGCCGGGCCGCGGGTGCGGGCGCCGCGCCGGGCGCAGCGGCGGGCCCCGACCCGGAGCGGGCGCTGGGGGCCTTGACCTCGGGGGCCGGGTCCCTATCTTTCGCCCAGGAATGCGACCGGCGCCGCGGCGCCTGAGAGTTCAGGGAGTTGCACGATGACGACACTACCGGTACTCGGGGACAACCTGACGATCTACTTCAAGGAGATCGCCGCGCTGCCCGTGCTCTCCCCGGAACGGGAATTCGAACTCGCGCGGCGTTGGTACGACGAACGGCAGCTCGACGCGGCCCACCAACTGGTCGTCCACAACTTGCGCTTCGTCGTCAAGATCGCCCTCGAATATGCGAAATACGGGTTCCGCAAGTCCGACCTGATCCAGGAGGGCAACGTCGGCCTCATGCAGGCGGTGAAGCGCTTCAACCCCCACAAGGGCTACCGGCTCATCAGCTACGCCGTGTGGTGGATTCGCGCGCAGATTCACGATTTCATCCTGCGCAGTTGGAGCATCGTCAAGGTCGGCACCACGCGTTTGCAGCGGCGGCTTTTCAGCCGCCTGCAGAGCAGCCAGAAGCGGCTGCGCCACCAGATCGACGCCGTCGACCGCGAAATGGCCGAGAATCGCTCGCTCGCCGAGGAATTCGACACCACCACCGACGAGGTGGCGCAGTTCCGGCAGCGTGTCCAGGCCAAAGACCTCTCCATCGACGTGCCGCTGCACGACGATGGCAAAGTCTTCGCGCGCGACCGGCTCGTCGACCCGCAGACGAACCAGGAAGAAGACCTCGCCGCGCGCCAGACCCAAAGCCTGCTGCGGGCGCGTGTCTCCGAGGCGGTCGAACGCCTCGACGCCCGCGACCGCTTCATCGTCGAACGCCGGCTGCTGTCCGACAGCCCGCTCACGCTCGACGAACTCGGGGCGCACTTCGGGGTCTCGAAGGAACGGGCGCGGCAGCTCGAAGCGCGCGTCAAGAAGCGCCTGCGCGAAACCCTCCACGACTGCGGGGAGGTCTGTTTCGGCTAGTGTGCTGGAACGAAGTTGGCGGCACCCTATCTCCGAGGGATCGTCGCCGCCGGCAAGGCGCGACGACGAAGGACTGGCAACGCCAATTCGAGGAGGAGCAACACAGCCGGTGGTGACGAGGACCGGAGAGAGGGGCATGCTAATTGCGTTCCAGTACACTAGCGCGGGAACAGGTAGACGACCTCGCCGTCGCGAATGAGGTTGAGGTTGTGGCGGGCCAGGTCGTCGAGGTACCGGGGGTCGCGCTGCACGGCCTCGATTTCGCGAATGAGCCTGCGATTGTCGCGTTCGAGCGATAGGTTGCGCCCGCGCAATCGGTCGAGCCGCAACTCCATCTCTTCGTAGCGTGCGAAGTGGCGCGGGTCGAGCACGTAGGCCAGCGTAAACCACACCCCGGCGGCCAGGGCGGCAGCAAAGAACCCGAGCAAAATGAGGCGAACGATGCGGCGCAACGTGCGCTGACCTCCCCGACCCAAACGCCGTCGCAGTCTAGGCGCGCCGCCGGGCCGCGGCAAAAAACTGACAGCCAGGGTCTGTGCGGGGCCGTCCGGCAGGCCGCTCGGTGCGGCCGGGCTAGCCGCGGGCGGGCTGGCTGCGCCAGGCGGCCACGGTCGCCGCGATGTCGGGGTGGGCGCGGTACCAGTCGACGAAGCGCTGTAGGCCGACCTCGATGGGCGTGCGCGGCACATAGCCCACCGCCGCGTGCAGGCGGCTCACGTCGGCAAACGTGGCCGGCACGTCGCCGGGTTGCATGGGCAGCAGCTGCCGTTCGGCGCGCACCCCGAGCGTCCCTTCGAGCACATCGATGAAGCGCATCAGCGATTCGCTGCGGTTGTTGCCGATGTTGAACAGCGTGGCCGGCGCGAGCTGCGGGGCGAACACCACCCCTTTCACCCCGGCCACGATGTCATCGATGTATGTGAAATCGCGTTGCATATTGCCGTGGTTGAACACGGGTATGGGCCGCCCGGCGAGCAACCGTTCGACGAAAATCCAGTAGGCCATGTCCGGCCGGCCCCACGGACCGTACACCGTGAAAAAACGCAGCCCGACCGTCTGGAGGCCGTGCAGGTGTGTGTAGGTGTACGCCATGAGTTCGTTGGCGCGCTTCGTTGCGGCGTAGAGGCTGATGGGCCGGTCGACGGCCTGGTCTTCGCGGTAGGGCAGTTGCGTGAGCCCGCCGTAGACGCTCGAGGACGAGGCGTACACGAAGCGCTGGACCCCGGCCCGGCGGCTGGCCTCGATGACGTGCACGAAGCCCTGCAAATTGGCCGCGGCGTAGGCCGCGGGGTTGTCGATGGAGTAGCGCACGCCCGCCTGCGCCGCGAGGTGGACGACCAGGCTCGGTCGGGCCTCGGCGAACAGGCGGTCGACGTCGGCGGCACACGCGAGGTCGCCAACGACCGGATGGAAACGCGCCGCCCGTCGCAGCGCCGCGTCGCGCTGCTGCTTGAGGAGAACGGGGTAGTACGGATCGAAGTTGTCGAACCCGACCACCTCGTGTCCGTCGTCGAGGAGCGACTGGGCGACGTGGAAGCCGACAAAGCCGGCGGTTCCGGTGACGAGGATTCTCACGGTGCGCTCCCGGCGGCCGGCCCCGCGGGGGCGGGGGCTGCCGCTGCCGGGCCGGCCGGCGGTGGTGCGGCCACCGGCTGGCCATCGACGGGCTGATAGGGGAAGTACACGCGCTGCAAGCCCACTTTGTAGCACAGATTCACGACGTTGATGATGCACTGGTAGCGCGCGCTTTCTTCGGCCTTGACGCTGAGCGCGACGCGCGGGTCGCGTTGGACGAGGTCCCGCAGCCGCGTTTCCAACTCGGTGAGCGACATGGCCGGCGTCGCGGGTTTCGGCGGGCCGCCGGGCCGCGCTTCGGGGGCCACTTCCAGGTAGAAGTACTCGCCCTTCGTCGTGATGTAGACGGTGCTGCGCTCGGCCTCGATGACCACTTCCTGCTCGGTGGCGGTGGGCAGATTGAGCGTGAACGCAAACTCCTTCTGCTTGAAGGTCGTGGAGATGAGCAGAAAGATGATGAGTTGAAACACCATGTCGACGAGCGGCGTCACGTCGATGGCCGCGTCGATCAGTCGGTTGCCCGTGCTGCGCGAACGGAAGTTCAAGGAATTTCTCTCCGTACGCCACCGCCCGGGCGGGGCGGGCGCTCCGGGCGCTCACGCCCCGAGCGTCCGGTCGCCACACGCGTGCAGTGGAAAGCCATCGGCAAGCCCGTCGCTCCGGTCCTTGTCACCGGTCCACCGCGCTAGGCATTCGCAGCGGCGGTCGCCGCCGCCTCCGGCCGTTGCGTGTCTTCGGCCGCGAGCCCCGCCTCGATGACCGTCGAAACGAATTCGACGCCCGCGTTTTCGAGTTCGCCTGCGAGCGCATCGACGCGCGCCGTCAGGTAGCGGTAGCCGACGTAGCTCGGCACGGCCACGATGAGTCCCGCCGCGGTGGTGATGAGCGCTTCCCAGATGCCGCGCGCGAGCACGCTGATCTGCGGGTCCTGCAGTTCGGAGATGTCCATGAAGACTTTCATCATCCCCGTGACGGTCCCGAGCAGCCCCAGCAACGGTTCGATGGTGGCGACGACGCCGAGCACCCCCACCGGCCGTCCGAGCCGCGCCACGGCATCCTTTCCGGCCGCTTCCATGGCCTCGCGCATGGCCGTGCGTCCGGCGCCGCGCTTGCGCAGCCCGGCGGCCGCGATCTGCGCGAGCGGGGTGCCGTTCTCGGCACACAACGATTCGGCGCGTCCCGGCTCGCGTTGCTGCAGGAGCAGCAGAACGGCGCGGAAGAAGCCCGGCGGCGCGACCAGGCGGCGCTGGAGACTCCAGACCCGCTCGAGGAAGAGCGCCAGCGCCACGACGGAGCCCAGCGCGATGGGCACCATGATGACGCCGCCCTTTTCGAGGAATTCGTAGAGTGTCATGCGGCTCGCTCCTGCGTCGCCAGCGCGGCAGGTTGGAGGGGGAGACGCACGGCGAACGTGGTGCCAACCCCCGTCTCGGTCTGGAATTCGATGTGGCCCTGGTGTTCCTCGACGATGCGGCGCACGATGGCGAGCCCGAGGCCCGTACCGTCCTTCTTGCCACGCGTGACGAAGCTCTCGAACAGCGTGTCGCGAATTTCTTCGGGAATGCCGCGCCCGGTGTCGCTGAAGCTGAACACGACCCAGTCGCCCTCGAGGCGCGTGGCGATGGTGAACGTGCCCCCGTCGGGCATGGCTTCGATGGCGTTGCGCGCGAGATTGACGATGACCCGCTGCATTTTGACCTCGTCGAAGCGCACGCGGCCCAGGAATTCGGCCTGGACCACCAATTCGACGTTGCGGCCCTTGAAGTCCTGGCGCAGCACCGTGGTGATGTCGTCGAGGAAGCGGTTGAGGTTGACATCGCGCAACAGCAGCCGACTTTCGCCGCGGGCAAACGCCAAGATTTCGCGGATCATGCGGTCGATGCGTTCGATTTGGCGCAAGATGAGTTCGGAGTACGAGTCGCGTTCGGCTGGCGCCTCTTCCTGGGCCATGAGCTGCACGTAGCCCGAGATGATGGACATGGGGGTCTTGAAGTCGTGCAGCACGCCCGAGAGCAGCTGCCCGATGGTGGCCAGGCGGTCGGCCTTGACTTCGCCCTCGCGCGCCCGCTGGAGCTGGACGGCCTTCGCAACCTGACCGGCGATGAGCTGCAGCAACTTGCGGTCGTCTTCGGCAAAGTAGCGTAGTCGGCCGGTCTTGTTGAAGAGTTCGATGGCTCCGATGGGTGCGTTGTCGACGAGCAGCGGCACGGCGAGCACGGAGCGGCCGGGCTCGCCGGTTTCCGCTTCGAGAATGGGGCAGGGCGAGGGTGCGCCGCCGAGATCGACCAGGCGGTTGTCGAGAAACGACTCGCCGCCGCGCGCAACCCGGGCCGCGATGTCGCCGACCCCCTCGTGGCGCAGTTGCCGCACGGCCGCGTCGATGCCCGTGAGGCACGAGACGGCGTCGCCGCGGCGGTCGGCGAGCAGGATGAGGCCGGCCGCGGCCGGTATCGCCGTCAGGGTGTGGCGCAGCATGGCTTCGAACATCTGCGCCGGCGGCACCGGGGCCGAGAGCGACTGTTCGAGCCGGAAGAGGACGTCGAGCTCGTCCATCTTGCGCTGCAGGCGTTCCTGGGCGTCCTTGAGCTCGATGTTGCGCCCCATCGCCGACAGGTAGAGCTTGGCGTTCTCGATGGAGACGACGGCCTGCGCGCAGAGCGCCCCGAGCAGGTTCTCGTCGTCGACCGTGAAGTAGCCGCTGCGCTTGTTGATGACTTCGATGACCCCGATGAGCTGCCGCTGGAAATTGCGCAGCGGATGGCACAGCAGCGAACGCGTGCGCAGCCCCGAAGCCTGGTCGTGCGCCGGGTCGAAGCGGGGGTCTTTGTAGGCGTCCTTCAGGTTGACCGGACGTCCGTTCTGCCCGACCCACCCCGCGATGCCCTGTCCGAGCTGCAGGCGCAGTTCGGTGTTCCCTTCGCCCCCGCTCGACACCTTGGACCAGAGCTGCCCGCTCGTGCGATCCATGATGAACAGCGTCGCCGCCTCGGCGTTCATGAGCGACGTCACGCGGCCGATGATGAGGTCGAGCAGGCGGTCGAGGTTGGGCGTGGACCCGAGCGCCGCGCCGATTTCCTGGATGGATTCGAGTTTGGCCTTCTCGGTGCGGAGGTCGCGTTCGAGGTCGCGAATGCGGTTGCGCAGGGCTTGGAGTTGCGGGTCGGCGGAGGCGCTCTGCATCAATGAGCCTCGCTCCAATTGGCGCCGTGGTGGATATCAGTTTTGAGTGGCACGCGCAAGGGAAACGCCCCTTCCAATTCCCGCCGCACGAGCGCCTGGACGGCCGGCAGCGCGTCTTCGGCGACTTCCAAGACCAGCTCGTCGTGCACCTGGAGCAACATGCGGGCCGGCAGTGCACTCTCTGTGAGCGCCCGGTCGAGGTTGAGCATGGCGAGCTTCATGATGTCGGCGGCCGAGCCCTGCACCGGTGTGTTGATGGCGGTGCGTTCGGCCGCCGCGCGGGCGACGGGGCTGCCGCTCTGCAGGTCCGGCACGAGCCGCCGCCGCCCGAGCACGGTGCGCACTTCGCCCGTCCGGCGGGCGCGTTCGAGGGTGTCGTCGAAGTACGCGTGGATGCCGGGGTAGCGCTCGAAGTAGCGGTCGATGATGCCCTGGGCCTCGGCCCGCGGAATGTCGAGGGTCCGCGCCAGCCGTTGCGGCCCCATGCCGTAGACCATGCCGAAGTTGATGGTCTTGGCGGCGGCCCGCTGTTCCTTGGTGACGGCTTCCGGCGCGACCCCGAAGACTTCGGCGGCCGTCTGGGCATGGATATCGGTGCCCTGCGCGAACGCGCCGAGCAGCCCCGGATCCTCGCTCAGATGGGCAAGCACCCGCAGCTCGATCTGCGAGTAGTCGGCCGAGAGCAGCACGTGGCCCGGCGGCGCCACGAACGCGGTGCGGATCTGCCGGCCCTCGGCGGTGCGCACGGGAATGTTCTGCAAATTCGGGTCGCTCGACGAGAGCCGACCCGTCGCGGCCACGGCCAGATTGAACGACGTGTGGATGCGCCCCGTGTCGGGATGGATGAGCGCCGGCAGGGCGTCGGCGTAGGTCGATTTCAACTTGGCCATCGCGCGCCAGGCGAGCAGCAGCGGCACCACGGGGTGGTCGTCGACGAGTTGCTCGAGCACGGCCGAGTCGGTGGAAAAGCCCGTCTTGATGCGGCGTTTGGGGCGCAGCCCAAGCGTCTCGAACAGCACGGTCTGGAGTTGCTTCGGCGAGCCCGGGTTGAAGCGGCTGCCGGCCGCCTGCCAAACCTCGTGTTCGAGTTGCGTCATGCGTTCCCCGAGGGCCCGGCCGATTTCGTAGAGGCGCCGCCGATCGACCAGCACGCCGGCGAGTTCCATGCGGGCAAGCACCCGGGCCAGCGGAATCTCGACTTCGCGCATGAGTCCCCCGAGGCCCGCAGCCTCGACGTGGGGCATGAGCCGGGTTGCGAGGCGGAACGTCAAATGCGCGTCCTCGCACGAATATTCCGTGGCCTGCGGCACCGGGACGTGGGCGAACGGCTTCTGTTGGCTCCCTTTGCCCGCAACATCTTCATAATGGATGGTCTTCACGCCCAGGTGGTCGGCCGCGAGTGCGTCGAGCGAGTGCCGGCGCGCGTCGGGGTCGAGCAGGTAGGAGGCAATCATCGGGTCGCACGTCACCCCGCGTACGTCGACGCCGTGCCGCAGCAGGATGACGTCGTCGTACTTGTGGTTCTGGCCGTATTTCGGGCGGTGCGGGTCTTCGAGCAGCGGGCCCAGCGCCCCGAGCACCTGGGCGAGCGGCAGTTGCGGCGGCACGTCGAGTCCCTCGTGGGCCACCGGAACGTAGAATGCGCGGCGTTCGTCGGCCGCGAACGACAGCCCGACAATGGCCGCCCGCACGGGGTCGAGCGACGTCGTCTCGAGGTCGAACGCGAGCGCCGCTCCGGCGGCGAGGTGGCCGACCATGCTCGCCAGGTCGGCCTCGGACCAGACGGTCTCGTAGGCGTACCCCGAGGCCTCGCTCTGCGGCACGTAGCGTTCGGCCAGGCGGCGGAACTCGAACTCGCGAAACAGCGCGTGCAACCGGTCTGCGTCGGGCGGCCCGCGGCGCAGCGCCGCCGCGTTCAGGGCCAGCGGCACGTCGCGCGCGAGCGTGGCCAGTTGGCGCGAGAGAAAGGCCGCGGGCCGGCTTGCGGCCAGCAGCTCGCGCCGTTTCCCGGGGATTTCGTCGAGATGGGCGTACAGCGCGTCGAGCGTGCCGTAGGCCTGGATCAGGTCGGCGGCGCCCTTCGGGCCGATGCCGCGCACCCCCGGGATGTTGTCGACGCTGTCGCCCATGAGCCCCTGCACTTCGACCACCTGCTGCGGCGGAACGCCGAATTTGGCGAGGACTTCTGCCTCTCCGAGCCGCTGTCCCTTGATGGGGTCGTAGATCCAGACCCCGGGGCCGACGAGCTGCATCAGGTCCTTGTCGGCGCTGACGACCATGACCTCGAGTCCCGCCGCTCGGGCTTGGGCGGTAAGCGAGGCGATGATGTCGTCGGCTTCGTAGCCTGCCAGTTCGAAGGCCGGGAGGCGAAAGGCCTCGACGATGCGTCGGCAGTGCGGCAGCTGCACCGCCAAGGACTCGGGCAGCGGCGGACGATTGGCCTTGTACTCCGGGTAGATGCTGTGCCGAAAGGTGGGCCCGCGGCTGTCGAACACCGCCGCGACGTAGGCCGGGCTCTCCGCGTCGAGCAGCGCTTGCAGCGTCTGCGCGAAGCCGAAGAGCGCGTTCGTCGGAAAGCCCCCGCTCGTCGTGAGGTCGGGAATGGCGTGGTATGCGCGGTGGATGTACGTGCTGGCGTCGAGGAGGTAGACCTTGTCGGTGTCGTTCATCGCGTGTTCCTCACGGGCTTCCGGTGGGCGGCGCCGGCCCGGCGTCGCCGCGGGCGCTAGCCTACCGGAAGCCCGTCCGCTGTCCAGCCGCCAGCGTTGCCCGGTCCCCCCCCGTGTGCTACATTGCGTTGCCGGTATTTTCGCTGTCAGGAGGGCGCTATGCGACCTGTTTTCGTCGGCCCAACCCGCTTCGCTGCGGCGGCCTTGTGCCTGGTGGCCGCCACGCTCATGCAGTGCAAGGGCGGCGTCAAGCAAGAGAAGAAGACGGCCACTACGGAAGGCGCGGCCCAGTCGCTCGAAGAAGAAAGAGTCGACGACGTCGACTGCCCCTCCGGGCGCACCGTCCGTGAGCCGGCCCCCGATAGCCCCGAAGCGGTTGTGCTGCGCTTGTACGTCGCCGCGCTCCGGCCCGACGACGAGACCGCTTTCGAAGCGTTTTTCGCCGAATTCAGCCCCAAGCACGACAAGGAATGGGTCCGTAAGCAGTACTGGCCCCGCGTTCGGCAGCACGTCGCCAAGTACGTGCCCGATCCCCAGCAGCCGACGTATCGCATCTGTCGCGAGGAAACCATCGATGGCGGGCAGAAGTTCTACATCCGGTCGAGCGACCCGCTCAAGTCGCACCCGCCCATCCTGCTCAAACAGGTCGACGGCAAGTGGAAAGTCGACTTCTTCACGTACTGAACGGGGGCCGCGCCCCGGGCCGAATCGTCGCGCAGATCAAGGCGTTGACAGCGTCACGCACCCAGGGTATGCTAACGGCGTTCTTTTCTAAGTCCCCGATTGAAGGGCTCTTTTTCTCGCTAGCCGGTTGAACCGTGCGAAGAGGCCGCGCATGGCACGCTCGTTGCTGTTTGTTGTCTGCTTCCTGCCCCTGCTCGTCGGAGCCGGCGGGTGTGCCCCCGGGTCGTCCGGAGCGGGCGAAGCGGCCGAGGCTCAGCTCGCCGTGACCGCGTTCCCGCTCTCGGTGTGCTCCGGAGCCACCGGCGCGCCCACGTTCCAGAACGCTCAGGTGCTGGTGACGGCCATCGAACCGCGCTCTTCCGAGTTGCTCCTGTCCGCCGACGAGGCCGCTGCGTTCCTCGTCGAGCGGCTTGAGGCCGGTGAGAAGATCGCGTCGCAGCGCATCGACGTTCGCTGCCTCGACCGCGACGTCAAGGTCGCCGCGTGTCAGGCCGAACGCAAGCGCTGGCAGGCGGTCTACACAGCCGTCACCGACCCGCCGCTCTCGGGTCCCGACAAGGGCAAGCCGTGCATTCGCACGGGCAAGGCGGCATCGGTGAATGTGCCGGCCGGCTCCGGCCGTGTCGTCACCATCCTCGGCTACGCCGGCGGCTGTTCCGAAGAGCGCGGCGATATCGTCGGCTACGCCCGGGTCAGGGGAGTCGAGGTCGCCGCGGGAGAGACCGCCACCGTCACCGCCATGTTGGCCCATTTCGGCCAGTTCAACTGTCCGGCCGTGGCTGCGAGTTTCGCGGCGCGCGCCTTCCCGTCCGTCGGCACGCTGCCCGATGGGCGCGTCGTGGCCATCGGTGGGCTCACGGCTGCCACGCCCGGCGCCGACAACAGCGTCCAACTTGGCTCGCCCGCGGGCGACGTGCATATCTACAACCCCTCCACGGGCCAACTCGAAGCCGTTGCCGACGCCACGCTCCAGTGGCCACGGGCGGGCGCGGCCACTTCCTACGTCCCGCGCACCAAGAATGGTCGGCCGACCGAAACGGGGTGGCTCGCGCTGTTCGGCGGCACCAGCCAGCTTCTCGCTCAGACCGCCGACGCCACCGCCTTTCCCATCCAGCGGGTGGCCGACGCCGCAATCGATACGGTCGAACTGTTCGACACCGAAACGAGCACGGTGGTCGAGTGGCGCCAACTCAGCACGCCCTGCACGCCCGACACCGAAGAAAGCGGCTACTGCTGCCACGCGAGCGAGGGGGTTCCGTGTTGGCGGCTGAGCCCCGACTGCGCCGATCCCGACGCCCCCGCGAGCGGCAAGTGCTACCGGCTCATCTACCTCCAGGGCGAAGACGCCGACATGCCGGCCTACCAGGCGGCGATGAGTCGCAAGCGCGTCCTGCCGCAGGCCTCCGTCATGGGCGACGGGCACATTCTCGTCACCGGCGGCGGCGACTGGCCGGTCGACATGGATGCGCAGGGCTATCGTCGCGGCGAAATCTTCTGGCTGCGCGAGATGTCGCGCGAGATCATCCAGTGCCCGTCGGCCAAGTGCCTTCAGCGCGTGGCCAACGCCGACTTCTCCGCAGCCTACGAATACGGCTTCCAGGAACCGGACACGCTGCCGACGCTGCTCGCGGTGCGCTCGGGTCACACGGCGAGTTTCCTCGGCCCCACGGCCGATGGCAACTACCAGTACCTCTTCTGGGGCGGCACGCCCGAGGCCGGCAAGTCGGCCGACAGCACCAAGGAGCCGTTGGCCGAAGTCTACGTGCAGTCCACGGGCCAAGACCGCGGCATCTCCGGTTCGGTCTTCCCGCTCGACTGGTCGGGCGACCGCGGCGTGCGCACCTACATGCTCAATTCCGCCGGCAAGCCGCTCGACTTCTCCCAAGTGCACAAGGTCTATTTCCACAGCGCGCTGCCGCTCAAGCCGCCGGCCGTCGAGGCCGGCAAGACCATCGAGGTGCTGCGCTTCCTCATCGCGGGCGGGCTCTACTACTGCGACGGCAACAAGGACTGCCGCGACGAGAGCAATCCGCAGACCGACGGCAAATGGAACTACGTGGCCGGCGGCGTGCAGGGTCCAGCCGCCACCGAACTGTACGTCGTCGAAGTCAATCCGGTGAGCCACACCGGGGCCATCTGGCGCATCCCCGACGCCTTCCCCGACGTCAACCTTGGCGTTGGCCGCTACATGCACGGCGCCGTCGTCAGCGACTACAGCTTCGCCGACATCCAGTGGAACCAAGACACCAACGTCACGTTGCTCGGCGGCTTCACCGACCTCGCGGGCAGCGCCGACGCTGCCGACCCGGCGCTCCTCGTTCGCTACCTGCGGCTCGCCGGTGAGACCACCAACCCCATCGACCGCCGCAGCATGCCCGACCTCAAGGTCGTGGCGCCGAGCGGCGACGGCCCCATGGCCGGCCGCGGTGCGCTCAGCGCGGTCGCTCTGCCCGACGACACCATCCTGCTCGTGGGCGGTCTCGCCACCGGCTACGAACTGGCCCAAGGTGGCGCGGGCTCGGGGATCGGGCCCGTCGAGGTGTTCGCGCCGACCAACATCGACATCGACTTCGCCACGCTTTTGCAGTAGGGAGCGCTATCCATGTCGCGCACGTCCGGCTCTCGATGGTTTCGCGCGAAGCGGGCAACGTCGCTTGTGGCGTTGCTGACGGCCACGGCCTTCCTGAACCTCGAAGTTGCCCAGCTGCTGCGGGGCCATTTCGAGTTCCCGGCCGCACGGGCCGCGGAATCGCGCCGTATTGCGGCGTTCCTCTTCCCCGACAAGGACGAAGACCGCTCCGGCACGGCCGTTCTGGTCAGCATCATCCGCAATCGCTGCCTCGCCGAAATGGATGGGGTGGTCCTTGTCGACCCCGTCGAACGCGGCGCGGCCGCCCTGTTCGAGCAAGGCAAGCAGGCGGTCGAAGAAGGGGTTGCGGCCCTTGACGCCAAAGACTGGGCGCGCGCGCGGCCGCGCTTCGAAAAGGCGCTGCAGGTCTTCGATCAGGCCACGGGCCAGGTCGATGCGCGTTCCTACGCGCGAGCCCTCAAAGGCCTCGGCGTGGCGCTGTTCAACCTCGGCTCCAAAGCCGAAGCCCAAGACTACGTCATCCGCTCGCTGCTGATCGTGCCCCAGCAGAATGCCGACCAGTTCGCCTACAACCTCGAGACCAAGGGGCTCTTCCGCACGGCCCGCGCGGCGATGCAGGACACGCCCACCGGCAACCTGGACATCAAGACGGTACCCGACGGCGCCGAGATCCACCTCGACTTCAACCTGCGCGGGCACTCGCCGCTGACCCTCTCCAACCTCACGGCGGGCAAGCACCACCTGCGCATCGTACGCGATGGTTTCAAGGTCTTCGAGCAGTTTGTCGACATCCGGCCGGGAGCCAACGAACAGATGAGCCCCGCGCTCGTCGCGACGCCGAACCGCGCCGCCCTTGAAGCGGCCATCGGCGAGGTCGACAAGGCGTTGCGAAAGGACCGCAAGGTCGCCGAGGCGGCCATGCAACTCAAGCGCGTCGTTGGCGCCCAGGAAATCCTCGTGGCTCAGGCCGGCGTGCAGCGCGGGGCCTTCCGTGTGCACGGTGCCTACTACGCCGAAGACGGCTCGCCCACCGATATCGACGAATCCATCCCGCGCGACGCCACGCTGTTCGAGAACTTGCGCGCGTTCTCCGAAAATACCTTCGCCGGTGCCTACCGCGACGTTCCGGCGGTGGTTCTCGACTCGCCCGGCGGCGACGTTGGCGCCGTCGAAGTCGGCATGGGCGACTCGGGGGCCGGCACGGGCGACTCCGACCTCGTCATCGATCCCAACTCGCCGCTGTTCGGAGACACCGGCCGGGCCAAGAAAGACCCTGTCTACAAGAAGTGGTGGTTCTGGACGATCATCGGTGTCGCCGCCGCGGGTACGGCTACGGGCCTTGGCTTCCTCCTCGCCGGGGGCGGCGAAGGCGAGAAGCCGGGCGGCACCATTCGCGTCAACCTCAGCAACTTTGGCCAGTAGCGCAACGAGCGAGTTGCCCCCTGCGCTGGTGGTGCACGTCGGTGCTCGCCTCACCCTCGCCGCGGCCAGCCTGCCTCCGCCCCTCGCTGCCGACATCACGCGCGAACTCACTTTCGACAATCCGGCATATCGGGAAGCCCGGCAGCATCGCCGGCGCTCGGCACACCTGCCGCGCCAACTGACGCTGCTCGCCGATGCGCCGCTGCCGGGGCATTGGGCCCTGCCGCGCGGCTACGCTGGGCGCCTCACAGAACTGTGCGCGTCGTATGGGCTTCCGCTCGTCTGGCGCGACGAGCGCGTGTGTCCGCAGGCCTCCGGCGGCGCACTGCGCACGCCGCTGCGACCCGACCAGGAGGGAGCAGTCGCCGCCCTCGTCCGGGCCGGCAGTGGCGTGCTGCACGCCCCGACGGGCAGCGGCAAAACGCTCGTCGCGTTGGCCCTCGCCACGCGTCTTGTGACGCCCACGCTCGTCCTCGTGCACACACGGACGCTGCTCAACCAGACCATCGAGAGCGCCCGCCGCCACACAGACCTCGAGCCAGGCGTGTTCGGGGCCGGCCGCGTCGACGTGCGCGACTTCACCGTGGCCACCGTGCAGTCGCTCTTGCGGCGCGGCTACGAGGCGTTGCTACCGCGTTTCGGCGTGGTCATCCTGGACGAGGCGCACCACTGCCCCGCCGTCAGTTTCCGTCAGGTCGTCCAGGACTTCCCCGCCCGCTACCGCTTCGGGCTGACTGCGACGCCAGTCCGCCGCGACGGACTCGAACCCCTCCTCTTTGCCACGGTCGGGCCCATTGCGCACGTCATCGGGGCCGAATCGCTGCGTGCCGAAGGGCATCTCGTCGCGGTGGCCGTGACCCCGGTGGCCACGCCCTTTGGCCACCGCTTCTTTGGCAATTTCGAGCGCTTGCAGCGAGCCATGGCGGGCAGCGGCCCGCGCACCGCGTGCATCGTCGATACGGTCGCGGCCACGCTGGGCCAGCGCGCGGTTGTGCTGGCCGAGCGGGTCGAGCATTGCGTGCGGCTCGGAGCGGCACTCGCCGCGCGCGGGGTCGCGAACGTCGTTGTCACCGGACGGCTGGCGAATGCGCAGCGGGAGCGGGAACTGGCGCGCTTCGCCGCCGGCGAGCCGCCGGTCATGGTGGCCACGGCGGCTCTGGTTGGCGAAGGCTTCGATCTGCCTCACCTCGATACGCTCTACCTCGCAAGTCCGACGCCCAACGCGCAACGGCTGGCGCAATGGGTTGGACGGGTCGTGCGCCCAGCCGCCGACAAGCCGGCGGCGCGCGTCATCGACTTCGTCGACGTGCGGGTGCGGCTGCTGCGCGGCTACTGGCAGCGCCGCCGCGCGGCCTACGAGGCGCTCGGGCTGACGGTGGTGGGCGAGGTCGCGGCGTAGCGGGGCGGGAGCTCCTGGCCGACGGGGATGCGCGCGGTATGGCAAGGCAACGCGGGCGTTTCCCCGGGCGTACGTCTCGCCCGTCCGCGGTGGGGCCCCGGCATGGTTCAGAACAGCCCGCCCGAGAACCCGCCGTCGATGGGAATGGCAGCCCCCGTGATGTAGCCGGCCGCGTCGGAGGCGAGAAACGCCACGAGCTCCCCGAAGTCGGCGGGCCGTCCAAGGCGACCCGCCGGAATGTCGGCCTGCCACTGCGCCCGGATGTCGGCGGGGGTTACACCGCGCTGCCGAGCGAGTTGGTGCGCCAACTCGTCAATCCGTTCGGTGTCGGTGTAGCCGGGCATGACGCAGTTGAACGTGACCCCGGCCCCCGCGTACTGGCGCGCGAGCGTTTTGAACAACCCGTGCACGGCCGCCCGGTAGGCGTTCGACAGCACGAGGCCGTCGAGCGGCTGGCGCGCTGCGATGGACGTCACCGCCACGACGCGACCGTAGCCCTGGGCCGTCAGCCCCGGCAAGAAGCGCCGCACGAGGCGCACCGCCGGGAGGAGCAGCAGTTCGCCGGCCCGGCGCCAGGCCTCGTCGTCGAAGGCGAGAAACGGCCCCGCGGGCGGTCCGCCGCCGTTCACCACCAGCACGTGCGGTGTACCAAAGCGGCTCTCGACCAGGTCGGCCAGCTGCGCCACGTCTTCGGCCGACGTGAGGTCGGCCGGCAGGGCCACCGGGGGGACCCGGGCGCCAGCCTGGAGTCGCGTCACGGCCGCGGCCAGCGGGTCGGGCTGGCGCGCGACGAGGAACACCTGCGCGCCCGCGGCCGCGAGAGCCTCGGCCGCCGCGAAGCCGAGGCCGCGACTGGCGCCGCAGACGAGCGCGCGTTTGCCTTCGAGTTGGGGGGGCATGGCTACAGGTCGGCGCGCGAGCGGATGATGCGCGAGATGAGGCCGTATTCGAGGGCTTCTTCGGCCGACAGCCAGTGGTCGCGCTGCGTGTCGCGTTCGACGCGTTCGAGCGGTTGGCCCGTCTCTTCGGCGAGCAGGCGGTTGATCTTGTCGCGCGTCTTGAGGATTTCGCGCGCCGTGATCTCGAGGTCGGAGGCCGGGCCGAACACGTGCATGGGGATGAGCGGCTGGTGGATGAGCAGGCGCGTGTTCGGCAGCGCCAGGCGGTCTTCTTTCTGCGGGGCGAGCAGGATGACCGTGGCGATGCTGGCCGCCAGGCCCACGCACACGATCCGCACGCGCGGCCGCACGAAGCGAATCATGTCGAAGATGGCGTAGCCGTCGTTGACCGCCCCGCCCGGCGAGTTGAGCAGCAGCGTGATGGGCTTCTCGGGGTCGTCGGCCTCGAGGACCAGCAGTTGGTTCATGACGCGGGTCGCGAGCTTCTCGTTGACCCCTCCGGCCACCGTGAGCGTGCGCGTTTCGAGCATCCGGCGCAGGATGAAGCCGCTTTCTTCGCCGCCGCCCTCGCGCTGCGATGCGTGGATGTCGGGCACGGGCAGGATCGGCTTCGTCTCTCGGGTCTGGTCGTCCATGGGGCATCCTTTCTTCGTTCACCCGGCTCGGGGGCATAGCACGGCCGGGCCTGCCTTGACAAGATGGGCGACGAACCGCGCGGCGCGGGCCCCGCGTGCCGGGGCGCTCCGGCGCGGCTTGCGGGGGTGCGCCGCGCGGTGATACAACGGGGCCCGTCCGTCCATCCGGCGTCCCCGCGCGCGCTGGTCGTGCGTTCGGCGGACTCGCCAGGAGCGCCGCATGTCGCAGCCCGACCCCGCCACGCCTGTCCCGGCCCTCGACCCTGTGCTGTTTGCAGCCCTCGAAGATCTGCTGCAACGGGTCGATGCCGACACCGCCCGCATCGCGGCCGCCTACCCCGACGACGTCGCCTGCAAGGCAGGTTGCGCCACGTGTTGCAAGTCGTTCTTCGACATCACGCTCGTCGAAGGGTTCTACTTGCTGCGGGGCCTCGCCGGGCTGCCGGCCGACGTGCGGGCGGCCTATGTCGCCAAGGCGCAGGCGGCCAGTGCCGACCTCGCCCGCGCAAAGCGCAGCAACGACGTCTACGCCCGCGATCCCGCATTGTTCGTCAAGGATCTCACCCCCGCCGTCGTCGACGCTCTCGGCGGGGTCTTCTGCCCCCTGCTCGACGCCGCCGGCGGCTGCGGCAACTACGCCCATCGGCCCGTGATGTGCCGCGCGTACGGCTACCACCGCCCGCACTGGACGCATCCCGAGCAGCTCGACCACTGCTACCTCAACTTCCGAAACTTGCGCGCCCGTGGCGAGGAGCCCGACCGCGCGCTGGCCCTCGACGTCAACGCGTACATGCAGGGTCGGCGCCAGGCCGAGCGCGACTTCGTGCAGGCGGTCTTCGGCTCGGCCGACGTGGCCTACCGATCGAGCATTGCCGCGTTCGTGGCGCACGCCGATCGCACGCTGGCCGACTGGACGAGCCTGCTCGCGCCGTACCTCGGCCGCGCCCGCGCTGTCGCCATTCGGTTTTTCGCGCAACTCGCCAGTGCCGAGGAGGTCGGGCGTGCGTTGGCCGATCCGCGTGCCGAAGCGGACTCCGCGGCCTGGGCCGCGCAGGCGCTCCGCAAGAAGGCCACCGCGCGCGCCCTCGATGCCGTGTTGAACGCGTTCTTCGACTACATGGCCGGTCAGCGCATCGATCAGCCGGCGGTGGCGCGCACCCTACGGGCCGAGGGCTGGCTCT
This sequence comes from uncultured Myxococcales bacterium, assembly GCA_964422715.1. Taxonomy (GTDB): domain Bacteria; phylum Myxococcota_A; class UBA9042; order PWKZ01; family CAYRCM01; genus CAYRCM01. The sequence continues at coordinate 11,439 of CAYRCM010000038.1, read as the reverse complement.
TTCGGCGACACTGCCTGCTCTTGGCGTTGCAGCAACTCGATGAGGCGCTTCAGGAATAGACAGACCGTCGGTCCCACGGGCTGCGGCGACCGGGGCCGTGGCCGTCGCGGGGGTGCGGCTACAGCACCTGCCACGCGTCGTCCCAGGGACCGAAGCCGAGGCCGGCCCGTCCGAGGTACGGGATCTGGAGCCACAGCGTGCCATTCGTCCGGTACGGAATGTCGAGTTGCACGTCCTGACCGGCCAGCGCCGCCGTGGCCCATTGCCCCACGAAACTTTCGAGTACGTTGAGCATCGGATCGACGCCCACCGAGAAGCGAATCTTGAAACCGTCGATGGCGTTGGCCGGAATGAGGCGCCGGCGGGTGTTGCCGGCCACATCCTGGCCGGTGGCGATGTCGCTGGCGAGGTTGACCAGTCCGTCGACGGCGGCCCCCGGCACGTCGCCGATGTCGTAGATGTCGTCGTCACGCGACTGACAGGCGGTGCCATCGGTGGGCTGGGCGCAGTCCGGATCGTCGTCGGCGCAGAACGTGAAGCAGATGGCGCCGAGCCGCGTCATGTCTTCCTGTCCGTCGCCCGTGAGCACGCTCAGGGCCGTGAGGATTTCGGTCGTGGGGATGGGAAACGGGTTCGGGTTGTCGGTCTCGAAGTCGAGGTCGAAAGCGAATTCGAGATCGCTGGCTGCCGGCGTCGCACCGATGCCGAAGTAGTATGCGGCCAGATTCTGCCAACTCGGGGAACGCACGAGCGCCGTGCTCTTGAGGTTGAGCCCCGGGAGGGTGGCCGAGCCGTCGCCGCCGATGAGTTCGCAGCCGCCTCCCAACAGTGCGAGCGCCAGAGCGAGCATCGCAACGCCGCGAAAACGTCGCCGAACCGTCTTGCCTGCCATTGTCTTCCTCCCGCCTGTCGTCGTTGCCGGCCCCGCGGGCCCCGGCCCGCCGCGGCATGGACGACGCGTGCTAGATATTGTTCAGGAGGTGGCCCAACTTGTCGCGTTTGGTCAACAAATAACGCCGGTTGTCGTCGGTCGGCTTCACTTCGATGCCCACGCGATCGACGATCTCGAGGCCGAACCCGGCGATGCCCACCACCTTGCGCGGGTTGTTGGTCAGGATGCGAATCTTGCCGAGCCCGGCGTGGTGGAGAATCTGGGCGCCGATGCCGTATTCGCGCAGGTCAGGCTTGAAACCGAGCGAGAGGTTGGCCTCGACCGTGTCGAGTCCCTGATCCTGCAGGGCGTAGGCCTTGATCTTGTTGGCCAGGCCAATTCCCCGGCCTTCCTGGCGCATGTAGAGGAGGGCGCCCGCGCCTTCGGCCACGATCGCTTCCATGGCCGCGTGCAACTGCTCGCCGCAGTCGCAACGCCGGCTGCCGAACACGTCGCCCGTGAGGCATTCGGAGTGCACGCGCACGAGCGTCGGCCGGTCGGCGCGGACGTCGCCGTGGCGCAGAAGCACGTGCTGGGTGCCGTCGAGCCGATTCTCGTAGACGAACACCTCGAAATCGCCGCGCTCGGTCGGCAAATGGGCCTGAGCGACCGGGTGCACGAAACTCTCTTTCGTCATCCGGTATCGGATGAGGTCGGCGATCGTGACGACCTTGACGCCGAATTCGTCGCCAAAGCGCAGCAGATCGGGCATGCGCGCCATCGTGCCGTCGTCGCGAAGGACCTCGCAGATGACGCCGGCCTGGCGCAGGCCGGCCAGGCGCGCGAGGTCGACCGCGCCCTCGGTTTGACCCGAGCGCACGAGCACCCCGCCGTCCTGGGCGCGCAGCGGGAAGACGTGACCGGGAGAGACGAGGTCGGCCGGCCCGGCGTGTTCGTCGATGGCCGTGAGGATGGTGTGGCAGCGGTCGTGGGCCGATATGCCGGTCGTGACCCCTTGGCGCGCTTCGACGCTCACGGTGAACGCGGTGCCGAAGCGAGATTCGTTGCGCGAGGTCATCATGGGCAGCTGCAGCTGCTCGACCCGTTCGCGCGTGAGGGCCAGGCAGATCAGCCCGCGCCCGTATTTGGTCATGAAGTTGATGAGTTCGGGGGTGGCCTTCTCGGCGGCGAAGCACAGGTCGCCCTCGTTCTCACGGTCCTCGTCATCGACCAGGATGACCATCTTGCCCCGGCGGATGTCGTCGATGGCTTCTTCGATTGTGGCGACTTGCCCCATGGGAACCTCCGGGCCGCGCAGGCCGCCGAGACTCTACCCGCCGCGGCAAGGGGCGTCAACGCGGGTGCCGCGCCGCGGGGCTCAACTGAGCACGACCCGGCTGATGCCCTGGACCCGTTCGAGGGCCTCGATGAGCGCATCGTCGGGGGTGACGGTCCAGTGGTCGTCGGGTTCGACCGTGGCAACCCCGACGCCGGGCACTTCGAGGCTGAACCGCAGCGGGCAACGTCCGCTGTGCTCGCGCAGCACCCGGCCGAGCACGCGCACCGCCTCGGCATCGAAGACCGAGGCCTTGACCGCCACGTCGACGCGGCTCGTCGCCGACGTGCGCACCTCGGCCAGGTTGAGCACCTCGCTCGCGCGCAACCGGACCGAGCGGTTCTCGTCGTCGCCCTCGACGAAGACCGTGCCCCGCACGACGACCGGGACGTCGGCTTTGAGGACTTCTTCGGCGGTGGCGTATTCGCGGCTGAAGATGACGACGCTGGCCTGCCCCTCGCGGTCTTCGAGCATGAACTTGGCCATGCGGCCCCGGTTGTCCTTGAGCGTGCGCTCTTCGAAGCCCGTCACGACGCCGACGAGGGTGGCCTGGGCGCCGTTCGAGAGGTCTTCGAGGCCTGCGGTGGTCGTGCTGGAGTAGCGGCGCACCTCCTGCTTGAAGCGGTCGAGCGGGTGGCCGGTGAGGTAGAGCCCGAGACTGGCCTTTTCGAACGCCAGGCGCTCGGCCTCGGACCAGATCTGCTCGGATTGAAGGTCTTGCTCGCGCGTGTAGGGGGCCGCCGTGCTTGTGCTCTGCGGCGTGCCGCGCGGGCCTTCGAGCAGGCTGAACAGACTCGACTGGCCGCTGTCGCGGTCGCGTTGCGCCGAGAGCGCCCGCTCGGTGGCTTTGTCGAGGCTCGCCATGAGCACGTGGCGCGGCAGTCCGAACGAGTCGAACGCGCCGCTCTTGCAAAGGCTTTCGAGCGCGGCGCGGTTGACGCGGCGGGTGTCGACCCGTTCACAGAAATCGAAGAGGGTCTCGAAGGGGCGGTCGCGGCGGGCGTCGATGATGGACAACACAGCCGTCTCGCCGATGCCTTTGACCGCTCCGAGACCGAAGCGGATGTGCTGGCCGCTGATGGAGAAGTCGGCGCCCGCCAAGTTGACGTCGGGGGGCAGCACTTCGATGCCCATGGCGCGCGCTTCGGCGATGTACTTGACGAGTTTGTCGGTGTTGTCCTTCTCGGATGTGAGCAGTGCCGCCATGAACGCGACGGCGTGGTGCGCTTTGAGGTACGCGGTCTGGTAGGAGATGAGCGCGTAGGCGGCCGAGTGGCTCTTGTTGAAGCCGTAGCTCGCAAACATCTCCATGAGGTCGAAGACTTCGGTGGCTGTCCCGGCGTCGATGCCCCGGTCGGCGCAGCCGCGCGCGAACCCGTCGCGGTGCCGGATCATCTCTTCGGGCAATTTCTTGCCCATGGCGCGGCGCAGCAAATCGGCCTGTCCGAGCGAGAACCCGCCCATGACGTTGGCGATCTGCATGACCTGCTCTTGGTACACGATGACGCCGTAGGTCTCGCGCAGGATGTCTTCGACGAGCGGATGCGGGTAGCGTACTTCGGTGAGGCCGTGCTTTCGCCGCACGAAGTCGTCGACCATGCCGCCCTGCAGCGGCCCGGGCCGGTAGAGTGCCACGGCCGCGATGATGTCTTCGAAGCGGTCGGGCTTGAGGCGCATCATGAGGTCTTTGAAGCCGCCGGATTCGAGTTGGAACACACCGGTGGTGGTGCCCGCCGTCATGAGTTCGAAGACCTGCGGGTCGTCCATGGGGATGGCGGTGATGTCGAAGTCTGGGTTTTCGTGCTGCCGGATGAGGGCGACTGCGGTGTCGATGACGGTGAGCGTGCGCAGGCCGAGGAAGTCGAACTTGACGAGGCCGGCCTTCTCGACCTCGTTTTTGGCGTACTGGGTGACGAGTTCGCCGTTCTTTCCGCGGCAGACGGGCACGTAGTTCCAGAGCGGCTTGTCGGCGATGACGACGCCGGCGGCGTGCATGCCGGCGTGACGGTGCAGCCCGGAAAGCGCCCGCGCCACGTCGACGACCTGTCGCGTCGTGGGGTCGGCGTCGCAGGCTTCGCGGAGTTTGGGGTTGGCTTCGAGCGCCGAGTCGAGGGTCACCCCGGGGCCCTCGGGCACGAGTTTGGCCACCCGGTCGCCGTCGCCGTAGCCGAGCCCCAACACCCGGGACACGTCGCGGACGGTGCCGCGGGCCTTCAGCGAGCCGAACGTGATGATCTGGCCGACGTTGTCTTTGCCGTACTTCTCGGCGACGTAGCGCAGTACCTCGTCGCGGCGGTTCATGCAGAAGTCGATGTCGAAGTCGGGCATGCTGACGCGCTCGGGGTTGAGGAAGCGCTCGAACAGCAGCTCGTAGCGGATGGGGTCGATGTCGGTGATGCGCAGCGCGTAGGCGACAAGCGAGCCCGCGCCGGAGCCGCGCCCCGGACCGACCGGCACACCGAGTTTGCGCGCCTGGTTGATGAAGTCCCACACGATGAGGAAGTAGCCCGCGAAACCCATCTGCTGGATGACGCGCAACTCGTCGGCGAGGCGCTTCTCGTAGCGTTCGCCGTCGAGCGTTTCGCCCCGCGCGGCAGCTGCCTGGACCCGCGTCTTGAGGCCTTCCTGGGCCCGTTCGGCGAGGTAACTTTCGAGCGTGTAGCCGGCCGGCACCTCGTACGTGGGCAACATGGGGTGCTCGGGCAGAATGTTGTACGACTGGCAGCGTTCGGCGATGCGAATGGCGGTTTCGATGGCTTCGGGGTAGTCGCTGAACTGCGCCGCCATCTCTTCGGGGCTCTTCAAGTAGAACTGGTCGGTCTCGTAGGTCATGCGCTTCGGGTCGGCCAGCGTCTTGCCCGTCTGGATGCAGAGCAGGATCTCGTGTGCGTCGCGGTCCTGGCGCGTGGGGTAGTGGCAGTCGTTCGTCGCGACGAGCGGGATGCCCGTCTCGCGCGCCAAGGCCGCAATCTCGGCGTTGACACGTTCCTGTTCGGCGAGGCCGTTGTGCTGGATTTCGAGGAAGAAATTGTCCGGGCCGAGGATCTCGCGGTACTCCTCGGCGACACGTCGGGCGCGTTCGTGCTGGCCGCCCGCGATCCAGCGGGACACCTCTCCGGCGAGGCACGCCGACAGTCCGATGAGCCCGCCGCTGTGGGCCCGCAGCGCCGTCTTGTCGATGCGCGGGTGGTAGTAGAACCCCTCGAGATGCGCCAGGCTCACGAGCTGGACGAGGTTGCGGTAGCCCTCGAGGTTCTCGGCGAGCAGCACCAGGTGGTAGCACGTGGGGGAACTGCGGTCGCGCAGATCCTGAGGCGCCACGTACACTTCACAACCGATGATGGGCTTGAGCCCGGCCTTGCGCGCCTGCGAGTAGAAGTCGACCACCCCGTACATGTTGCCGTGGTCGGTGATGGCGACTGCCTCGATCTTGTGTTCCTTCGCAAACGCCATGAGCTGCGGCACCTTGATGGCGCCGTCGAGCAGGCTGTACTGCGTGTGAAGATGCAGGTGCGTGAAATTCATGGCGCTCACTCCCTGAGCCGGTGTTCAGGTCCGGCGCGAGACTGCCGAACGCGCGGCCCGCTGTCAACGCCAGGCTGCCAAGTCGACGTGGTGCAAGCGCGGGGAGGGCGGGGCAGGGGCCGAGAGGCGCGGCGCCGTGTCGTCGCACGGCGCCGGCAACGCGGGGCGCCCCGGCGCACTGGGAGGTAGAGCTAGCCCACCGTGACGTCGGGCTCGCGCACGCCGCGGTCCTTCCTGGACAATTTGTCGTAGCGCTTGTGGAACTGGCGGTCGATTTTGGCGATGGCCTCGTCGAACGCAGACAGGATGTTGTCCTTGGACTCGCCGACGCCGATGATGTCTTTGCCTGACGCGGTCATGTAGATCTGTGCGGTGTAGGTGTTGCGCACCCCGCTCAGCACGACGCGAACAGGCATCTCGCGGTTCACCCGGGACACCGTTTTGTCGATCCGGCGTTCGACCTTCTCGCGGGTTTCGTCCGTGAGGTCGACGTCTTTGAGCACCAGGTCAATCCTCATGCGTGTCCTCCTTGGACAGAACGAGCGTAGCCGCAGGCGCGTCCGGGAACGAAAGGGCCCACCGGGGCGGATGCGGCGGCGTCGCGCTGCGCACACCATCGAACCTGTTGAGGGTGGATAGCGAATCGCAAGACCGGGCTGCGTGCGTGACAAGTGTGGCCTGGCAACGGCGTCCTTTCCTGGCAGCGCAACCGGGTGGCCCGCGTTCGCGGGATGGGGGGCCGCCCCACGCGGCCCGACAAGTCCGAATATACCCTCAATTCGTCGTTCTGTGAAGGAAGCGACGCGCGGCGAGCCGTTACCGGATGCCGCGCCAGAGGATGGTGTCGTGGCTCCCGAGGCTGTCGTCCTGTTCGGGGTAGTCGAGCGTGTAGTGCAGCCCACGGCTCTCGTTGCGGCTCCACGCCGAGTCGACAATGAGGCGCGCCACCGTGGCGATGCTGCGCAGTTCGAGCAGATCGGGGGTGGGCGCGTAGCGCCAGTAGTCTTGCGAGACTTCGGCCAAGATGAGGTCCATGCGGCGCCGCGCCCGCTCGAGCCGCATGTTGGAGCGCACGATGCCAACAAGGTTCCACATGAGGCGGCGGATCTCGTCCCAGGCCTGGCTGATGGACACGGCCTCGTCGCTCATGCGCGCGTAGCCGAGGTTCCAGTCGGGAATGTCGTGTGCCGCGGGCGTCTCGGGCGGCGGGCCGACCCGCCGGCAGTACTCGGCGACGCGGTGCGCAAACACGAGCGCTTCGAGCAACGAGTTGGACGCAAGCCGGTTGGCCCCGTGCAGCCCGGTGCACGCCACTTCCCCCGCGGCGTAGAGGCCGGCGACATTGGTGCGGCCCCAGGCGTCGGTTTCGACGCCGCCACACTGGTAGTGCGCGGCCGGGACCACCGGGATGGGCTGCGTGCGCATGTCGATGCCGAGCCGCAGGCAGCGTTCGTGGATGTTTGGGAAGCGGTCGACGAGGAACAGCGGGTCGAGCCCCGTCATGTCGAGGAACACGTGGTCGTCGCCCGTGCGCTTCATTTCCTGGTCGATACTCCGGGCAACGACGTCGCGCGGGGCCAAATCGGCCATATCGTGGTAGCGCCGCATGAAAGGCTCGCCGCTGCGCAGCCGCAAGACTCCGCCTTCGCCGCGCAGGGCCTCGGACACCAGAAACGAGCCGGCCTGCGGGTGATACAGGCAGGTCGGATGAAACTGGAAGAACTCCATGTTCTTGATGCGGGCGCCGGCGCGGTAGGCCATGGCCACGCCGTCGCCCGTCGCGATATCGGGGTTCGATGTGTAGAGGTAGGCCTTCCCGCTGCCGCCCGAGGCCAGCACCGTGTGGTGGGCCACGAACGGCACGATGCGGTCGGCCCTGGTGTCCATGACGTAGGCCCCGACGCAACGTTCAGGCACTTGGCCGAAGCGGCGCTGCAACTTGCCGGCCAGAATGAGGTCGACCGAGACATGCCACGGCAGAAGCCGGATGCGCGGGTTTTTCTGCACGCCTGAGAGCAGCATCGCGACGACGGCACGGCCCGTCATGTCGTCGACGTGCAGGACGCGCCGCTGCGAGTGCCCGCCTTCGCGGCCGAGATGGTAGCCGCCGCCCTGTGGGTCACGCGTGAAAGGCACCCCCTGCGCTTCGAGGAAGCGGACGCGTGCTGGCCCCTCCTCGACGCAGAGCCGCACGATGTCGGGATGGCAGAGCCCGGCGCCGGCCCGCAGGGTGTCGGCAATGTGGGCCTCGAACGTGTCGCCGCCCTCGACGGGGTCGAGAACCGTCGCAATGCCGCCCTGCGCGCGGTCGGTCGACGATTCGTGCGGATCGCGCTTGCTCAGGACCGTGACTTCGCCGAGCTCGGCGAGTTCGAGCGCCACACTGAGCCCCGCGATGCCGCTGCCGATGACGAGGAAGTCTGTACGCTCGTGGTTCGTCGACACGGCTTGCCACCTTTCCCGGCTGCGTGCCGCCGGTGCGCGCCGGCGCAGGAACGCCGCTGCGGCGGTCGCCAAGCCCAGGAGCACCCCGCGTCGCCCGGGATAGCACGCCGAGCACGGCGCGGCAAGCCGTTCGGCCAAGCGCCCAAATCGTCGGGTCTCCTTGCCGACCGCGCCGGTCTCCTGTGCCGACCCGACGACGTGGTCCTACCGCGCGTGAGCCGCGACGCGCCCGGCGCGTGACAGCGGGGCGCGCATCGCATAGCCTGGTGCCGCCCCGCCCCCGCGCCGGCCGGGGTGCCTGCCGAAGGAGGGTGCGTCGCTCGTGACGAGAATCGCGCCAAGCCTGCTTCTGGTCCTCGCCGCGTTCGCGGGGGGCCTGCTCAGCCGACCTGCGTTGGCCGATTTCTACGAGTGCCGTTCGGGCGGTCGCGTGTGGCTCACGAACCGGCCTGCCTCCGGCGGCCGGTGCCGCGTCGTGATGAAGAGCCGGGCCCCGCGGACGACGCGCGGCGCCTCGGCGCGGTCAGTCGGCGGTGCGCGGCCGGGACCCGCCTTCAGCCCGCCGCCCGCCGGCAGCGGCATCGAAGCCGGCGACCCGCGCATCGACGCCATCGTGCGGGCCGGCGCCGAACGCTACGCCCTGCCGCTGGCGTTCGTGCGCGCCGTCGTCAAGGTCGAGTCGAATTTCCACCCGCGGGCGACCTCGCGCGTGGGCGCCATGGGGCTCATGCAGCTCATGCCAGGCACGGCCGCCTCGCTGGGCGTGCAGGACCCCTACGACCCGCAGGACAACGTCATGGGGGGCTGCAAGCTGTTGCGCATGCTGGCGAATCGCTTCGAAGGCGATCTGGTCCGCACGTTGGCGGCCTACCACGCCGGGCGCGGCGCGGTGGAAGCCAAAGAGGGCGTCCCGTACGCGCGCACCGATCAGTACGTGCGCATGGTGCTCGACCAGTACTATCGCTTCAAGGGCGCGGTTGCGCGGTAGTCGCCGCGCCACGGGCGGTTGTTCTCGCGCGGCATCGGGCCTATACTGCGACCCCTACGCGGTCCATGAGGGGGCCGCTGCCGGGAGCGCATGGCCAGGTCGCTCAAGGACGACGTCTTCAACATCCCGAACGTGCTCACGTTCGGCCGCATCGTGCTCATTCCGTTCGTCCTGTGGATGCTGCAGTTCGACACGCGCCTGACGAGTTTTGCGGCGGCGCTGCTCTTCTCGCTGGCGGCCGTCACCGATTGGCTCGATGGCTGGCTCGCCCGCAACAAGGGCTGGACGAGTGTGCTCGGCAAGTTCCTCGACCCGCTCGCCGACAAACTGCTCGTCATGGCCTGTCTCATCATGTTGGTCGAGCTCGGGCGCTGTCCCGCGTGGCTGGCTGTCCTGCTCGTGGCCCGCGAAATCGCGGTGACGGGGCTGCGCAGCATCGCGTCCAACGAGGGCCTCTCGGTGGAGGTCAGTCAGGCCGGCAAGTGGAAGACCGCCTTCCAACTCTCGGGCCTCGTCGCACTGCTGCTCTACTATCCCTACACGCTCGACTACCTCGTCGCCGCCGGCCGCATCCACATGGGCGCGCTCGGGCAGATGCTGCTGCTGCTGTCGGTGGTGCTCTCTCTCGGGTCGGCGATCCTGTACTTTCGCGACTTTGTGCGCGCGCTTGGCCGCAAGTACCGGGACGCAGGGAAGCTGGACGGTTGAGTCATCACGCCATTCGTTCGCTCATCGTAGGGTTGCTTCTCGCAACGGGGAGCTGTCGCGACGAAGCCACCGAGCCGGCCTGGCTCGTCAACGAATGCGGGCTCTGCGACGACCCGCAATGGATGGAGCGCTGCGGCGACGGCCTCGACAACGACGAAGACGGCCTCACCGACTGCATGGACGCCGACTGCCGCAACTTCCAGGCCTGCGCCGACCGGCGCCGGCCCGAATACCCGTCCGAATGTCCCGCCGTCCAGGAGGGGGTCGAGCAAGACTCCGAATGCACCGCGCTGGCGCATCAGTACTGTGCCGACGCTCTCGACAACGACGAAAACGGCTTCACCGACTGCCTCGACTACGCCTGCCAGGCGAGCGCCGCCTGTCGCCCCGCGCAGCGCGGCAATGAAGACGACGACCGCGTGTGTCGCGACGGCCTCGACAACGACTGGGACGGGGACTTCGACTGCCGCGACGAAGACTGCGCCGAACAGCCCTTCTGTGAGTCCAACGACCTGGCGTGCAGCGACGGCATCGACAACGACAACAATGGGTTCGTCGACTGCCGCGACTACGGCTGCACCCGCAGCGATTCGGTGACCGTCTGCCCCTAGTGCAGTGCAACGCAACCAGCAAGCCCGTTCCTCCGGTCCTCCTCACCGTCGGCGGTGGTGCTCCTCCTCGACCGGGCGTTGCAGTCCTTCGTCGTTCAGCCTTGCCGGCGACGACGACCCTTCGGAAATGGGGTGCCGCCCGTTCCGTTCCACTGCACCCGTGCAGCCCCTGTTGCGCAACGAAGCGACGCAGCGGTTGACGGGCCGCGGGCGGCCGGGCCGGGCAGGCTACTCGGTGGGAACGATGGCGTCGGCGCAGCACCGGAAGCCGACATAGGGGCTGCTGCTGCCCTCGAAACGACGGGCCCGGCGGCCGCAGGTGGCCGTGACGCCGTCGCGGTCGGCAGAGCCCCCATTGACGGTCTTGTCGGAGGTCCATTCGGCCACGTTGCCGACCATGTCGAGCAACCCCGCACCGCTCTTGCAGCGGGAGTAGGAGCCGGTCGGCCGGACGGGGCGTTCCATGCCGTTTTCGGCGGCCGTGTTGCACATGTTCGGGTCGTAGGTGGCGCCGTAGGGGTATTTGCTGCCGCAGCCCTTGCGCCATTCGGAGCTGCTGCACAGGCGCTTGCCGCGCCGCGCGCAGGCCTGCCGCGCGTCGAACCAGGAGGCACCGGTCTGCGGCATGCGACCGCAGCCAGGCGACTCGCAGCGGTCGATACAGAACGCCCAACGGGCATCGGCCGACATGCTGAACTGCGGATCGGCTTCGGTGAGCCGCATGGACATGCGGGCCATGCCGCCCGGGCACTTCAATTCGTCGTAGGCCACCTTGCGGTTGAGGGTGGGGGCGGTCGCCGGGGCCGCATCGGCGCCGGACGGCACCGCGGCCGCATCCGCAGCGGCGGCCGGCGACGCGGCGGCGTCGGCCGTTGCCGCGCCGGCCGCGCCAGCACCGGCGTCGGGGGCCACCGCCTGGAGTGCGTCGGCTGCGCCCGCCGCGACATCACCGGCG
>CAYRCM010000037.1:8924-36986 GCA_964422715.1 uncultured Myxococcales bacterium | reverse complement strand
CCCCGCGGCCGCGCCGCTCGGGGCCGCCGTGAGCGCCGCCGGCACGCCGGCCGCGACGGGCGGGCAGACGCAGGGAGTCGCCGGGCGCTCGGCACAGGCGGCGAGGAGCGCGCCGAGCAGGTACACGAGCCCGAGTCCACCCGCGCCGAGCCGCGCGCGTTCCACGAAGCGGTTCATGCGTCGCTGCGTCCTTTCGCCCCGCATCGGGGCATCGCGCGATGCTAGAGGGGCCCACGGGACACGTCAACCGCACCCCGGCCGCGCGGGCCGAGGGCAGGGCGGGCACCGCCCCGCGCCGACTCGTGGAAGGCAAGGCCACTCGCATGCCCCTCTCTCCGGTCCTCGTCACCACCGGCTGCGTTGCGCCTCCTCAGAATTGGCGCTGCCCGTCCTTCGTCGGTGGACCTTGCCGGCGGCGACGATCCCGCGGAGATAGGGTGCCGCCAATTCCGTTCCACTACACCAGCCGACCCCGTCGCCCGCGGCCCATTGCCCGCGCCGCGGGACGTCGCCCGAGCGCCCGCTCTGCGGCCCCCGCCGGGCCCGCGTTGGGCCTACCCCTTGAGCCGAGGCGCAGCGCGGCTATCTTGTGGTCGTCACGCACGCCGGGAACGCCAGGGGGTTGCCGCACGGACAGCGGCAGCCGGGGCGTGGCGGTGACGCCGGGGCGTGGCCGCGCCCGGCGCCTCTACCGCAGGCCGGTGTCGCCAGGGGGGAAACGGATGGCTGCTCCGTGAACCACGTCTCGCCCGCGCTCTGCGGCCCCGAATTCATCCGCCACATGGGCGGGCTCGTGGCCGCCTTCAACGACGTGCGCGATCTCGCCACCCTCGCTCGCCAGGCGGCCACGTTGCTCGCCCCGCTCATCGACGCGGACTTCGGGGGCTTCTACCTCCTCGACCCCGCCGACCAGCGGCTCCGGCTCTACTATGCCCAGGGCCTCACCGACGATGAGCAGCAGGCGGCCGAACGGGCGGCACCCGAGCGCTATCCGGGCCTCGTCGTGCGGAGTGGGCAACCACTGCACTTGCACGACATTGCGCCGGGCGACCCGGCGGCGGGCTGGCCGAGCGCGCGGCGCGGTGCCGTGCGCGCCCGGCTCTTCGTGCCGGTCTTCGCGGGCAAGCGTTGCGTTGGCACGTTCGGTTTTTCGAGCGCCCGCATGGCCGCCTTCAGCGAAGAGCACGTGGCGCTGCTCGACTTCGTGGCGCAACTCGCGGGGCTCGCGTACGGCGCCATTCTGGCCGCGGCCGAGCGCGAGACGAGCGAACGCGCCCTGCACGAGCGCAACCGCCAAGTGCGGCACATGGCGCGGCTCGTCTCGCATTCCCCCGACCTGATGGGCGTGCTCGATGCGCCGAGTGGCCGCTTCGTCGAGGTGAACCCGGCCTTCGAGGCTTTTCTGGGCGTCGCGGGCGACGCCGTGACGGCGCAGCCCTTCGATGCCTACCTCCGACCCGAGGACCGGCAGCGCTTCGCCGAGTTCCTGCTTCCCCCGAGCGAGGCCGATGTTCCCGTGCGCTCCCTGGAAGTGAAGATGAAGAACGCGGCCGGGGAGCCCCGTTGGCTCGACTGGAAAGGCACCTATGCGGCGGGCCGTTGGTTTCTGAATGCCCGCGACATCACGCTGTTGCGCCGCACGGCCCAGGATCTGCGGCTGGCGCAGTTCGCCATCGACCGCGCGGGTGAGGCCGTGCTCTTCATCACCGCCGACGGTCGCGTCGAGCGCATCAACCCGGCGGGCTGCGCTCTCTTCGGCTGCGAAGGCGGCCACCAACTTGCTTCGCCGGCGATCTACGACCTCGTGCCCGAACTCACCCCCGAGCGCTGGACCCAGACCTTCGAACGGCTGCGCAACGCCGGCACCCTGCTCCACGAGATCGACTGCCGGACGGCCGACGGCAGCGTGCGCCGCGCCGAGGTGTCGTCGAATCTCGTTGCCTATCACGGCCGCGAGTACGACTGCGCGTTCTTTCGCGACATCACCGAGCGCAAGGCCATGGACGAGCGCATCCGGCGGCTCTCGTTCGTCGCCACGCACACGAAGAGCGGGGTGGTCATCACCGACGCCGCGCGCCGCATCGAATGGGTCAACGACGGCTTCACGCGCATCACGGGCTACACGCTCGACGAGGTCAAGGGGCGCTCGCCCGGCTCGTTCCTGCAGGGTCCCGACACCGACCCCGAGACCGTCGAGTACATGCGCAGCCGGCTGCGCGACGGCAAGGGATTCCAGGTCGAATTGCTGAACCACGGCAAGGACGGCGCCGTCCGCTGGCTCAGCGTCGAAGTTCAGCCCATCGGCGACGCCGAGGGCAACATCACGAATTTCGTGGGCATCGAAACCGACGTGACCGCCCGGCGGCGCGCCGAGGAGGAACTGCGCGAGGTGCGGCTGCGCGAGCTCGAAATCGGCGCCCGCATCCAGCGCACGCTGCTGCGGGGGCAGCCGCCGCGCACGCTGCTCGGCGCCACCGTGGCCGCGCTCTCGGTGCCGTCGCAGTACGTCGACGGCGATTTCTCCGACTACAGCGTCCAGGACGGCTCCCTCGACATCCTCGTCGGCGACGTCATGGGCAAGGGCGTGCCGGCAGCGTTGCTCGGCGCCGCCACGAAAAACCACTTCCTGCGCGCCAAGACGCAGGTGCTGACGAGCCAGCTCGTCACGCGCGGCCCGGGTCCGGCCACGGTCATGAACTTCGCGCACCGCAGCCTGACGCCGGAGTTCATGCAGCTCGACAGTTTTGCCACGGTGTGCTCGGCGCGCTTCGATCTCGCCCGCCACGAGGTGGCCTATGTCAGCGCCGGCCACACGCGCACCCTGCATTTCGACCGGCGCCAGGGGGAGGTTCGCTTTCTCAGCGGCGACAACCTGCCGCTCGGCATCGTCGAAGATGAGCGCTACGAAGAAACCACGCGCGCGTTCGGACCGGGCGACGTGTTCGTGTTCTACTCCGACGGGCTCACGGAGGCGCGCGGTCCGACGGGCGAATTCTTCGGCGAGGAACGCCTGGCCGAGCTCCTGCGCGAGTGCGCCACGCTCGCCCCTGCGCGGCTCGTCGAGTGCGTCGAGCGGGCCGTGCGCACGTTCACGGAAGGCACCGATCTGAAGGACGATTTGACGCTCATCGTCGTGCGCATCGAAGATGAATACGGCGACGCCGAGGCGCGCGACACGCTGCACACGACGAGTGCGCTCGGCGAACTCGCGACCGTCCGGCGTTTTCTGCGCGCGCAACTCGCGGCGGCCCCGCACGCGGGGCTTTCCGAAGACGACGTGGCGCGACTCGAACTCGCGGTCAACGAGGCCGCCAGCAACATCATGAAGCACGGCTACGCGGGCCGCCCCGACCGGCGCCTCTCGGTCACGGTCACGCGCTACCCGCACGACTGGATCGTCGAACTCGGCCACGAGGGCAGCGCGCTGCACCGCGACCGCGTGGGGCCACCGCTCTTCGATGGCAGTCGCGAGAGCGGTTTCGGGTTGTATCTCATCGATCAGTGCGTGGATGTCGTACACTACCTCACCGAACCGGGGGGCCGCCACGTCACCCGGCTCGTAAAAAGGCGCGACATGTCCATTGGCGAGCCATAGCCCGCGCCGGTGGCGCAGCGGCCGCAGGCGTGCGGCCGGCAGCCCCCGAGGCGAGCAGGAGAACGCGGCATGAACCTGAATGTACAGAGTCTCGAAGGAGCGGCCCTCGTCGCGGTGGCCGCCGACAACCTCGACGCCGGCAACTCCGCGGAGTTCAAGCGCGCCATGGCGCCCCTCATCGAAGCCCACAAGCGCATCGTGCTCGATCTCGCGGCCCTGACGTTCGTCGACAGTTCGGGGCTGGGTGCCCTCATCTCCTGTCTGCGGCAGATCTCGAACGGCGGCGGCGAACTCAAACTCGTGAACATGTCCAAGTCGGTGCGGACGCTGTTCGAACTCGTGCGCATGCACCGGGTCTTCGACATCTACAACAGCCCCGCCGAGGCGCTGCGCACCTTCCGCCCGGCCTGAGCCGCCGCGGCGCGCCGCCGGTTGCCCCACCCCAATGAGGCCCGTCATGCCCAAGGCCGACGCTCTCTCCCTGTTCGTCTTCGTCGACGCGCTCGGCCACCGGCTCATGGAGCGCCACGACTTCGCGCCCAGACTGCTGCCGGTGCGCGCGCCGCTCGAAAGCATCCTCGGCTACTCGTGTACGTGCGACCCCACCATCCTGACGGGCCGCATGCCGCGCGACCACGGCCATTTCTCGTTTTTCGCGTTCGACCCGGCGCATTCGCCCTTTGGCCTGTGGCGCTGGCTCGGTCTGCTGCCGCGTCCCGCCACCGACCGCATGCGCGTGCGTGCGCGCCTGAGCCGGCTCGTGCAGCGCGGACTCGGCTACACGGGCTACTTCCACCTCTACAACGTGCCCTTCGACGTGCTGCCGCTGCTCGACTACACCGAGAAGCGCGACCTCTACGAGCCGGGCGGCATCAACGCGGGCTGCCCGACCATCTTCGACCACCTGCGGGCGCAGCGCGTGCCCTACTTCCTGTCCGACTGGCGCCGCCCCGAAGCCCCGAACCTCGCGGCCCTCGACGCCGTACTCGACCAGGGCCAGGTGCGCTTCGCCTACCTCTACATGGCCGAGCTCGACGCGATCCTGCACGCCGACGGCACGGCTTCTGTGCGCGGCGCAGCCAAGATCCGTGGCTACGGCGAGGCGCTCGCACGCCTGCTGCAACGCGCCGAGCGGCGCTACCGCGAGGTCCGGCTCTTCGTGTTCTCCGACCACGGCATGACCGATGTGGTGCGCCACGCCGCCATCAAGCCGCGCATCGAGGCGCTCGGCCTGCGCTACGGGGTCGACTACGCCGCGGTCTACGATTCCACGCTCGCCCGCTTCTACTTCCTCAGGCCCGAGGCGCGTGCGCCGATCGAAGCCGTGCTCGCGGCGGAGCCGCACGGCCACATCCTGAGCCCGGCCGAAATGCGCCACTACGGCTGCGATTTCGCCGATTTGCGCTACGGCGAGCTCTTTTTCCTCGCCGACCCGGGCACGCTCATCGTGCCGAGCTACATGGGCCTGCGCCACGTGCCGGGCATGCACGGCTACGCTCCCGACCACGTCGATTCCGTGGCCGGCTTCGCGACGAACGTCCCGCTCGCGTCCCTGCCGCGCAGACTCGACGACCTCTTCGGCCTCATGATGCGTGAGGCCGGACTCGGAGCCGCCGGTGTTTGAACGGTCCGGTCAGCCGGGCGGCCGCCCGGGGACGCCATGAAGTACGCGCTGTTCGCCTTCGCGTTCGTCGTCGGCGTGCCGCTGCTGGCCGGCCTGGCACTGGCGTCCGAGAAACTGCGCAACGCGCTCGTGGCGGCCCTCGTCTTCTCGCCGGCGCTCGGCGACCGCGGCAGCATCAACTTCCTCTCGCTCGAGTCCTATCGCGGCCCGGACCGCGGCTTCGAAGTGACGCTCACCGATCTCCTCGCCCTGGCACTCTTCCTCGTGTTGCTCGCGCGCCACCTGACGGGCCTCAAAGTCTGGCCGCGCTTCACGGGCGCCGTGCTGTTGTTCGGCCTCACGGCGCTCGTCGGCACGGCGCTCGCCCCCGAGCCGCTGCTCGCGGGCTTCACGCTCTTCAAGTTCGCGCGGCTCTTCTTCGTGTACTGGGTGCTCGTCAACGTGCTGCGCGCGGGGGTCCCGTTTCGCACCGTCGTCGGGGCCCTCACTGCGCTCGGCGTGTTCTTCCTGCTCGTCGCGCTGAAGCAGAAGTACCTGGACGGCATCTACCGCATCCCGGGGCCGTTCGACCACTCCAACACCATTCCGCTCTACCTGAACCTCGTGGCGCCGCTCGTGCTCATGGCGAGCCTCGTCGAGCGCTACCTGCCGCTCTGGCGCGCTGCGCTCGGGGTCGGCGCGGCGCTCGGCATGACCTTCGCGGTCGTCGCCACGGGTTCGCGCGCCGGCCTGGCGCTGAACGGCCTCGCGGTGCTGACCGTGCTCGCCTTTGCCGCCTGGAAGGCCCGCTCGCTGCGCGTGCTCGCCGTGTCCCTCGGCGTGCTCGTGGCGCTTGCCGTCGGCGGGGCCATGGCCGCCGACAGCATCATCGACCGCCTCCAGCGCGCCCCGCCGGCGAGCGAAGAGGCGCGCCGCGAGTTCAACGTCGCCGCCTCCCGCATGGCCGCCGACCATCCGTTCGGCGTGGGGCTCAACAACTTCTCGCACGTGCTCGACACGCGGGAATCGTACCGCTCCCACTTTCGGGTCATGGCCAACGAGAAGCATTCGGGCGTCGCGCACCACATCTACCTGCTCACGGCCGCCGAACTGGGCTACGTGGGGCTTGCCGCCTTCGTCTGGCTCATCGTGCGTTTCTGGTGGTTCGCCCTGCGCCGAGGCCTGCGGCTCACCGAGCCCGCGCACTTCTACCTGCTCGCGCTCGCCGTCGGCATGACGGCCCTGCACGCGAGCGGGTTTCTCGAATGGGCGTTTCGCATCTCGCCCGTTTCCTACCAATTCGTGTTCGCCTGTGCGTTCGTCGTCCATCTCGGCAGCACCGTCCTCCCCGCGCGGGGCGGGGCGCCTGCCCGCGGCAGCGGCGCCTAGGGGGGGCTGATGGGCGAACGCCGCAAACGCGTCCTCTGGAACACGGCCACGAGCTACGCCCGGTTCGGCGTCACCCTCGCGGTCATGTTCGTGCTGACCCCGTTTCTCATCGAGAAGCTCGGCAAGGCCGACTACGGGCTCTGGACCCTCGTCTTCTCGGTACTCGGCTTCTTCGGGCTGCTCGACTTCGGCTTCGGCACCGGGGTCGTCAAATTCGTGGCCGAGGCGCAGGGCCGCGGCGACGTCGCGCGCCGCAACCGCGCTGTCAGCACGCTGGCCGCCGTGTACCTCGCGCTCGCGGGCCTCGGTCTCGTGGGTCTCGCCGGCCTGTCCTTCGGCTTCAACGCGCTCTTCGCCGTGCCGCCCGCCCAGCAGGAAAAGGCGCTTGCACTGCTGTGGCTGCTCGGCGTGCGCTCCGTGCTGCTCGGCCTGCCGCTCGGGCTGTTTCGCTCCTTGCTGTTCGGCGAGCAGCGTATCGGTCTCATCAACGCCGTGCAGGCGGGCACATCGCTCGTCTACGCCGCCACGGTGCTTCTTGTGCTGTCGCGCGCGGGCGATGTGGTGACGCTCGCCTGGCTCAACCTCGGCGCCATGCTCGTCGAGCATGTCCTCTACGTGGCGCTGGCCTACCGCGCGCTGCCGCAACTCCACGTGCAGCCGCGCCTCATCGATCGCGCGCTGCTCCGTGAGGCGGCCTCGTTCAGCGCCGCGACGTTCGTCGTGTCGGTGGCGGCGCTCATTCTGCTGCGCACCGATCCGATCGTCGTCAAGGCCGCTTTGCCGTTCACCGCCGTGGCCGTGTACGGCGTGGCCCTCAAGGTGGCCGAAAACGCCCATCTGCTGACGAAGCAGTTCGTCAACGTGCTGAGCCCGCTCGCGGCCGAACTGCACGGCGCCGGCGAAGCGGTCAAGCTGCGCTTCGTGCTCGTCAACGCCGCGAAATTCGCGCTCCTGCCGGGTACCCTGCTCGCGGCCGCCATCCTCGCACTCGGCACCGACGCGCTGGTCCTCTGGGTCGGGCCCGACTTTGCCGAAGGCGGGCCCGTCTTGAGCATTCTGATGCTGGCCATGGCCACGACCATTCCGCAGATGGTGGCCTCGAACGTGCTCGTCATGACCGGTGCCCACGGCTACCTGGCGCGTGCGGCCATCGTGGGCGTGCTGCTGAACCTGGCGCTCAGCCTCACGCTCGTGTGGCCCTTTGGCCTCCTGGGCGTTGCGCTCGGCACCCTCGGCGCCTCGGTCGTCGTCGATGTGCTGCTCGTGCCGCGGCGCGCCTGCCAGCGACACGGCGTGGCCTACGGCGCCTACCTGCGGCGGGTCTTCGTGCCGGCGCTCGCCGGGGGGCTCTTGCAGTACGGCATCACGTTGGGCTTGCGCATCGCCATTCCGCCGCCAAATTTGTGGGTGCTGGCGCTCGAGGCGATCCCGGGCGCCTGCGTCAATCTGGCTCTGTTTTGGGGGCTTTTCGTCGAGCCCTCCGAGAAGCAGCTGCTGCTCCGGCGCCGCCGTCCGGCCGCGCCGCCGCCGCCGCCGGGAGGCGAGGCGTGAACGTCCTCGTTGTCAGCAATCTCTATCCCCCCGTCGTCTTTGGCGGCTACGAGATCCTCTGCGCCCAGGTCGTCGAGCGACTCCGGGCGCGCGGCCACACGGTGCACATCCTCACCAGCCGGTTTCGTGCGACCGAAGTGCCTGCCGACCCGCGCGTGCGCCGCACGCTCGAATTGACCACCGCGTTTCCCCTGCCGGGGCAACCCGTCGGCCGGGTCGATTTCCGAATGGCGACGCAGCACCGCACAGCGCTCGCCAACGTGCAGCACACGCGCGAGGCGCTGCTCGCGCTGCGTCCCGAACTCGTGTTCTGCTGGAGCCTCAACCGTATCACGCTCGGCCCCGTGGCGGCCGCGCAGCTGGCCCACGTGCCGGTCGTCTACTCGGTCAACGACGAGCACCCGCGCCAATTTCGCCCGGTCCGCCGGCCCCGCGGCGCGCGCGAACTCGCCCGGTTTCTGGCCGAGCGCGCCGTCTGGCCGCTGGCCACCCTCGCCTGGTACCGCCGTTTTCCGGTGGCGGTCATCAGCGCGGCCCTGAAACGCAACCTGCTCGGCCACGGCGTGCCTTTCGAACACGCCGCGGTCATCCACCAGGGGGTGCCGCTCGAACGCTTCCCCTACCGGCCGCACGTCCGCGCGCCCGGGGCGCCGCTGCGGCTGCTGTTCGTTGGCCAGCTTTCGCGCGCAAAGGGCGTGCACACGGCGCTCAAGGCGCTCGCCGAGGCCCGCGACGCGGGCGAACGGGCGCTGCAACTCAGCGTCGTCGGCGACGGGGTCCCCGAGTACGAGCACGAGCTGCGCGCGTTCGTGCGCGCGGCCGGGCTTGCCGAGCACGTCCGATTCCTCGGCCGGCTGCCCCACGAGGCCTTGCCGGCCGTCTACCACGACCACGAGGTGCTGATCTTTCCGTCCGAATGGGAAGAGCCCTTCGGCCTCACGCACCTCGAAGCCATGGCCTGCGGCACGGCCGTCGTGTCCACTACCACGGGCGGCAGCGCCGAACTCATCCGTCATGAGGGGAACGCGCTCGCCTACCCGGCCGGCGCTGCCCCGGAGCTCGCCGCGCGGCTCCGCCGACTCGCCCAAGACGAGGCGCTGCGCCAGGCGCTCGTCGCGGCCGCCCGGCGCGACGTCGAGACGCGCTTCAGTCTCGCGGGGTACGTGACCGCGCTCGAAAACTTCCTCGCGGCGGCCCGCCCGGCGCCGCAGCGAAGAGGAGAACCTGCCCGATGAACGCACCGCTACCGCCGTCGTCCGGCGCTCCCGTCGCTGGCGGAGAAAAACTTCCATTCGATCCCAGGACCTTCCTCGTCGGCGTGCTCAAACGCTGGCCGGTCTTCCTGCTGTTCTTCGCGGCGGGCATCGGCGCGGCGTTCGGCGCCGTACGGTTGCTCGGCAAGCGCACCTACGAGGCGCAGACCCTGCTCATGTACCGCCCGGCGCTCGTCGTCGGCGAGACCGCGGGGGCCCCCTCGCCCCCGGCGCTCGGCTCGCTCGCCGATCTCGTCAAGGTGCGCGAGAACCTCGAAGCGCTGCGCAAGGCGTTGGCTCTGCCCGTCTCTCTCGATTCGCTGGGCAAGGCCGTCGACGTCGAAGTGCCGCGCGACTCCGACCTGTTGGTCGTCAGCGCGAGTTGGGACGATCCGGATACCGCCGCCAAGGTGGCCAACACGCTCCGCGACGTCTTCCTCCGCGCGCGCGCCGAGGGCCGGCGCGCCGAGCAGATCCGCGCGCTGCAGGGCGCCATCGCCGAGGCCACGCGGCAGCTCGGCGTGCTGAAAACCCAGGAAGACGCGCTGGCCCTCTCGGTCAAGGACCTCGAAGCGCGCGTGGCGGCCGAACTCGCCGCGCTGCAGCAGG
Organism: uncultured Myxococcales bacterium; assembly: GCA_964422715.1. Lineage (GTDB taxonomy): Bacteria > Myxococcota_A > UBA9042 > PWKZ01 > CAYRCM01 > CAYRCM01. The sequence continues at coordinate 26,986 of CAYRCM010000037.1, read as the reverse complement.
GCGGTGACGCCGACGCCATCCGCCGACGCCTCGAACGCCTGCGCGACGCCATCCAGGAAGACCGCGAACGGCGCGGCCACGCGGTCGAGTTGGCCGAGGCGCGGCGCGAGTTTGCGCGCGCGCAGAACCTCCACGCCTCCGGCTTCGTGTCGGAAGGCGAACTCCAGGCCGCGAAAGCGCGCCTCGACCGCGTAAGCGTGCTCGCGAGCGACACGCAGGAAGTGGCGCGCTGGAAGAAGGAGATGCAGCGGCTCGACCGCGCGGCCGAATCGGGCGACACCCCGGTCACGGGAGCCGAGACGCCGAGCCAGCCGCTGCTCCAGGAAACGCTCGGGCGCGTGCTCGACGTGCAGTTGCAGCGGGTAGCAGCGGAAACCGAAATCCAGAACCTGACGCAGCGCCTCGAACGCATCGAACGGCCCGCCACCACTCCGGGGCCCGAACAGAGCGGCTTCGAGATCGCGGCGCCGGCGCGGCCGCCCATCGCACCCACGTCGTCCAACCGGCGCGTGCTCTTCATCGCCGTCGTGGCGCTCTTTCTGGTGCTCGGGGCGGGCGTCACGGTGGGCGCCGAACTGCTCGACCGCAACTTGAAGTCGCCTGCCAACTTCGCGCTCAAGAGCGACGTGCCGCTGCTCGCGGCCCTCGCCGCCTGGAAGCGTCGGCCGCCCGAACTCGGCGAGCACTCGACGCGGCCCGGCGAAGCGTTGCGGCTCGTCGCCGAACGTCTTCGGGCCGCGCTGCCCGAGCGGGGGGCGCGGCTGCTCGTGGTCGGTCCCATTCACGGCAGCGGTGCCACGGCGCTCACGGCGCAACTTGCCGCGCAATTCGGCCGGCTCGGCGAACGCGTCGTGGCGCTCGACCTCGGGCTCCGGAGCGAGGGGCCCGAAAGCGGGCTCTCGGCCGCCTTTGGGCTCGGCCAGGCGCCGGGTGCGGTCGTCGACGCCACCGGCGCGCGGCCGGCCGACGCCGCGCCCGCCGCCGCCCTCGCCACGACCGGCCAGCGCGGCGTGAAGACGGCGCTCGCCTGCCCCGCCAATGCCCCCCCGGATGTGCTCGGCGCCCCGGCGCTGGCGGCCTGGCTCGACCTTGCGCGTGCTCAGGCGACGCTGGTGCTGCTCGACGGGCCGCCGGTGCTGCCGTACGCCGACCTCGAGGCGGCCGCCCGGCTCGCCGACGCCGTGCTGCTCGTGGTGCCGAGCCGTGGCCTCACGGCGGCCGAGCTGCGGCGCGTCGAAGGCCGCGTGCGGGCCACGGGCCGGCCGCTGGTCGGGGCCATCCTGAACCGGGCGCATCCGCGCTACCTGAGCAAGCGCGACGTTACCGGGGGCTGCGGTTGAAAGTCCTGGTGTTGAGCAACCTGTTTCCGCCGCACGTGCTCGGCGGCTACGAGATCCTCTGCGGCCAGGTGGTGCAGGCGCTCGCCGCCCGCGGCCACGCGGTCACGGTCTTGACGAGCCGCCACGGTCTCGCTCCGCACGAGGCCGAGGCGCCGGACGACGATGTGCACCGGCTGCTCGCCCTCGACCGGCCCTTTGGCACGCCGGCCCCGCGCGCGCGGCTGCGGCGCCTGGTCACGGGTTGCGAGAATCGCCGGCGGACCCGGGCGTTTCTCGGGGGCCGGCGCTTCGACGTGGCGTTTGTGTGGAGCCAACTGCGGCTCACCCTCGGGGCGCTGCGCGCCATCCAGGCGGCTCACCTGCCGACGCTTTTCACCTTCAACGACGAGCACATCGCTGGCTATGTGGCGAGCCCGTTTGCGGCCCGCCCGCGCGCGGCCCTCGGCCACGCCGTCGAGCGCTGGCTGCTGCCCGACATCACGCTTTCCGGCATCCGCCTCGACCACGTCACGTGCATCAGCCGCTGTGTCCGCGACAATCTCGTGCGCGCGGGTGTGCCCGTGGCCCACGCCCGCATCATCTACCAGGGCATTCCGGTCGGGCAGTTTCCGGCGAAAGACGAGCCGGGGGTGCTCGGGCGGCCGCTGCGGCTGCTGTACGTCGGCCAACTCCACGCCTACAAGGGCGTGCACACGCTCATCGAGGCCGCCCACCGCGCCGCGGCCGAACCGGCGCTCGGCGGCGTCGAACTCACCGTGATTGGCACCGGGCCGGCCGACTACCGCAGCCGGCTCATGGCGCTCGCGGCAGCCGGTCCGGCGCGTGTGCACCTTGCCGGGCCCGTGCCGCACGCCGAGTTGCCCGCGGCCTACCGCGCCGCGCACGTCTTCGTGTTCCCGTCCGCCTGGCAGGAACCCTTCGGGCTCACGCACCTCGAAGCCATGGCGTCCGGCACCCCCGTCATCAGCACCGCCGACGGCGGCCACGGCGAATTCCTGCGCGACGGTCACAACGCGCTCGTCTTCCCGAAAGAAGACGCTGCGGCGCTCGCACACTGCATCGGGCGGCTCGGCCGCGAGCCGACGTTGGCCTGGGGTCTCGCGCGGCGGGCGCGCGCGCAGGTCGCCGTCGAGTTCTCGCTGGCCCGCTACGTGTCCGACCTCGAAACCTACCTCCGCGAAGTGGCCGGAGTTCGCTGACATGTACGTCATCCAGGTACCCCGGCGGTTCGTCGCGCACAGTTGGGGGGGCACCGAAACCGTGGTGCTCGAAACGGCGAAGCGGCTCATCGGCCGCGGCCACCGCACGGCCATCTACTGTTCGCGGGCGCTCGCCACCCGCGACCGCGAGGTCATCGGCGGTGTGCCCGTGCGGCGTTTCGCCTACGCCTACCCCTACCTCGGTCTCAGCGCCGCCGCGCGCCGGCAACTCGACTACACGGGCGGCAACCTGTTTTCCTGGTCGCTCATGGCGCAACTCCTCGTCGAGCGTGGGCTCGACCTGCTGCACCTGCACACCGGCAAACGGCTGGGCGGCACGGTGCGCACGGTGGCGCGCTTCCGGCGCATTCCCTACGTCGTCTCGCTGCACGGCGGTGTCTACGACGTGCCGGCGGCCGAGGCCGGGCGCATGACCGACCCCACGCGCGGGGCCTTCGAGTGGGGGCGGGTGCTCGGCGCGCTCGTCGGCTCGCGGCGGGTGCTCGACGACGCGGCGGCCATCGTCTGCGTGGGGCAGCGCGAGCAGGCCGAGGCGGCGCGCCGCTACCCGCACAAGCGCGTGGTCTACCTGCCGAACGGCGTCGACCCCGCGGCCTTTGCGCACGGCGACGGCCCGGCCTTCCGGCGGGCCCACGGCATTCCGCTCGACGCCGAGCTGCTCTTGACCGTCGGGCGGCTCGACCCGCAGAAAAACCAGGCGCTGCTCATCGACGTGCTCGATCGGCTGCGCACGCGGCGGCCGCGGCTGCACGTGGCGCTCGTCGGCGCCGTCACGAACGAGCCCTACCGCGCGACGCTCGAAGCGGCCATCGCCGCCCGCGGGCTCGGCGGCCGCGTGACCGTCGTCGGGGGCTTGCCGGCCGGCTCGCCGCAACTCGTCGACGCCTACCACGCGGCCGACGTGTTTGTGCTACCCTCTCAACACGAACCTTTCGGCATCGTCGTGCTCGAGGCGTGGGCGGCCGGCCGGCCGGTCGTCGCCAGTCGGGTCGGGGGGGTGCCGTTCTTCGTGACACACGGCCGCGACGGCTGGTTGTTCGACTCGGGTGCCGGCGCCGAGGCCGCCGAGGCCGTCGACGGGCTGCTCGCGAATCCGGAGCGAGCCCGGGCGTTTGCCGAGGCCGGCCAGCGGCTGGCCGCGAGCGACTACAGTTGGGAGCGCATCACCGACCGCCTGCTCGCGCTCTACGACGAGGTGCTCGCTCCATTCCGGCCCAGCGCGCGTGGCGCGCGCGACGTGCGGTAGTCGGGGGCGCACCCGCGGCGGAGATACCCATGCGCATCGGCATTACGACGTTTGGCGGCGACGGCGGCAAGTCGGGCATCAGCCGCTACATCATCAGCCTGCTGCAGGCGCTCGTCGAACTGCCGGGCGACGACACGTTCGAGGTGCTCGTCTACCGCGACGAGCACGCCATCTTCGTGCCCGACCATCCGCGCATCCGCGGCCTGCGGCTGCCGGGGCTGCTGCGCAAGCCGCTCCCCGACATTGCCTGGCACCAACTCGCGCTGCCGCCGCTGGCACTTGCGCGGCGCTACGACGTGCTGTTCCTGCCCGCCGCCAACCGCCGCGTGGCGCTGTCCACGCCCTGCCCCCGGGTGGGCACGGTTCACGACGTCGCCGCCGTGCACGTGCCCGAAAAATACGACGCGGCGCGGAGCTTCTACGTGCGCCGCGTGCTGCCGCTGCCCGTGCGCCGGCTCGACCACGTGCTGACCGTCAGCGAGAGCAGCAAGCGCGACATCGTCACGCACCTCGGGGTGCCGCCCGAGCGCGTCACCGTGACGCCGCTTGCCGCCGACCCGCGCCACTACGTGCCCGTGCCGCCGGCCGAGGCCGCCGCCCGCGTGCGCGCGCGCCACGGGGTCGCGGCGCCCTACATCCTCTACGTCGCGCGCATCGAGCACCCGGGCAAGAACCACGTGGCCCTCATCCGCGCCTTCGCCGAACTCGTCGGCCGCCACGGCCTGCCGTACGACCTCGTGCTCGCCGGCAGCGACTGGCTGCGTGCCGCCGAGGTACACCGGGCCGCCGCCGAGACGGGACTCGCGGGCCGCATCCGCTTTCTCGGGTTCGTGCCCGAGGCCGCGCTGCCCGACCTCTACGCCGGGGCCGACCTCTTCGTCTTCCCATCGCTCTACGAGGGGTTCGGGCTCCCCATCCTCGAAGCCATGGCCTGCGGGGCGCCGGTCGTGTATGCCAACGTGTCGTCGCTGCCCGAAGTGGCCGGGGCCGCGGGCGTGCCGTTCGACCCGGCCGATCCGGCCGCGCTCCCCGCCGCCATGACCGCGGTGCTGCTCGACCCGGAGCGCGCCGCCCTGCTGCGCCGGCTCGGCCCGCCGCACAGCCGTACGTTCACCTGGCAGCGCACCGCGCAGGCGACGCTCGCCGTCCTGCACGCGGTCGCGAGGAAGTCTGGCCGATGAGTGTCTCGAAGCCACCCGAGCCTGCCCCCGTGTCCGCCGCCCCGGCGCCCCAGGCGCTGCTCGAAGAACTCTACCGGCGCTACGGCGACACGGGCTCCGGCCCGCGCAGCGTTGTGCGCAACCTGCGTTTTCTGCGCAAGAAATACGCCTGGCTCGGTGTCGTCGGCGGGGCCAAAGCGGCCAAGCGGGCCATCGACGTCGCGGCCGCCGGCTCGGGGCTCGTCGTGCTGGCACCGCTTCTTGGCGCCGTGGCCCTCGCCATCAAGGCCACCGACCGCGGACCGGTGCTCTTCTGGCAGAAGCGCGTCGGCCAATATGGCCGCGAGTTCCTCTTCCCGAAGTTCCGTTCCATGGTCATCAACGCCGAGGCGTTGAAAGACCAGCTGCTCGCCGCGAGCGACCACGGCCAGAGCATCACCTTCAAGATGAAGAAAGATCCGCGCGTCACGTGGATCGGCCGGCTCATTCGCAAGACCAGCATCGACGAGTTGCCGCAGCTCTACTCGGTGCTGAAGGGCGACATGACGCTCGTCGGGCCGCGGCCGCCCGTGCCCCGCGAGGTGGCGCTCTACTCGCTCAAAGACCGCCGCCGGCTCGATGTCGTGCCCGGGCTCACGTGCATCTGGCAGGTGAGCGGCCGGGGCGACATCCCGTTTCCGAAGCAGGTCGAACTCGACGTGCAGTACATCGAAAGCCGGAGCCCCTGGCTCGACGCCAAACTGCTGCTCCAGACCGTTCCGGCCGTGCTGTTTGGCAACGGGGCGTACTGATGCGCGAATCGGCCACCTCTGCCGCAGCGGCGCCCGCACCGCGCGCCGCGGGCCGCTACCCGGCGTTCAAGCGGGCCGCCGACGCCACCCTGGCCGGCGCGGCCCTCGCGGCCAGCGCGCCGCCGCTTGCCGCGCTCATGGCCGCCTTGCGTCTCGGCCACGGCCGGGCCTTGCAGCGCACAACGCTTCTCGGCCAGGCTGAGCAGCCCTTCGAGGCGCTCGCGCTGGCGTTGCCCGAGACCCCGTTCGGGCGCGTGCTCCGCCGGGCGGGGCTGTCGACCTGGCCGCGGCTCTGGAACGTGGTCCGCGGCGAGCTGGCGCTCATCGGGCCGCGGCCGCGTCGGCCAGACGAAGCCCCGGGCCATGCCGTCGGGGTGCGGCCGGGACTCCTCGGACTCGCCACGGCGCGTCGGCTGGCCAACCTGGCCTTCGACGACGAGGCCACCCTCGATGCCGAGTACGCCGAAAGCCAGTCGCTGCGCCGCGACCTCGGGATACTCGCCACCGTGCTGCTCAACGCTGTGCAGGGCGAGGCACCGCCGGCCGTCCCCGGACGCCAGCAAATCGTCGGCGTGCCCGTCGACAACCTGCGCATGCAGGAGGCCGTCGCCGAACTCGTCGCTTTCGCTGCCGGCACGACGCCGCGGCTCGTCTGCTTCGTGAACGCCCACTGCGTCAACGTGGCGCGGCGCGACTCGGCCTACCGCGCCGTGCTGCAGCAGGCCGACCTCGTGCTGCCCGACGGCGTCGGGATGCGGCTCGCGGGGCGCCTGCTCGGCCGCCCCGTGCGCGAGAACGTCAACGGCACCGATCTGCTGCCGCGGTTGCTCGCGGCGCTCGCCGGCCGGCGCGTGTATCTCCTGGGCGCCCGGCCCGGCGTCGCCGAACGCGTTGGCGCGTGGATCGGCCGCCACTACCCGCAAGTCGAGGTCTGCGGCACGCATTCGGGCTACTTCACCGAGGCCGAGGAGCCGGCGCTCGTGGCCGACATCGCGCGGCGCCGGCCGCATCTGCTGCTCGTGGCGTTCGGCGTGCCGCGCCAGGAAACGTGGCTCGCCCAACACCTGCCCGCGCTCGGCGCGCCGCTATCGCTCGGGGTGGGCGGGCTGTTCGACTTCTACTCGGGACGCATCCCGCGTGCACCCGTCTTCCTGCGCGAACTCGGGCTCGAATGGGCCTATCGGCTCGTCCAGGAACCCGGGCGCATGTGGCGCCGCTACCTGATCGGCAATGGGGTGTTCCTCGGGCACGCGGCGCACGCCGCGTGGCACGAACGACGCCGGCGTGCGACCGCCGGCCGGGAGCGCTGAACGATGCGCGTCATTCTGTTTGCCACCGGGCTCGTCCCGGGCCTCGAAGCGCTGAGCGAGCGGCTGCCGGTGCCGCTCGTGCGGCTCGTCGACCGGCCGTTCCTGCAGCACGTCATCGAGCAACTCGCGGGACAGGGCTTTCGCACGTTCGACCTCGTGCTCTGCCATCGGCCGGGCGCCATCGAGGACCTCGTCGGCGACGGGCAACGTTGGGGCGTCACGCTGCGCACGCACCTCGTGCGCGACCCCTACCACCCCTACGCCGCCTTGCGCGCGGTGGGCCTCGCCGAGGCCGATTCCCCGGTGCTCGTCGGGCATGCCGACCGCCTCGTGCCGGCGCGGCTCGTGCCCGCCGTCGCCGGCCCCGCGGCCCCCGTCTACGTCACGGCGGGGGCCGACGCAGGCGCCGCGGCACGGTTCACCGGCTGGGCCTGGCTCGACCCCGCCGATGCCGCGCGCTTGCCGCTCGACGGCAGTGAGGCCGACATCGCCGCCGCCCTGCTCGATGGGGCCGCCGGGCGCACGGTCGCCGTGCCCGAACCGCTGCACGTGCGCGACTACGCGGGCATTCTGGCCGCGCACCGCGCCGTGCTCGAAGGCCGCGTGCCCGACCTGCTGCTCACCGGCCGCGAGGTCGAGCCCGGCGTGTGGCTGTCACGCAACGTGCGCCTGCCGCCGACGGTGCGCGTCGTGCCGCCCGTCTTCATCGGCGAAGACGTGTCGATCGCGCCCGGCGTCACGCTCGGTCCGGCTGCCGTCGTCGGGCACGACTGCGTCGTCGACGAGGGCTCCGCGCTCGTCTCGGCCGTGGTCGCCCCGGGCAGCTACGTCGGTCCTGGCCTCGACTTGCACGACGTGCTCGTCGACCGCAACCGGCTCATCAACGTACGCCTCGGCGCGGCCGTCACGGTCGTCGACGCCTTCATCCTCGGCAGTCTGCGCGAGCAGCAGGCCCGCCAGACGGCCTCGCGCACGGCGGCGCGCATCGTCGCGGGCGGGCTCATCGCCACATTCGCGCCCCTGCTCGGGGCCGCGGCACTCTGGAGCGGGCTTTCCCGCCGCCGCACCCCGTTCGAACGGCGCAAGGTCGTGGCGCTGCCGGCCCCGAGCGCCGATCCCGAGGCGTTTCGCGCTTTCGAACTGCTGAGCCTCGAACCACCTGCGGCCGCCGCGCGCCTGCCCGAGCCCGCGCAGCACTTCCTGTTCCGGCTGCTGCCGGGCCTCGTGAACGTGGCGCGCGGGCAACTCGCCTTCGTCGGCGTGCCGCCGCGCGCGCCCGCCGAGATCGCGGCGTTGCCCGTCGACTGGCGCGCCCTCTACCTCGAATCCAAGGCCGGCCTCGTCGACGAGGCGTTCCTGCGCTACGGCACCGCCGCGAGTGCCGACGAACGCTACACGGCCGAGGCGTTCTACGGGGCCCAGGGCAACCTGCGCTTCGACCTGCAACTGCTCGGGCTCTACGCGCTGCGGCTCGTCGGCCTGGCCCGGCCGCAACCGACTACCGCCCCCGAAGCCGATGCCGCAGCCGCATCGCCGGAGACTGTCCCGTGACCTCACCTGCAAGCGAACCGAAGGCGGTCGCGACACCGCGCGTGAGCCGCGTGCTGTGGGTCAACGACGCGGCCGATTTCGTCGGCGGCTGCGAAGGCTACGTGCGTCAGACGGCGCTCGGACTCCAGGCCCGCGGCATCGAGAACGTGTTGTTCTACCGCGTGGCCGAACCGCTCTCGCAGGCCTACGTCGCCGGGTTTGCGGGTGCCTACCCCATGGTGCACGTGGCCGAGCAACTCCGCCGGCTGCGGCCCGACGTGGTCTACATCCACCGCCTCGCCGGCAACGCGGCGCTCCTGCCGTTTCTCGCGAGCGGCATTCCGACGCTGCGGTTCTTCCACGACCACGAACTCTTCTGTCTGCGCGAACACAAGTACACGGCCATCGGCCACGAAACGTGTTCGCGGCCGCTCGGCCTGCACTGCTACCCGTGCCTCGGGTTCGTCAACCGCAGCGCGGCCTGGCCGGGCATCCGGGTCCGCACCCTCGGCATGCTGCGGGCCGCCCACGCCCTGAACCGGCAACTCACCGGGGTGGTCGTCGGCTCGCGCTACATGGCGCGCCACGTGGCCGAGCACGGTTTCGCGCGCGAGCGCATCCACGTGCTGCCGCTCTACGCCCCGCCGCCGCCCGAGACACCGCCCGAGCCGCGCGACCCGCACCGGCTCGTGTTCCTCGGCCAACTCATCCGCGGCAAGGGCCTCGATGTGTTGCTCCGGGCACTCCACGCGCTCGGCCCGCCCTGGCGACTCGATGTGCTCGGCCAGGGGCGCCAGGGGCCGCTCTACGAGGCCCAGGCCCGCGACCTCGGGCTCGGCGACCGCGTGCGCTTCGTCGGGCGCGTCAGTGCCACCGAACGCGTGGCCTACCTGAGGCGTGCGTTCGCGCTCGTCGCGCCAAGCCGCCAGGTCGAAACCTTCGGGCTCGTCGGCCCCGAGGCCATGAGCGTCGGCACGCCGGTCCTCGCAAGCGATGCGGGGGGCGTCTCCGAATGGCTCGAAGACGGTATTACGGGCCTGGCTCTGCTGCCGAACGACGTGCCGGGCCTCGTTGCGGCCGTGCGCCGGCTCGGCGCCGACCCGGCGCTCTGGCAGCGGCTCCACGAAAACGGCCGGGCGCGCTACGAGGCCCAGTTCCGCCCTGAACACCACCTTGCCGGCCTGGCCGCCCTGTTTGAGCGGCTCGTTGCCGCATCTTCCGGAGAAGCCACGTGAGTTGGGGACGTTTCACCGCCGTTGGCTCGGCCGAGGCCGAAGCCGTCACCGAAGCCATCGTCGCCGAAGTGGCCGCGGCCGTGCGCCAGGCGTTCTCGGGCCCCGAATTGCGCGCCCTGCTCATGCTCGGCGGCTACGGGCGCGGCGAGGGCGGCGTCGACCGTTCGGGGCCCGTCGAGCGGCCCCACAACAACCTCGATTTCCTGATCGTCGCCGAAGACTCCGAGGGCAAACGGCTGCCCGAGTTGCGCGCGCGGCTCGCCGCCACCGTCGCCCCCATCGTGCAGAAGCACGGCATCGGCATGGACACGGGCGCCACCACGGTCGGCCGGCTGCGCCGCGCCCCATCGCTCATCCTGTGGTACGACATGCGCTTCGGCCACAAGACCATCCTCGGCGACGCCGACCTCATGCCGGGCATGACGCACTTCCGGCTGGAGCGCATTCCGGCCTGGGACGCCCGCAACCTGCTCACGAACCGCGGCACGCTGCTGCTCATCAACGCGGCCGTGCTCGAGCAGGACCGCCCGCTCGACGCCGAACGGCGCCGGCTGCTCGTGCGCCACGTCATGAAGGCCGTCATCGGCTACGGCGACGCGCTGCTGTTCTTCCTCGGCGACTTCCACTGGAGCTACCTCGAAAAGCGCCGCCGCATGGGGCTCCAGGCGGCCGTCAGCCCCGAATTCCGGGCGCTCTACGACGAGGCCGCCGGCTTTCGCTTCGAGCCGCGCTACGAGCCCTACCTCGAGCGCGACTTCGTGGCCTGGATGAACGCGGTCCGGGCCGCGCTCGAACCCGTGCACCGGCTCTGCGAGGGCCGCCGGCTCGGCCGGCCCGGGCTCACGTGGTCCGACTATCCGGCGCTCGCGTTGCGCCGGGCCCTCATCGACGACGCGGCTTCGCCCCGCGCCTGGGCCGTGAAGGCCGCGCACGTCGCCCGCTCGCTCCGCGACCGCGGGCTCTCGGGCTTCGGCACGCCGCTTCGCGAACTCGCGCTGCGGGTCGGCGGGGCGCGCGGCGCCATGCCGATCGTGTTCCCGACCGTGGCCTACGCGCTCGACGACCCGGCACTCGTGGCCCTCGCACAGCACGTGCTGCGCGCGCCGAGCCGCGATCTCCCGGCGCTGCGCCGGGCGTATCTCGCCGGCTGGGCGCGCCACGGCGACATCAACTTCGCGACACTCGTGCAGAAACTGGGGCTCGATCTGGGCCCGGCGGGGGCCGCGCCATGATCTGGCTCAGCGGCGACCTGCACCACGCGGGTCTGAAGACCGGCAACCAACGCCACGCGGACATCAGCGAAATCCAGGGGGCCCACCGCTACCTCGAACTGCTCGCCGACGTCGGCGTCAAAGTCACGTTCTTCGTGAGCGGGCGCGCATTCGACGACGAATGGTCCGATCTCGCCCCCATCGTCGAGCATCCGCTCGTCGAAATCGGCGGCCACAACTACGCCTGCTTCAAACCCGAGCTGCCGCACCGGATCTACAAGAAACTCACCGGCAACTACCACGGACCGGCGTGGCTCGAACGGGCCGATGTGCTGCGCACGCTCGCCGCGGCGCGCCGCCGCACGAGCAAGCCCGTGCGCTGCTGGCGCAACCACATGTACATGCACGGGCCCAACACCGAGCGGGTGCTCGCGGGCTGCGGCATCGAACTGTGCTCAGACGGCGTCGACCGCTTTGCCTCGGGGCCACGCTGGCATCCGGCGGGGCTCTACAACCTGCCCATCAACATCATCCCCGACCACGAGCACCTCTATCACGCCGAGCGCACGCGCGAATGGGTCGCCCGCTGGCAGGCGCGCTACGCCTGGTCCGACGACTACGGGCCCGCCTCCTACGACATCGACCGCTGGACCGAGCTCGTGCTCGCGGGGCTCGCCGAGCGCGAGGCCGCCCGCGTGCTCTCGACCGTCATCATCCATCCCATCACGATGTACCTCTGCGACCGCTTCGCGTCGTTTCGTCGCATTCTGCAATTCCTCGCGGCCGCGCGCACCGTACACGCGAGCGAGGTTCTGGCCCTGGCCGATGCGCGCCGCGCGGGCCGGGCCGTGGAGGTCGAGCGATGAACCCCGCCCCCCGCGTCACCGTCATCATGCGCACGAAGAACGCCGCCTGGGTCGTCCACCAGGCGCTTGCCGGGCTTGCCGCCCAGACCTACCGCGACTACGAACTGCTCGTCATCGACTCGGGCTCCACCGACCGCACGCTCGACATCGTGCAACAGTACCCGTGTCGGCTCCTCACGATCGCGGCCGAGGACTACGTGCCCGGCGTCGTGCTGAACCTCGCCGGCCGCGAGGCCCGGGGCGAGTTGCTCGTGTTCCAGAACTCCGACGTCGTCCCGCTCGTGCCGGATGCGCTCGGGGCCCTCGTGCAGGCGTTTGCCGATCCGCAGGTCACGGCCGCGTTTGGCCGCCAGCTGCCGCGGCCCGAGGCCGAGCCCTGGGTGCGGCGTGACTATGCCATGGCCTTTCCGCCGGTCGGCCCGGCGCCGCCGTGGCTCGCCCTGTCGCTCTGCTTCGCGGCCATGCGGCGTTCGGCCTGGCAGCGCCGGCCCTTCTACACCGACGCCTGGGCCTCCGAAGACACCGAGTGGGGCGAGCGCGCGCGCCGCGCCGGTGAGGTCGTGGCCTACGTGCCGCAGGCCCTCGTCATGCACTCGCACAACTACACGCTGCGCCAAATCTACGGGCGGCGTTTCGTCGAGGGCGAGGCCGACGCCTTCATCTACCGCCGCAACGCGAGCGCCTGGCGGCTCGTCCGCCGCTACCTGGGCTCGCTCGCGGCCGATATCCGCCACGACCTGCCCGAACGGGCGTTTCGCGACCTCGTCACCGCCCCGGCGCGCCGCGCCGTCTACCACTGGGCGCATTTCCAGGGCATGCGGCTCGGTCTGCGGCGCATCGCCACGGGCGACACCGACATCTCGAAAGGCCAGCAGACGGTGCTCTCGCGCTACGAGTAGCCCGCGCATCGCAGGGCGTTTGCGGTGGCGGGCGAAGGGGGCAGGGCGGCTCCCGCAACCCTGCCGAGGGGGGGGCGTCAGTCGGCGGTGTGGCTCGGCAGGGTGGCACGGTGCAGGGGGCTGCCCGGGAGCCAACTGGGCGGCGGGGCTTGGTTTTCTCCGATGAGCGCGGCGAACAGTTCGGCGAGCGGGGCCTGCGATTCCCAGACCGTGAATTCGTTCATGTTGACTGCCGTGCGCGTGTCGGCCACGTGCAACCCCTGCGGCAGGCTGTTGAAGGCCGGGTAGAACGCGGCGGCGACGGGCCGGTAGTAGTCGGAGCCTGGCATGGCCGAGACGGGCCCGAACACCGGAATCCCCGGAATGGGCGGCATGCCGCGATCCTGCTTGAATGACAGCGAATCGAGGTGCAGCCCCTGCTCCGGGTGGCGCGAGCCGAGGCCGCTCACGTAGGCGAGGCCGGCCGGGTTCGCTCCCAGCACGTAGTCGGCGAGCAGACTCAGCGCGTTGAGGTAGCGTTCGGCGCGCGCGGCGTCGAGTTCGCCGAGCTGCAGGCGTTGGTAGATCGTATCGGCGTGCCGACCGGTCGTGACGCCGACCCCCCAGTCGGGGGACGAACTTGCCGGGCGGCCGTTGCGGTGGGCGTGCACGGATTCGAGCACGGCGGCGGTCGCGGCGTCGGCCTTGCGGGTGAGCTGTTCGAGGGTGACGCTGCGCACCTGGGGGTCGGCGCCGGGCGCCGTGACGTAGCCCATCACGAAGTCGGCCATGGCCGGCGCGTAGCCGCTGAACGCCCCGGGGTAGATGCGGATCATGTCGGTCATGTGGTCGAAGGCGCCCCGGCCCCAGTCGTCGAGTTCGGTCCAGCGCGCCACGAACGCCTCGCCGAACGCCGCCTCGCCGGTGAGCCGGAAGAGTTCGCCCGCCGCGTACAGCCGATAGGCGGGGGCGGCCCCGGCGCCCTCGGCCCAGGCGTAGGCGCGCCGCGCCCGCGCTTCGAGGACCTGCGCGCGCGGCGCGTCGTAGGGCCGCACGAGGTAGGCCGCCTGCGCGAACAGGGCCGCCGCATAGGCCGTGTGCCAGGGCAGCGGGTCGTAGGTGAAGTAGGGCAATTCGTCTTGGTGCGCGAAGTGGATGCCGCGCGGATGGCAGTGCGACTCGACACCGAAGCGCACGCTGCCGTCGGCGTTCTGCAGCGCTTCCCACCCCGCGACGCTCCAGAGCGCCTCGTCGAGCGCGTCCGGGATGCCGTTTCCGCTCTCGGGAAGCGTGAGTTGCCCGTCGCCGAGCCGTGCGCCGGCCATCTCGACCGCACGCATGAGGTACTGGCCGACGAGCACGTGGAACGGCCGGATGTCGAAGTCGCCCGCGTCATGGTGGCCACCGACGAGCGGCCGCGGGTCGGTGCGGGGCGTGTCGCTCGCGAACATGCGCATCGGGTCGTTGCGCCGGCCCGTGACGAAGTAGGCCTGGCAGTGGTCGGCTGGCCGGCTCCAGTCGGTGTACTGCGCGCCGAGGTCGCCGCACCAGCGGTTGTGGTAGATGCCGCGCCAGATCGCGTAGTACCCGCGCAGCGCCGCCTCTTCCGAGATGGCGGTCGGGTACGACACGCCGACGCCCGGCACGTGCACGTGGTAGCGCACGCCCTCGGCCGGCGGAACCGCGGCGAGGTCGATCTCGTACACGGGTCCGCCCGCGCCGGGGTCGTTTTCGGCGCGCAGTCCGATGGGCAGCTCCGGGCTCGCCGTGCGCCGCGGCACGAGCGGGTCGCGGGAGGCCGCGAGCATGGCGCCGGCGCGCGGCAGGTTTGCGAGCGGCGCCGGCCCGCCGTCGCCCATGAAGCCAGAGACGTAGGCGTAGCGCGCCGTCGCCCGCGGGTTGTAGCCGAGTTGGTTGACCTGGATGACGGACGTCTCGAGATAGCGGTCGCTGAACGGCAGCGTGACGTCCAGCCCGGTCTCCGCGGCGCCGCGGTGCGTGAGGGTCAGGAATTCGGGCGAGCCCACGGGGGCGTCGAGCACGAGGAAGATGCGGTGGTCGACGTCAACGATGTCGCCGTCGCCATATTGGTTGTAGCCGACGGGGTAGTCGGGCTGGCCAATCGGCATGCTATGGCGGTGCACCGCGGTCACGGCAATGGCGCGGCCGTCATGCCGCCGCACGCTCCAGGTGCCGCCCTGCCAGTCGGCACCCACGTCGCCGACGAGCGTCGTGCCGTCGAATTCGGTGCCCGGGTTCGAGAGGACGAGCATCACGACGTTCGGCGCGTGGAGTTGCACCTCGCGCAGCGGCGTGTCGAGCGGGGTGTGCGGGCCACCAAGCGTGCGGGCGTGCAGCCCCACCGATACGGGGCCGCTCGTCAGCCGCCGCGCTTCGAGGCGCAGGAACACGTCCGTGCCCGGGCTCAGCAGCCCAACGCGCGCCTGGCGCGCATCGCCCGGCAGTTTCGCCATGAGCCGTTCGAGCGGCAGCGGCTCGCCTGGCCCTTTCCCCGGCTCGGGGCCCGCGTACACGAGGACCTGCGAGGTTCCCTGGGGCGGGGTGAACGCGAGTTCGACCGTGGTCGACGTGACGCGGCTCAGCGTGGCCGTGAAGCCATGACCGCCCTTCGCGGGCAGGGATGGGGGCGTCGCTTCGAGCGCCCGCTCGCCCTCGGCGAGCGTCGTCGTCGGCAACGCCGCGGATGGCGCCCCCGCATCGGTGTCGCAGCCCTGGAAGTGAGCCGCCGGTGTCACGAGCAGCAACGACGCGAGAACGCCCAGAAGCCGGGTGCGTCTGCCGTTGCGTTCCTCTTGCGCACGGGTGCCTTTCGACATGGCGTCTGCCTCCTTCCGGGTCCGTCGGCCCGGCCTCATTGCGTCCTGCAACGCCAACCGTAGCGCGCGGGTCGGGAATGGGCACGTGAACGGCGAAAAAATCCCGTCGGATCGGACGCTTGAGTGACGCAAAGAGGGGCCCGCGGCGCCCGCCGGCTCAGCCGCCGAGCGCCTGGCGCACGATGGCGAGCGCCCCGCCGGCGAACTGGCGCACGGGGTCGAACAGCACGGAGAGGTTGAAGAACCAGAGCCACAGGAAGGCGTGGAACGAGCCCGGGTGCGCGTCATGCCAGGCGAGCCACAGGCGCGCGTTGGGTTCGCGCAAGCGGCGCCACTGGACGAGCCAGGCGAAGAAGAGTCCGATCGCGGCCCCCGCGAACACGTCGGTCGCGAAGTGGTAGCAGGCGTACACGCGCGGAAACAGAATGAAAGCTATGGCGTAGGCAAGCGCCAGCAGCCCCGTGCGGCGCGAGACGAAGTACAGGCCGACGGCCAGCGCCACGAACAGCGCCGCGTGGTCGGAGGGAAAGGAATTCTCAGGGCTTGCGCCCGAGGCAACGATGCCCTGCGCCGCCCCGAGGCCCAGGGCCGGATCGTGCAGCGGGCGGAGCCGCAGCGGCAGCACGGCAACGAGGAGCCGCGCCACGGCCAGCGCCAGAAACGACGCCGGCAGCATCGCAAGCAGGCGTTCGCGCCGCGCGGCCCCCGTCGGGTGCGCGCGCGACCCGTACCAGAGCCAGAAGAAGGCGCAGCAGAAGAAGCCGCCCTTCACGAGGTAGTTCGGCAGCAGCAGGCGAATGAACTCGTCGAAGGCGTTGCTGCCCAGCGAGCAGCCTCCGAGCAACGACATGACCTCGGCATCGCACCAGTTCACGGTTCAACTCCCGTTGCAAAGGCGAGTGGCGCTGGCTTAGCAGAGCCCGATCCGCATGTCGAGGGGAAAGGCCGGGACCTGAAGTGCGGTCGCGGCCGGCGGGCGCATTCGGCAACGGGATGGGTGGTTTTCGCGCTGTTTTGGTGATACACCCACAGGGCCGGACGATCCTTCCACACTTGGGCGAGGAGAAATGCCATGAGATTGCCATCCCGGCTCCCTTCCTGGGGCCCCAGGCTGCTGCTGGGCCTGGTGCTTCTCGCGGGGGCGGCTGCTTCGGTCCCCCGGGCGGCCGCTCACCCGAACCCGCCGAGCAAGCCGCCGGACCCGGAGGCCGCGGCCGTCTCCGGTGTGGCGCCGGCGTCCCCCGGCGTGCCCCCGGCCCCCGCGGCGGCCGTCCCCAAAGGCGACGCCGCGGGCGACAGCAAGACGTGCACGAACGACGGCGACGTCTCGGGCGACGGCATCATCTCGGCCGGCGACGCGCAGCAGGCCTTCTACATCGCGCTCGGCGCGCTCACCCCGACGCCGACCGAATACTGTGCCGCCGACTGCAACGGCGACGGCACGGTGTCGGCCGGCGATGCGCAACTCATCTTCTACATGGCGCTCGGCAGCGGGCACTGCGTCGACCAGCCGAGCCCGTCGCTGTTCGTGACCGGGGCCGGGCATGTGCGCGCCACGAGCAGCAGTGGGCTGCGGCTGCGCATCGGCTTCGGGCTGCTGACACCGGTCGGCACGAGCCCACCCGGGGGCGAGGGCCATACGGTCGATTTCGGCGTGTTTCCCATGGTCAAGGATTTCTGAGCGGCGTCAGCCGCACACCGAAGGGGGCCATCATGAACCGCAACATCTCGCGCCGTTGGCGTTCGGCTGTGGCAGCCACCCTGGCCGTGCTCCTGGCCGCACCGTTCGTGGCCGAGGCCGCCGTCCCGGCGCTGCTCAACGTGCAGGGCGTCGTGCGCACCGCGGCCGGTGAGCCGGTCGACGGCAGCTTTCCTGTGACCTTCGCGGTGTTCGACGCCGCGAGCGGCGGCACCGAACTCTGGAACGAACTCCAGACGGAAGTGCCCATCGACATCGGCGTCTTCTCGGCGCTGCTCGGCAGCGATCCCGACAACGCGCTGCCCATCGACCAGTTGGCCGATGCACCCGAGCTCTGGCTCGAAGTGCAGGTCGGCAGCGACCTGCCTTTGCCGCGCCAGCGCCTCGTGGCGAGCGCCTACGCGTTCCAGGCGAGCCATGCGGTCCTGGCTGAGCAGGCCGCCGACCTCGATTGCGCGGGCTGCGTCGCCGAGGGCGAACTCGCCTTCGATCCGGCGACCCAGAGCGAACTCGACGCGTTCGTGGCCGACCCGCTCGCTGGAATCTCCTGCGCTGAGGGCAACATCCTCGTCTTCGCGAGCGGCGCCTGGACATGCACGAGCGACTACGTCAGCCCGGCCGAACTCGCCGCACTCGACGGCCGGGTCACGACCCTCCAGAGCGCCGTCGACGACCTGGAACAAAGCGTCGGCGGGCTGCTGACGCGCGTAAACGACGTCGAAGACGATGTCGCGCTCCT
>CAYRCM010000037.1:0-8824 GCA_964422715.1 uncultured Myxococcales bacterium | reverse complement strand
TGCGCCGACCTCGCGGCGAGCGGCCACAACCATGATGCCGCCTACGTCAACGAGGGGCAGGCGAACAGCATCACGTCGGATATGGTCGTCGACGGCACGCTCGTCAACGGCGACATCAGCGCCTCGGCCGC
Organism: uncultured Myxococcales bacterium; assembly: GCA_964422715.1. GTDB lineage: Bacteria > Myxococcota_A > UBA9042 > PWKZ01 > CAYRCM01 > CAYRCM01. The sequence goes on along the minus strand of CAYRCM010000037.1, from coordinate 8,693 downwards.
GATTGCGCCGAGCAAGATCGCCGGCACGGCGGCTACCCTGACGGGCAACCAGTCGTTCGACGGCGGCACCCTGTACATCGATGCCGCCGCGAACCGCGTGGGCGTCGGCACGACGAGCCCTACGCAGACCCTCGACGTCAACGGCAACCTGCGCGTGCGCGGTTCGCTCATCGTCGACAACCATGACACGCACGTGGTCTACGACTCCGGGTGGTTTGCCTTCCCGAAGAAACATCAGGAAATCATCGATTTCGGCACTACCGACTACGACTTCGTGACCGGCCAGATGCGGCTCTACCACAACAACGGCGGGGCCATGACGGCCATGCCGCTCGGCGCGTCGAACGGCAGCTACGCGCCCGCCTACAACATGCTCGGCGGTTCGCAGGTGCAGAGCATGGCCTGGGAGAACCTCGCGGCCATCAACGCCATCGCCGACACGGCCAACCTGCTGTTCGAGGGCGGCATGCTGCGGCTCGTGGCCATCAAGGCGCCCAGCACCGTCGGGCACTATGACTCGGGCTGGTGGTCGTGCGCCGCCACGAACACCTACGCGCTCACGCACGGGCTCGGCCAGGTCCCCACGCTCGCCATGGTCGAAGTCGCGCAGAACGCCGACGGCTCGGGCTGGCGCGTGCCGACCATGACCGCCACCAACTACGACGGTACCTACTGGCGCCAGACGGCCATCGTCGACCTCACGGCGACCCAGGTGTGGGTCCGCACGCACTTCCGGCTCGCGCACTTCAAGAGTTCCGAGGCCGGCACCGACGTCTCACCGACGAGCGGTTACTGCCGCGTGCAACTGTTCAATTGGACACCCGACTTCGATTCGGGCTGGGTGTCCATCGCCAACACCACGGTCGCCACGCGTGACAAGTGGTTCAAGCACGACCTCGGCAAAGTCCCGTCCATCGCCATGGTGTGGCTGCGCGGCGCCAACGCCGGGGTGAACTTCGTCATTCCGGCCATGGGGGCCTACATGCGCTCGTACACGGTCGGCACGACGCTCTACGCCCTCGACGAGAAGTGGGCCACCATCAAGGGCGGCTCGTCGCAACTTGCGCAGTTCGTCGACACCGGCGGCACCGGTCGCAGCCCCGACGTCGGTGAAGTGCGCCTGCTGCTCTGGCGGTAGGCCGCGCAGAGTGCCCCCACCCGCCCGCGGGCGAGCCCCCGCCGTCATCCCCGACTCCGTGTGCTATCATTCGTGGCGGCGCCGGTCCTATCGGCGCTGCCCCGAGCCCACAGGAGGTCCGCCATGTCGACGCCCGCCATGAAGTTGCCGCTGCCCCGGCGCGCCACCTACGCCGACGTGCTCGCGGCCCCCGCCCACAAGGTTGCCGAGCTCATCAACGGCGAGCTCATCCTGAGCCCGCGGCCGGCTGTGCCGCATGCCGTCTCGGCGACGGGGCTTGCCTTCGGCGTCATGGGACCGTTCCAGCACGGGCTCGGCGGACCGGGACGGCCCGAGCGCTGGTGGTTTCTGTTTGAACCCGAACTGCACTTCGCCGGCAACGTCCTCGTACCCGATCTGGCGGGCTGGCGCCGCGCGCGCATGCCGCAGCCGCCCCGCGCGGCCCACATCAGCCAGCCTCCCGACTGGCTCTGCGAGGTGGTGTCCCCCTCGAGCGCGCGTCACGACCGCATCGTCAAACTCGACCTCTATGCCCGCGCCGGCGTGCCCCACGTCTGGCTCGTCGACCCGGACGCCGAGCTGCTCGAAGCCTTCCGTCTCGAAGCCGGGCGCTGGGTGAGGCTCGGGGCCTTTGCCGGCCGCGAGAAGGTGCGCGTCGAACCGTTCGATGCCGTCGAACTCGACATGAGCCTCTGGTGGCTGCCCGAGCCCGACGCGCCCGCCGCCGAGCCGGTGGCCGATGCGGTGGCGGCCGATGCGCCGAAGGCCGATGCCCAGGCTCCCGCCGAGGCCGCGAGCCCCGCGGCCGACTCCACCCAGCCGCCCGCTCGGCCCTGACGGAAGACGACGGCGCTCCCACCGGCCACGTCCGCCGTTCTGCCGGCCCCGGGTCCCCCGCGGCACGACCGACCGCCGCCCCCCCTACCGCCACGTCACCTGCGAGATGGGCCGCAAGTCGGCCCCGCCCGGGTACATGTACGACACGTAGTGGTCGAAGCCGTACACCTCGATGCCAAAGGGGCTGCCGCTCGTCGAGCGCACGGTGTGGGCGCCGCCGCCGTCGAGGACGGCGCTGTAGGGTGCCCCCGGCAGCTCGCGTGGCGGGTCGTAGGGCGAGAGGTTGTGGATCTCGTAGATGCGCGTGCGGTAGAGCCCGGTCAGGGCCTCGAAGGCCGCATCGTCAGGGCCGATGAGGCGCTCGTTCGGGGTACCCTCGTCAAGGACGAGGCTGTCGCCCGTGCGCAGCGCGACGTTGGCGTAGCCGTAGCGCAGCTCTCCGGGCACGTAGAAGGTGTATTCGGCGCGGTACTGGTCGAGCGGCACGACCAGCGAGAACGACGGGTCGCCGCCCTTGTACTGCAGCGTCAATTCGTAGGGCCCCGGCGCATCGCTGAACGGAATGCCGACGTATTCCTCGCCCGGGATGAAGCGGCCGACGAGCACCGGGGCGCTCGCCTCGACGACGTGCGCGAACACGTCGTTGAACGCGAACGTCTGGCCGGCCTGTAGCGTCAGCGACACAACGCACAGGTCGCCCTCGACGGTGCAGGGCAGGCCGCCCACGGTCACGACACGCGTCGTCCAGTCGGTTTGGTGGTGATAGTTGAACTCACGGGGCGCCTCGGTGACGGTGACGGGGGCGAGCGGCGTGTGGATGCGCACGACGGTGTCGGGCGCGGCGGCGAGCACCTTGAAGAACGTGACGCCGCTGCCGAACGGGCAGGTCGAATCGTGCGTGCCGAGGCCGTTGCCGCGGCTGCACGTGTAGTAGCGGTAGCGCGGCTCGATGCGCGTGAGCAGGTAGCGCGTGCCCCAGCGGTCGACGGGCGGCAACTGTTCTTCGAGGTGTTCGGTGCCGAACATCCAGTAGGGCACGGCCGCGTGGCTCGAGCCGCCAAATACGGCGACCGGGGCCGTGGCCTCGATGCGCGTGCCGCTCAGATCGGCGCCCGGCTGGCAAAACGTGCGGCCGTAGACGTTGCACCAAACGCCCGTGACGCCGTTGTCGGCGTCGATGCAGATCGAGCCGTGCTCCGGGATGGCCGTCTTCGTGAGCGGGCAGTCGGCCGGGTCGGCCGTCGACTCCAGTTGCAGCACCTCGAAGGGTTGCAGGCGGAACGTCCGCGCGACGCCGGCCACGAGGGCGCTCAGGTCGTGCGTCTCGGCGCTCGCGCGGAGATCTTCGGGCAGCACGACGAGGGCGCTCGTGGCCGCCGTGGGCGTGACGGTGACAACGGTGTCGGCGGCGGTGGCCACGATCGTGAGCCGGCCCGGCCGGTGGGCGAGAAGCCCATCCACGCGCTTCAGGCTGTGCGCCACCGTGAGCCCCATGTACTGTCCGCCGAGCGCGTGCTCGGGGTGCAGCAGCGAGGCGTCGAACGACGCGATGTTGCGCTGCGCCGGGTTGAACTGATACGCCACGATGGGCAGGTCGCTCGCGAGGTGCAGCGCCGTGTAACCGAGGGTCGAACCCGCCACCGCGTAGCGGTTCGCGCGGCTGCCGGCCGCGACGACCGGCAAGGCGATGAGCGCCGTGGCGCCGGCGGCCACCGTGGCGTTTTCGCCCAGGTCGAGCGGGCCCTCCCGGTCGGCGAGGCTCAACATCACGGCGCGCGCGTTCGGGTTGACGACGAAAACCTGGGCGCCGGCGGTCCAGCGCGGCTCGGGCACAGCGCCGTCGTAGCCCTCGTTGCCGTTGTTCGCCAGTTCGACGAGCCAGAAGCCGCAGCCCGTGTTGCTCATGCGTTCGGCCGCGGCGGCGCAGGGGGTCAGGCAGGCCCGCCCGGCCGGCGAACACACGGCGTCGGGCGGGCAAGGCTCGTCCGGGCTCCACTGGCCGGCAACGCAGCGCCGCAGCGACGTGCTCGTCGGGCATTCGACCGCGCCGGCGACGCACACCGCGGTCGGGGCGTCGTCGAAATCCACGTCCGCTTCGGACAGGTCCGGCAGGACGCCGTCGCGACCGACGGGCGCATCGGGCGCCGCATCGCCGCGGGAATCGGTGAGCGCGGCGTCGCTCGGCGGGACGGCGTCGGCGGGCAGTTCGGCGCCCGGCGCATCCCACGGGCCATCGGCCGCGGGACCGTCGTGGACCCGTGCCCCGTCGGCGGCCCGGGGCGTGTCGCTGGGCGCCGCGCCGTCGCGTTGCGCGTCATCGGCGGCCGTGTCGCCGCCGGGCGCATCCCCCGCCGCGCCGTCGCCGAGGGGCCACCACACCTCCACCGGCCCGCGCGCGTCAGGGCCCGGGGCCGTGTCGGGCAGTGCCGGGCCGCGGCCGCCGCCGCAGCCATCGAAGAGCACACTCACGAGCAGGGCGAAGGGCAAGACGGCGTGCTTCATGGGGCGCACCTCGTGGCCGCGCTCAGGGGCGGGCACCGCCCGGCGGCAGGCCCCGCGCGTTGCGGCAGCATACCGCGGGCGCCCGATGGCCACCAACCATGCCGAAGCCAGGCCGCGGCCCCGATGACCCAGGCGCGCCAGCGCGGGCGGCGCGTTCGCCTTGACCCTGCTGCCCGCACCGCGGGATACTCCGTTGCTCCGGCTTGTTGGCGGACATTTTTCGGGGATTTCTCGGGCCAGGGGCGTGCTTCAGCGCCCGCCTGGGCGCTTGCCAGTGTGAGGAGGGACCATGCGCAGCCGTTTCGTTTCCCGAAGGTTCGGTCTTCTGGCCGTCGCGGTGTGGCTCGGGGGGTGCCTGGGGGGCGGCGACGAAGCCGGCGGCAGCACCGCGGAGCCCGGCTTCGGGCGCTATCAGGCCGCGCTCGGCCACGCGGGCGACGCCCTGACCTTCGCCGACGGCGACGCTCCCGAAATCCCGGGCCCGGCCGAGAGCGTCGTCACCCCGGCCGAAAAGGAATCGCCGCGCGGGTCGAAGCAGTGCGAATGCTATGGCACGGGCGACGTGAGCGCCGATGGCGTCGTGTCCGCGGGCGATGCCCAACTCGCCTTCTTCATCGCGCTTGGAAGCATCACCCCCAGCGACGCGGAGCGGTGCGCTGCCGACTGCAACGCCGATGGCGTCATCTCCGCCGGCGACGCGCAGGGCATTTTCTTCGCGGCGCTTGGCAGCGCGGCCTGCCCTCACGACCTCGCCAACGGAGAATGCTGTCAGGACGCGCGCCACTGCACGAGCAGCCACTGCCAGAACGGCTTCTGCTGCGCCGCGGGCGACTGCTGCAACGACCCTGCCGACTGCCCGGCCGGCTACGGCGCCGCGCCCCAGTGCGTGGACGCGGCCACCTGCCAGGGCGTGCGCGCCGCCGCCGAATGCACAGACTTCATGTGTGCCACCGGCGCCGAGATTCCCGACGACTCGGCCTGTCACGGAGCGCTGCTCGCCGACGATTGCGGCCTCTACCCGGCGGTCTATTGCACGGGGGCGGTCGACCAGACGCCGCCCGTGTGCCCCACGCGTTGCACGGGCGACGACCAGTGCGACGCCGAGGCGCATTGCGCCGGCGGGGCCTGCGCGGCCGACCTCGGGCCTGGCGGTGTTTGTGACGCGGCCGGCGACTGCCTGAGCGGCCACTGCCAAAACAGCCACTGCTGCGCCGCGGGCGACTGCTGCAACGACCCTGCCGACTGCCCGGCCGGCTACGGCGCCGCGCCCCAGTGCGTGGACGCGGCCACCTGCCAGGGCGTGCGCGCCGCCGCCGAATGCACAGACTTCATGTGTGCCACCGGCGCCGAGATTCCCGACGACTCGGCCTGTCACGGAGCGCTGCTCGCCGACGATTGCGGCCTCTACCCGGCGGTCTATTGCACGGGGGCGGTCGACCAGACGCCGCCCGTGTGCCCCACGCGTTGCACGGGCGACGACCAGTGCGACGCCGAGGCGCATTGCGCCGGCGGGGCCTGCGCGGCCGACCTCGGGCCTGGCGGTGTTTGTGACGCGGCCGGCGACTGCCTGAGCGGCCACTGCCAAAACAGCCACTGCTGCGCCGCGGGCGACTGTTGCGCGGTTGCCGGCGACTGTCCGGCGGGCTACGGCCAGGCCGCGCGCTGTCTCGATCCGGCGACTTGCCAGGGCGTGCGCAACGACGCCGAATGCAGCGAGAGCGTCTGCGGCACGTCGGTCGACCTCGACGACGATTCGGCCTGCGACGGGGCGACACTGGCTTCCGACTGCGGCTTCTACCCGGCGGTGTACTGTTCGGGCGACGCCGAACAGGTTGCGCCCGAGTGCGCCACGAGCTGCGCGGGCGACGGTGGCTGCGACGCCGAGGCGCACTGTTCGGGCGGCCTGTGTCTCAGCGACCTCGGGTCCGGCGCGCCGTGCGACGACGCCGGCGACTGCCTGAGCGGGCACTGCCAGAACGGCTTCTGCTGTGCCGCGGGCGACTGCTGCGCCGCGGCCGACGACTGTCCGGCGGGTTACAGCGTGCCACCCGTGTGCGTCGATCCGACCACCTGCCAGGGCGTGCGCAACGACACCGAATGCACCGACAGCGTGTGCGGCACCTCGCTCGACGTCGACGACGACTCGGCCTGCGACGGGGCGACGCTCGCCTCCGAATGCGGTTTCTACCCGGCGGTCTACTGCTCGGCCGACCCCGAACAGGTCGCGCCCGAGTGCGCCACGAACTGCGCGGGCGACGGCGACTGCGACGAAAACGCGCTCTGCGAAGACGGGCTCTGCGTTGCCGACCACGAAGCCGGCAGCCCCTGCGACGCCGCCGGGGACTGCGTGAGCGGGCACTGCCAAAACGGCTTCTGCTGTGCCGCGGGCGACTGCTGCGCCGCGGCCGACGACTGTCCGGCGGGTTACAGCGTGCCACCCGTGTGCGTCGATCCGACCACCTGCCAGGGGACGCGCAACGACGCCGTGTGCACCGATTTCGTGTGCGGCACGTCGGCCGAGCTCGATGACGACTCGGCCTGCGATGGTTCCACGCTCGCCTCCGCGTGCGGCTTCTACCCGGCGGTCTACTGCTCGGGCGACCCCGAACAGGTCGCGCCCGAGTGCGCCACGAGCTGCGCGGCCGACGGCGACTGCGACGCCGAGGCGCATTGCACGGGCGGCGTTTGCCTCGGCGACCTGCCGGCCGGGGACGCATGCCTGCTCGCGAACGAGTGCGCGAGCGGCCATTGCGTCGACGGCGTGTGCTGCACGAGCGCCTGCACGGCCGCGCCCTGCTTCCGTTGCGACGTGGCGGGCAGCGTCGGTACGTGTGCGGCGGTGCCCTACGGCCTCGACCCCGACGCCGAGTGCGGCGCCGTCGAGTGCACCGGATTCTTCTGGGGCTTCGATGCCCAGGACTGCTTCGAACGTGCGCCCCTTTCGGCCGGCGCCGTCACCTGCGACGGCGGCGGGGCTTGCCTAACCGCGGGCGAATTGTGTCCGCTGCAGGGCGCGGGCCCCGTGGCGCTGCACTGCGACGACAGTTGCGGCCTGCCGGGCACGCCGCCCGCCTTCCCCGATTCGTGCTTCGACAACGAACCCGGCGTCTGCCACAACAACGACGAACTCACCCGCTCCTGCGGGCTCGGCATCTGCTACGTCGAGGAAGCGGCCTGCATCGACGGCCTGCCGAACCCCGCCGACTGCGTGCCGGGACCGGCCGGCAGCGAAGTCTGCAACGGGCTCGACGACAACTGCAACGGCACTACCGACGACGCGGCCCTGGTCTGCGCCGGCTGCCTGAACGGCATCTGCCCCGTGGGCGCCGTGCGCGACGGCGCGCTCACGGCCGGCACCGACCTGCGCTACCAGTACTCCCCGACCGCCGCGGGCAGTGGCTTCCTCAAGGCCAATTGGGAACCGGCGGGCGGCGCCAGCGCCTATCTCGTGCGCATCGGCACCACGGCGGGGGGCCAGGACGTGCTTGCCCCCGTCAACGTGGGCGCGGTCACGAGCTACCAGGCGAGCGGGCTTTCGCTGCAGGGCGCCTGGACCGGCGCCGTCTACTACGTCACCGTCGTGCCGGTCGGTGCCCTCGGCAGCGGGGCCGCGCGCTCGTCGAACGGCGTCCAGGTGGCCGAAGTCGAAGAGTGGAACGGTGCTGCGACGAGCGGGCTCAACGGAGGCTACTCGGCCAACTGGCCGCAAAGCGGCGTCACGTCGTTCTTCGGCACGCACTACTTCGAGCGCGTCAACATCGCGTCCGGCACGACCGTCAACGTTCAGGGCTGGGGCCGGGCCCAGGCGGTCGCCGAGAACATCGCGCCGTCGGCCCCGGCCGTCACCGCCCCGGCCGACGGCTTCCTGCGCGTCTACGCCAACACCATCGACATCGCCGGCACCGTCACCGCGTCGGGCCGCGGCTACGGCGGCGGCGGGGGAGGGGGCGGCGGCAGCGTTTCCGTAGCGCTCCAGGGCCACGGCGGCAACAGCGGGCTCGGCGGCGCCGGCGGCAACGGCGAAGCCGGCTCCTACACTGGTTGCGGCGGCGGCGGCTCGCCCGGCGGTCCTGGCGGCACCGGCGGCGACGCACCCGGCGGCAACGGCAACATGTACGGCGGCGGCAGCGGCTCGACGGGCTGCGTCGGCAACCGTGGCCGCGACGGCGGCGACGGCCCCGTGGGCCTGGTCGGCGGCACCGGCGCCTCGGCTGGC
>CAYRCM010000036.1:0-37349 GCA_964422715.1 uncultured Myxococcales bacterium | reverse complement strand
GCCGCCACACCCAACGCGTCGGCCTCCCCGCCCCGACGACTACGTCCAGATTCTTACGGTTCCCGACGCGCGGCGACAGCTGAGCGCCCGAATGGTGTCTGCGGCCAGGGAGGCGCGGGCCGGCACACGTCATCGGTCCATCAGCGCCGGCAGGGCGTCTGCGTGCGTGCTTCGGTACAGGTTCTTGAGTCTCGTCTCCTCGTCTCGATGGGCCGGGCAAGCACGGGTTCCGAGCGCCAACGACCAGCCGGCGACCAGCAGCGCCCACAGCGGGTGATTGACCGTGTGCTCGATAAGGAGGAGGTGGCGCATCCGTTGGCGCAGGCTCTTCGTGCAACCGATGTAGACGATGGGGCACGCGAGTCGTCCGCCAACGGAGACGACGTTTTTCACTCGTTCCAGGCGGTTGTCAGCGAACTTGCCGAACTGCCAGCCCCAGCCCCTCCCCATGCCAACCCCCGCGAACATTTCCTCAGATTCGCGGTCGAGGTCCTTGAACGCCTGGCCTATCCGCGAGGACCAGTAGCCGTCGATCACGTGCTCGGGGTCCGGGTCGCCGACCTGCTCAACGCGCAGGCAGTAGACTCCGCCTTCCCACGGGATGGCCTCGAACCCGTCCCGTGAAGTGGACCCCATCGTCCAGACCAAAAAGAGGCGCCGCTAAGGAGGAGCCTGCTCGGGTTGAATGACACAAACTGATAGTAGCAGTAGTAGCGGTGGCCCCCGGAGGCGACCGCAGGGAGCCTCCGCGAGGGGGGGTCCGGGGGGGAGACTGATAACCTGTGGATAGTTTGTGGAAATCTGTGGACATCGTCGTCATGCAGCCTTGCGCGCGAGCCCGTCGTGGAAGTTAGCGGGCGTCTGGTAGCCAAGCGCCTGGTGCTTGCGCCGGTTGTTGTAGAACTCCAGATAGCGACCGATTCCGGCGCGGGCCTCGACAAGGTTGTCGTAGGGGTTCAGGTACACCTCCTCGTACTTCAGCGAGCGCCAGAGCCTCTCGACGAAGATGTTGTCGATGCAGCGGCCCTTGCCGTCCATGCTGATCTTGGTCCCTCGACCGAGCAAGACGCTGGTGAACGTTTCGGCGGTGAACTGCGCTCCCTGGTCCGTGTTGAAGATCTCGGGCGCCCCAAACTGCGACAGGGCATCCTGCAGCGCCTCGACGCAGAACGTGCTCTCCATCGTGTTCGACAAGCGCCACGAAAGCACCCGCCGCGAGTACCAGTCCATGATCGCAACCAGATACGCGAAGCCACGGGCCAGCGGAATGTACGTGATGTCGGCAGCCCAGACATGGCCGACGCGCGACACCGTCAGGTTTCGCAGCAAATACGGGTAGACTGGGTGCTCAGGTGCGGGGCGGCTCGCGCTTGGCTTCGGCACCATCGCTTCGAGATCCATGATGCGCATCAGGCGCTGGATACGCTTGCGGTTGACGACGAGGCCGGCCTCCCGCAGTTCCTGCGCCATCCGACGGCTGCCGTAGAACGGCAGCTCCAAGTGCAACTCGTCGAGGCGCCGCATCAACGCCAGCTCCTCCGCGTCTGGAGCAGCGCACTCGCGGTACAGGCTCGATCGATTGAGCCCCAAGAGCTCACACTGTCGGCGCATCGACGGCGGGACGCCCTGGTCCACCAGCGCCCGCCGCGCCTTCATCGGGATCGACCGAGCCCGCCGGCCAAAAAATCGCGCTCGACTGTCAACTCCCCGATCTTTTGCAGCAGCTCGGCCTGGCGCTCCGAGAACGCATCGCCGCCGCCGCCGCTCGGCCCCGATTCGAAGACCCGGGAGACGTTGTCCAGCAGGTGCCGCTTCCACTTGTAGATCACGTTGGCGTGGACCTTGTGTCGGTGCGACAACTCCACCATTGAGTCCTGCTCGCGAACCGCCTCCAGTGCGACCTTCGCCTTGAACGCCGGGCTGTGCTTCGTCCGTGCCTTCTTCATAGATCCTGCTCCTTTCTCGGGTAGCGCAGGCTCTATTTCTCACCTTAGCCCCTGGTCCAAAAAACGGGGTCCACTTTACCGCCCGACTTGCGCGTGTTCGCCGAGCCCCCTCCAATCCTCGAAATGACGCGAGAAGTCCGTTCCGTCACACACGGTGTCTCTCCTTTCCCGACTCCTTGTCCGCGGGCCACTCCATTGGAAGGCGCGCGGCCCTCGGTGCCGTCCCTGGCCGGTGATTCGTCACTGCCGGGCCCCCTCACAGCAGCCGCGGCTGAACAGCGGGGGGCGCCGTCTTCGGTGGCTCGCGTTCGGCCTCCGTGGGCTGCGGCAGTTCGGTCGCGAGCCACAGCGGGCCTTTGAGCACCGCTTCGAGCAGCGCCGCCTGCTCAGGATGCGTGGCGACCGAGTGTTCGAGCACCCAGAGCAGTTCGAGCAATTCCTTCGTGAAGGCCGCGGGCCAGGTTTTCTCGCGGATGTCGTCGAGCGGGGACGACTTGCGGCCGGCCCCGCCCTTCATGCGGTAGCCGAGCCACGATTGCACGACCCGCAAACCGGAGACCTCGTAGCCCCAGACGTCCGGGGCCACGGGCCCGAAACGCCCCGTGCCGAGTGCGATCTCGCCGGTTTCCGGGTCGTAGTCCGCCTTCTCGGGATAGCCGTCCTCGGTGTCGGGCACCGCAACCCGGCAACGTGCGCTGCCCGTCAACACGAAGCCATCGCCGGGCGCGCGAAAGCGTTCGCCGTAGGTGTGCCAGCGCAGAAGCTCGCTGCCGAGCGCCGCCCCACGGGCAAAGAGCGCCCCGTCCTTCGTCAGCGGTAGCCGCGGCCCCGGGATGGTGAGCTCCTCGGCGAAGCGTGCGGTGTACGCGGGCTGTGCCAGCAGCGCGTAGGCGTACGCGTAGAGTTCGGGCGCCGTCACGGTCCGGCCGAAGGCAGTCGCGAGGTGGTTGAGCAGCCCGGCGGTGACGTTCGGCTGGGTCGCCGCTGCGTCGCGCCAGAGCGGGATGACGTCTTTGCCGCCACGGCCGGAAAAGTGATCGCGGTCCGGAATGTGCGCGCAGGCGACCAGCGCTGGTCCTCGGCCGAGCACCTTGGTGAACATGCCCGTCAGAAAAACCTGTTCCCGGGAAGCGCTGACCCACAGCGCGCGCTTCAACACCGTACCGAGCCGGCTGTCCGCCAGGCAGCGCGCCCGGTCGAACGAACGAAAGGCGAATCCCCTTCGGAGCGGAACAGGCGCATCCGCGGGCTCCTTTGCAAGTGGCGGGGCCTCGGGCTGCCCGGGGACGAGCGGTGCATAGGCTCGGTCGACCTTGCGGTCTCGATTCTCCGAGAAAACCGCCGCACGGTCGCGGGCCGCAAGAAACGCCGTCCAGCGTCTCTCCAGCACCGAGTCGCTGGCCGAGATCGGCCAAGTGCGCTGGAATTCCGCGCCCGTGTGCGTCCACGGGAACACGTCGACGAGCTTCGGCCAACCGAACCAGTCGCCGGCCCCGTGGGCAAGCAGCGGTTCGTGCCAGCCTTCGAAGCCTTGTTGCCAGTCGATGTCGTCCACGCGTTCGATGGCGGCGAGCCGCGCGAACTTCTCTTCGCGCGTGCCCGAGATGCGCGCGTAGCGCAGCCGCGCCGGCGTCTCCGGGCAGGGTGGCCCGCGGCGCAGCCCAATCGTGATGCAGACAGGCGTGCGGATGTCGAAGACGTTTTCGGTCTTCACGGCACCCAGTCCCTCGCCTTCGAGGTCGAGGACGAGCAACTCGTCGAACGACCGGCGCAGGTGCTCGCGCATGCCGACGAAACCCGGGCCGCGCAGGAACGACGAGGCGGTGATGAAGGCGACGATGCCCGGCCCGCCCGACTGTTCGAGGACCTTCCAGGTGGCCCAGCGCCAGAAGTAGACGTAGTCGTTGTAGAGGCTTTTCAGATGCACGCCGGCGTCGACCGCCCGCGCCGGGGCCAGGTAGTCGTCGAGAATGGGGGCCCGCGTCACGCCGTCCGGCCCCTCGTTGGGGCCGAAGCGCACCCAGCCGCCCTTGCGGTCGTCGTAACCCTCGCCGATGACCTTCGTCTCGCGGTGGTAGGGCGGGTTGCCGAGGCACACGAGCACCCGCTGCTGGCGCTTCACGTCGCGCACCCGCACCCGTTCCCGCGCCAGCCGTTCGAGGATGACCGGGATGCGCAACTGCCGTTCGCCCTCGGCCGCCTCGAGCGTGTCGCCCAGGTACACGTTGGCCCCATCCCGCGGCAGGTTGCCGCCACGCGCGCGCACGGCCTCGCTGAGCCGCAGATGGGCAACGGCGTAGGGCCCGACGAGCAGTTCGAAGCCGAAGACCCGCTTCGCAAGCGACGTGGCGAAGTTGCCGGCGTCGCCGTAGCGCTCGGCGAGGCGATCGAGCGTGCGCGTGAGGAGCAAGTGCAAGTAGGTGCCGGTACCCGCGGCCGGATCGAGCACCTGGACGCTGTCGTCGGCGAAGTCCTCGTCCTTGCCCAGTTCCGTCCGCAACAGGTCGGCCACGAGCGCCAGCTGCGCACCGACCACCTCGATGGGCGTGTAGTACACCCCGCGGCTTTTTCGCAGCGCGCTGTCGTACGCCGCGAGGAAGTCTTCGTAGAAGTAGAGCCAGGGATCGCGGCCTTTGCTTTTCGAGCGCAGGCGTTCGGGGTCGACCGCCGCGATGGAAGAGAGCAACAAGTCGATCGGCACGCGGATGGTGGTCGCGAGTTCGATGTCGGTGAGCGCCTTCAAGGCGCGGCCCATGAGGCTGTGCGTGGCATCGAGGCGCCTCATGGCCCCGTCGAGGGTGAGCGGGGCGAGGCCATCGAGCCGCGCGAGCAGCAGCGCGTAGGTGACGGTCTGGGCGTAGGCGTCGGCGAAGGCGTCGTCGTCGGCATCGGCGAAAAGCAGGTCGCGCCAGTCGTCGGCCTGGCGCACGAGCGCTGAGTTCGGGTCGTTCAGGGTGGCGCGCACGGCGTCGCGCAGCAGCCGACACTTGGGCGCCAACAGTTCCGCCAGGCTGCGCGGGTCGGCAGGCACGATGGGCTTCGGCTCCAGCAGCAGCGTCAAGATCTGGGCGACGGCCGCCACCCCCTGCGGGTCGGGCACGGCGTCGTGGTCGCGGAGCAGCGTGGATCCGAGGTGGCCAATGACCGAACACTCGCCCTTTCGGTAGTGCGCCCACTCGAGGCCGTCGGTGTACACGACGTTGTCGAATACCTTCAACGCCTCCCACTGCGTCTTCGCATGGCCGCCCTTCAACTTGTCGGGGCGCGCGCCCAATCCCGGCGCCTTCAACTCCACGAACCCGATGGTCTCGGGGAAGAGTTCCTGTTGCGGGCCCGGGCGGTGAATCTCGACCCCGATGTCCGGGCGACTCCTGAGCCCGGGGAAGATGTATTCGGTCGGAGCGTGTACAGCCATGTCGCGTTCGCGGCCCGCCTCCTCGATGAGGCAGCACACCGGCCGCTTGAGCTGGTCCTCGCTCCAACCCGAGGCCGAGGCCGTGGCTTGCCGCAGGTTGGTGATGTAGGCGCGCACGCGGTCCTGCAACGACATGGATACCTCCGACACGCCGCGCACAGCCGCGCGGCCCCCCTTCATCGCCGATCTCTACGGCATTGGCAAGGCGGTCGGCGGTTGTCGGGGGCGTCCGATGTCTGCGGGCCACTCATCACTTCGTGAGCCGGATCATCCGGAACGCGGCCATGCACCGCCGCCGGGCCCTGACGCGTCCGCCTCACGGCCCTTCGGATCCTTGCCTGGAGACCCGACTCGGGTGGCCTCGCCTGCTGACCGAGACGTCTGGCGGGCCGTCCAGAACGCAACGCGGGGCCACTGGACAACGTCCGGTCAGTACCTATCTTGGCCCGGTCTGGCAGCGGTGAGGGGGCCGGGTCGGGCAAGTCCGATTGGCTCCGAAGGTGGCGGGCCCGCCGCTTCGTGGCAGCGGGAAAACACGCGGAAAGGGACTCGATATGGTGCTCCAGAGCAAGTTCAGGGCGTTCGATGAGACCATCAAACTGAAGCGCTTCGGCGAAAACGCCGAGCTTCGCGAGAAAAGGGACCGTGTGTTGACGCGCCTGCGAAGCGGGCTGCCAGGGGGCTGGACGTTTGAGTCCATCAACCAGGGCAGCTATGCGATGGGCACCGGCATCAAGCCCATCTCCGGTGACTACGATATCGACGTGGGCATTGTCCTCAACAACATCGACATGACCCAGCATCCCGATCCCGTCGCAGTGAAGTCGCAAGTCTACAAAGCGGTGGCCACGCACACGCAGAGCGTTGTTTTTCGCCGCAACTGCGTCACGGTGTTCTACCAGGCGCACGGGGAGCCGCGCTACCACGTCGATTTGGCCATCTACGGCAAGGACTGGCGCGGTCAGCGCTACCTGGCGGTTGGCAAGCAGCACTCCGAGCAGAGCCAACGGCGGTGGCTGGAGTCCGACCCAGAGAATCTGGTCCGCGCGGTCGAGCAGAAGCATTCTGGTGAGGACGCCGCCCAGTTCAGGCGCGTCGTGCGCTACCTCAAGCGTTGGAAGGACGTCAACTTCCCGAGCGAAGGCAACGCGGCCCCGCGGGGCATCGCGCTGACGGCCTGCGCACTGCAATGGTTCGCGCCGCACCGGACATCCCCCCGGTACGGCCAGCCAACCTCCGCCAACTACGACGATCTCGGCTCACTCCGGACTATCGCGTCGCGGATGCTCACCGATTTCGGCTGGTCGCAGCGCTTGTCCGTGCGTCTGCCCGTTCCGCCCGGCAATGACCTGTTCGAGAAGATGACCGGCCAGCAGATGATCGAGTTTCGATCGAGGATTGAGCAGTTGAACAGGGCGTTGGAAGAAGCGTCGCGCATCGCCAGTTGGGACGAACGCGGGGCGTCCCGTACCCTCCGCTCGGTCCTCGGGTCCGATTTCCCGGAATAGAGCGAACACCCAATGTCGCAAGCAAAGATCGGGCTGCCGACCAAACTGGCGCTCGTGGGCCGCGCCGGCGGTCGTTGCGAGTATCCCGGGTGCAACCGCCGGCTCGATGTCGAAGATCTCACCGCCCGGCAGGTCAACCGCTCGGTATTTGCGCATATCGTGGCCGATCGGCCGGCCGGCCCGCGCGGCGACCCGGTCCGTTCGGTACAGTTGGCGAGCGACATCGACAACCTGATGTTGCTCTGCTTCGACCATCACAAACTCATCGATGTCGATGCGGTCCACGACCACCCAGAGGACACGCTGCGGCTTTGGAAGCGGGAGCACGAGGAGCGCATCGCGGCGCTTCTTGAGTGCCGGGACAACCTCCGGAGCAGAATCGTCGCACTGAAGGCCAACGTCGGGGGCCGTACCCCTGTGCTGCCGCCCGAGGCCATCCGCAGGGCCGTTTGGCCGATGTACCCGGCCGGGCCCCAGTTCGTTGTGGACCTCACGGCTCTCGCCGTGCGAGACCATGAGCCTCGTTTCTGGACGGTTGCTGAGGAGGAGATCGTGCGCCAGGTCCGGGCCGAGATTCGGCCGGCGCTGCTTGCGCCTGCACCTGGGCCAACGGCCCTGTCGGTGTTTGCGCTCGCTCCCATTCCGCTCCTGATGGTTCTGGGCCGAGAACTTGGCGACATCGCATCGGTTCGGGTGTTCCAGAAACTGCGCCATCCCGACACCTGGTCTTGGCAGAACGCCCCCGAGGTACCCGACGATCGATTCACGATCGAGCGGCCATCGAACGTGGGCGCGGAACCCGCAGTGGCGTTGGCCCTGTCGGTGTCGGGGCTCGTCCATGACCAGGAAGTCCAGGCGGTCCTGGGGGCCGGGGTGCCCATCTGGCGCATCACCGCCAGCCGCACCGACGACCTGAATTTCGTCCGAACCGAAGGGTTGTTGCAGCAGTTCTCTGTGTTGTTTCGTCAGGTGCTCCACGATATCCGCGCGGTCCACGGGCCCGCCGTCCAGGTCCACGTCTTCCCGGCGGTTCCGAATTCCGTCGCCGTGGAGTGCGGCCGGGTGCTCCTGCCCAAAGCCGATCCGGCCCTCGCGGTTCATGATCGCCAGGCCACCGGATGGAGTCGCGCGCTGGACCTGCTCGGCCCTTCGCGTGCCGTCTGACGGGCCGTGTGCGACCGGGACGGCACGCGCCCCGTTTTGTGGAGACTGCACCCGGCCAGCCGGACGGTCGCCCTTCCTGGGCGGTGCGCGTCCGTGGCGATCTCGGTGCTGCAGCGAGCGAGGGAGAGCCGTCCACGGCGCGCTGTGCATCGACCTTCGCGGCGTTGACCGAGCCGGCCGGCGCTCGGCCCGGCCATGCGTTGGGGGTCGTGTCCGGGCGAGGCCCGCGGCACCGGGGGCATTTGTTCCGCGAGCGGTCAGCGGGCGAGCTCGGCGGCCCCTTCTGCGTGCAGGCCGGCGGCGGTCGCGAGCCGGGCCTGGCGTTCATCGAGGGTGCAGAAGACATCCGCGCCGAGCACCAGAGCGGTCGCCACGTGGAGCACATCGAGCGAGCGGGTGCCGAGCCGCTGCGAGTCGCGGCCGCAGAGGTCGAGAGCTGCGGCGAAGACGCCGTCCCAAGCCCAAGCGGCTCTGGTGTACAGCCCCGCTTCCAGGTGGTGCGCGTAGCGGGTAAGCACCCAGTCGGCCTGGTCGTCGGTCATCTCGCCACGGAACTGCTTCAGCCGGACTGCGTTCGTGAACTCGATGTCGTGAAGCCAGGTGCGGGAATGGCCTCGTTGGCCGCGCGGAGGTGCGTTGCGACCGGCGCGGACAGCGGTTCGCGGACGTACAACTTCACAAGCACGCTGGTGTCGACGTCCCGCATCTAGCAGCGCTCCGCCCGGGCTTCGGCGACGGTGTCGGCGAGCGGCTTGCCGGTCAGAACGACCGCCTCGGCCTCGAAATCGGGCCACACGATGCGTTCTGCGAGCGGCAGCGCCCGGATCTGGGCCACCGGGCGACTTCTGCGGGTGACGGTGACCCCCTCTCCCGCGCGGAGGCCGCGCAAAACCCCGGTGAGGTTCTTTCGGATTTCGGCGACGGTTGCGGCTGTCAGTAGTGCGGCAGCCGTCTCAAGAGGCCTTCTTCACCGGCGGGAGTTTCCGTGGGGAAAGACGAACCACTTTGCGGTCGCTCTGCTGCTGTTCCCGCCTCAGCGATTCCGCAAGATGCTCGATGTCGTAGTTGAACTCTCGGGCGATCGCGTCGCGGACGGCCCGGACTTCGTCGATGATGGGATCACGAGACATCTTCGGCCTCCCTGACCAGATCCTCCGGGGGCGCGATCAAGGGGGGTTCCATGCCGGCGCTGCGTCTCATCGAAAGACTCTCATCGTGTCCCGCGCTCGGCCCTGCTGCGCCCGAATGTCGAACGACGCCGGCAGGCCGCGCAACGCCGCCCGCATGTCGGCCGCAGGCCGCCACACATCGGCCGGGCCGCTGACCAGCACGACCAGATCGAAGTCGGAATCCGCGTTTTCGGCGCCGCGCGCCCGGCTGCCAAAGAGCAGGATGCGCTCCGGCCGGAAACCCTCTCGGATGCGCTGCACCGCTTCGCTGAGGATCGCTTCATCGGTCAGGGTTGCCGCGCCCTTCACACGGCGACGATAGCCGTGCGCGGGCCGGGCTTCAAGCGCGGGCTGCGCGCGCGGCCATTGCCCCGCCGGCCTCGTTCGGGCACACTGCCGCCTTCCCGGACTGCGGGACCGCGGCCCAAGCCCAAGGAGTGTTGGATGGCGAAGATGGACGAGAAACTCGAACAGGTCTACCAGGACATCCTCAAACGGAACCCCGGGGAGGTCGAATTCCACCAGGCTGTGCGCGAAGTGCTCGAGTCGCTCGGCCCGGTGCTCGCCAAGTACCCCGAGTTCCGCGAGCGCAAGATCATCGAGCGCATCGCCGAGCCCGAGCGGCAGATCATCTTCCGGGTGCCCTGGCAGGACGACCGCGGCGAGGTGTACGTCAACCGCGGCTTCCGCGTGCAGTACAACTCGGCGCTCGGGCCGTACAAGGGCGGGCTCCGCTTCCACCCGTCGGTCTACCTCGGCATCATCAAGTTCCTCGGCTTCGAGCAGATCTTCAAGAACGCCCTCACGGGCTTGCCCATCGGCGGCGGCAAGGGCGGCTCCGACTTCGACCCCAAGGGCCGGTCGGACAACGAGATCATGCGCTTCTGCCAGAGTTTCATGACCGAGCTCTGGCGCTACGTCGGCGAGTACACCGACATCCCCGCAGGCGACATCGGGGTCGGCGGCCGGGAGATCGGTTACATGTTCGGCCAGTGGAAGCGGCTCACGTCCCGGTACGAGGCGGGCGTGATCACCGGCAAGGGGCTCGACTACGGCGGCTCCCTCGTGCGCACCGAGGCCACCGGCTACGGCGCCGCCTTCTTCGTCGACGAAATGCTCAAGGTGCGCAACGAGTCCTTCGAGGGCAAGACGTGCGTCGTGTCCGGCTCGGGCAACGTGGCCATCTACACCATCGAGAAGATTCACCAACTCGGCGGCAAGGTGGTGGCCTGCTCCGATTCCAACGGCTACGTGTACGACGAGAAGGGCATCGACCTCGACCTGCTGAAGCAGCTCAAGGAGCGCGAGCGGCGCCGCATCAAGGACTACGTCGAGGCCCGCGCGCACGCCAAGTACGTCGAGGGCGGCAACATCTGGGAGATCCCCTGCCAGGTCGCCATGCCCTCGGCCACGCAGAACGAGCTCAACGGCCAGGACGCCGCGACGCTCGTCAAGAACGGCTGCATCGCGGTGGGCGAGGGCGCCAACATGCCCACCACCCGTGAGGGCGTGAAGGTTTTCCTCGACGCCCGCATCGCCTACGGGCCGGGCAAGGCGGCGAACGCCGGCGGGGTCGCCACGAGCGCCCTCGAGATGCAGCAGAACGCCACCCGCGACAGCTGGACCTTCGCGTACACCGAGGAGCGGTTGGCCACCATCATGCGGAACATCCACCGCACCTGCTTCGAGACTGCCGAGGAGTTCGGCGTCGAGGGCAACTACGTGGTGGGCGCCAACATTGCCGGCTTCATCAAGGTGGCCAAGGCCATGGTGGCGCACGGGTTGGTGTAGGGCGGCGGGTGGGCCGCGGCTCGGCCGAGGGGGGCCGCGGGAGCGGGGCGGCATCGGAAGGGGCCTACGGGGCGGGGCCCGATCTCAGGCAGGGCGGGTGCGCTGGTCCGAGCGCATGACACCCGTTGCAGGGCGGAACGACCCTGCGCGAACCCGTCAGCGTCGTCGGGGAATGGGGGGCGGGCCTCGTTGTCCAGCGCCCCTGGGTCCGGGCCCCTAGAAGAACGACTGCACCCCCAGACAGAGTGTCGGCGAAATCTCGTACCGGCCGGGACTGAAGCTGAAACGGTTGCGCAGGCCCACATCCACGGCCACCCGTTCGTTGAGCGGGAAAAGCAGTCCGACGGGAACGTTGAGGTCGAAGAAGTACCAGTTGCTGCCGTCGTCACCGCGGCTCGTGAAAATGCTCGTCCCGGCGAGCACGCCGACGTAGGGCAGCACCGGGCCCGCAGCGAAGAAGTACTGGAAGCCGAAGGCCGCATCCACGAGCCATTGGCTGTAGGCTTGACTGCTCGGCATGGTGACACCGATGGTAGTGGTCAATGCCAGGTGGTCGATGACGAAGTAGCCGAACTCCGGGCTGGCGTGAAAGCGCCAACCGTCCCAGCCGCCGCCGAAGTCGAACTGGGCCGAAACCACGCCGCCGAACTGCAGCGTTCCGGCGTCGAGCACGAGCTCGCCGCCGCCCGCCGGAGCCGCCAATGGGTCTTCCTGGGCCGCTGCGGTCACTCCCGTCTGCACCATGCTGCAGAAGACCACCGCCCACAACATCGTCTTCATGTTCATGACTTCCCTTCCGGTGGTCCTGCCGGTTAGAGGAACGCCTGCACGCCGAAGTACACCGGCAAATCGAAGACGACGGCCGATCCATGATTCAGGCGGACGGCGACATGGCTGCGCAGGCCCAGGTCCAGAGCGATGTGCCGGTTCAACGGGAAGAGCACGCCCGCGGGAATCCAGAAATCGAGATAGCTCGTGTTCCGATCGCCATATTCACCGGTACCCACAAGCAGACTCGTGCCGGCCAGAACACCGAGATACGGCACCGCACGGCCCAGATCGAAGAGGTACTTCACGCCCACGCCGACCTGGATCATCGGCTCGACTTCGTCTGGGTATCTCTGCCGGGCCTGGAATCGCGTGAGGGCGTGGCCATCATCCGCACTCACTTCGACGCCGAGAGCAAAGACGAGTGCCAGGCGGTCGCGGATGAGATAGCCGAACTCGGGCGAAACGCTAACGCTCCAGTCGCTTTTCCGCCCGTGTTCGAAGAGGGAATTCCAGCGAAACGCGGCGCTGCCGCCGAGTTGCATCGTGCCCCGCGAGAGCCGAATCCGTCGTGCGTCTGCCGGGACCGGCGCATCGCGGGAAGGCTTCGCCGCCGAGACCTCTGCCCCGGGGGTAGCGTTGTCCGGCGGGGCGGGCGCTTGGGCAGACGCGGCCGTACGCCAGACCAGGGCAAAGAAGAGCAACGTCATCCACCGCATCGTTCTCATGGGAGGCCTTCCTCTCGTTCCGGTCGCTGGTCATCGTCCTGTGACGAGCGCCCAAAAGAGCCAAGTGAACATCGCGGTCGTCGCGGGGAGCCCATCGCGCGACCGGTGGCCGAGCCGTCCCGAATCGCGCCGGCAGAGGTTCAGGGCCGCTGCGGAGACGTCGTCCCAATTGCAAGCGGCTCTCGTGCACACCCCCGCTTCCTGGTGCTGCGCGTAGCGAGTCAGGACCAACTCGGCTTGGTCGGCGGTCATCTCACCGCGGAACGGCTTCAGCCGGACTGCGTTCGTGAAATCGATGACGTGAAGCGAAGTGCGGGGGATGAACTCGTTCGCCGCGCGGATGGGTCTGGCGACGAGCCCGGACAGCGGTTCCCGGACATACGACTTCACAGGCACGCTGCGGTCGACGTATCGCATCTAGCAGCGTTCCGCCCGGGCTTCGACGACGGTGTCGGCGAGCGGCTTGCCGGCGAGCACGACCGCCTCGGCCTCGAAATCGGGCCACACGATGCCTTCAGCGAGCGGCAGCGCCCGGATCTGGGCCCCCGGGCGACCCTTGCGGGTGACGGTGACCACCTCTGCCGCGCGGAGGCCGGGCAACACTCCCGCGAGGTTCTTTCGGATTTCGGCGCCGGTTGTGGTCTTCATTCGCGCTCTCCGCACGCCTCCCTTGGGCGACCCCAGAATAGGCGCCGGGCCGTGGTTCGGCAATGCAGCGTGTTGGTGCCGCTCGGCCCACGGCAGGGGTCGGGCGTGCGGTCTACCGCCCGGAGGCCAAGACGCGGGATCCCGTCCGCCGGGGACGGTCGGGAACCCCCGTGCGGTTCATCATTGCGCAGTCCGTCGAGGCTGCGACCTCGGGGGCAGTCGCCACCCGCGTCCCGCGGCACGAAGCGGCGTCGAAGAAGGTCGGTGACCGCCTGCATGGACCGCCCGGTGTCCCCGAAAAGGGTCCCCCCCCCTTCTGTGAGACCTGAGTGTCGTCGAAAAGGGTGGGGGAGGGGTTTCTGCGAGACCCGGATGTCCCGGAAAGGGGGTGGGTTGGGGGTTCTTGCGAGACCCGGGTGTCCCGGAAAGGGGGTGGGTGGGGGGTTCTTGCGAGACCCGAGTCTCCCGGAAGGGGGGTGCTGGGGGGGTTCCGCGAGACCCGAGTCTCCCGGAAAGGGGGTGCTGAGGGGTTTCCGCGAGACCCGAGTCTCCCAGGAAGGGGTCGGTGAGGGGTTTCTGCGAGACCCGGATGTCGTCGGAGGGCGGAGCGCATGTTTTTTTTTCGGAAGGGGGGGACAAACCCGGGCTGCGGCCGATTTCCCTGTCGTTCGGTTGAAGCACTTGGGCTTGCCGGACGATTGACTTCTGGCCGCGGCCGACCGACGCGCCGGCCGCACTCGAGAGGGATCCCATGGCGAACGGAATCATCGATCAGTATGTTCGGCTGCTGCAATTCCCGACGGGGCGGCGCATGTTCGCGCTGCGCCAGGTGCGGCGGGTGGCCGAGGCGCTCGGGGACACGGCGCTCGTCGCGCGTGTCGAGGCCGCGCTCGAACACGAGGGCCGTGTCTTCGCCCTGGAGAGGCGCTGGGCCTCGGACAAGAACGGCCAGGGCGCGGCCCGGGGCAACGCGTTTCAGATCGACGTCCTCATCGACCGCACGCTCAGCGCCATCGATGGGGGGGCCGCTCAGGCGGCCGTGGCGCTGCGGCCCGGCCATCCGCTGGCCGAGAAGGCGGCCAGATTTCGCGCGCACGCGTTCCCGGGTGGGGTCGGCGCCGTCGTGAACCTCACCTATGAAGAGGAACTCGCCTACGTCGACTGGCTGCTGAGCGAGTTGGACAACCCCGACCAGCCCTGGGGGCCGACGGTCGCCGAACTCGGGCTGACGCTGTTCGTGACCGAGCTGCGCGCCCGCGTTGTCGAGATGCGTGCGGAGCTCGAACGCGAGCGGCCCCGGCCGCTCCGCCACGAGGAGTTGCGGGCCGCACGCGCCACGGGGCAACGCGGGCTGCTCGTGACCATTGCGCACATCCTCGGCAACTACGACGGCGACGACGACAGGGCGCGCCAACTGCTCGCCCCCATCAGCGACCAGAACGAACGCATCTCGGCCGCCCGGCGTCGCTGGCGGGCCACCACCGACGTCGACCCCGAGACGGGCGAGGAGACCGGCCCCGTCGAGATCCCGGCCGCGGCGACCGCGCCCGCCGCCGCCCCGCCCGTCGCCGCCCCCACCGCGTAGCCTGCCGGCGCATTCCTGCAAGGGAAGGCCCGGGCCAGCCGGGCCCCCCAATCCACCCACCGCGGTCTCGCGAGCCGATCGGCGCCCCGCGGCGGCCCGCCGGCCCTCATCGGCGGTGGCGGCCGCCTGCGCACGGCAGTAGAGTCCGAGCGGACGTGAAAGGGGGCCTCATGGCCGAGCCCAAACCGCTGCCCGAAGCGCTTCCCGACTGTGTTCTGCGGCTGTTCTGGGACTGCGACCCGGCAAGCCTCAGCGGGTCGAAGGACCGCTTCGCCGTCATCGACCGCGTACTCGCCGGCGGCGGGCTCGACGCCATGCGCTGGCTGCGCGCCCACGCCGACGACGACGCGCTGCGGGACGTCATCCGCTGCACCGAAGGGCGGCGGCTCTCGCGGCGGCGCCTGCGGTTCTGGCAGGCCATCCTCGGACTGCCCGATGCGGAAGTGACGGCCTGGCTCAGCGAGCCCGGCCGTGCGATCTGGGACGAGAGGCAGCCGTGAGCGCCCGCCGTCGCTTCCACGTCGAGGTGTTGCCGCCTGCCCAACGGCTGGCCCTTGGCGCGCTCGCCGCCCCCGCCACGCGCGAAGGGTTCTACCTGGCCGGGGGCACGGCCCTCGCGCTGCAACTCGGCCACCGCCGGTCCCTCGACCTGGATTGGTTTTCGGAAAGCGGTCCCGACGACCCCGATCTCCTCGCCGCGCGCCTTTCCGCGGCCGGGATTGCGCTCACGGTCGAGTCGACCGCTCCGGGCAAGCTCGAAGCACAGCTCGGCGCCGTTCGGACCACCTTCCTGGCCTACCGCTACCCGCTGCTGGCACCGCTCGTGCGCGCACGGGGGCTCGGCTGCCGGTTGGCCGATGTGACCGACATCGCCTGCATGGAACTCGCCGCGGTGGCCCAGCGCGGGCTGCGCCGCGACTTCGTCGACCTGCACGCCATCTGCCGTGCCGGCCATTCCCTGGCCACCCTCCTCGGTCTGTTCCGCGAGAAGTACGGCATGCGCGACATCGGCCACGTGCTCGTCGCGCTCACCTACTTCGACGATGCCGAGCGCGACCCGGCCCTGCCGGGCCAGACGCCGGACGCCTGGTCGGAAATCAAGCGCACGATGGTCGAGGAGGTTCGGCGCCTGGTCGGCTGAGGGCCGCCCGCGCCGACGGTCCCTGAAGTTCTTGGCGATGAAATGCGGACCCGCTCGCCGTGGCCGTAGCACGGCCCATGATGCGTCCGGTTCCATGAGCAGCGCCACACGACCAGTGCACATAGGCGGGCGCCCTGCCAGCGGGTTTCGTGCAACCCCTACGTTGCGAACATGCGCTCCACGGCGCCCGCAGCCCGTCATGAGTCGAGGAAATTCGCTATCATGCCTTCGGGGTCCGGATCATGAAGCGACACGCGGCGAAGAGGAGGGCGTCATGAGTCCGCTACGGCCTTTCCTTCGGCTCTCGGGTCTCGGCTTCGCGCTCACGATGGCCCTGGCCGTGCCCACCGTTGCGTCGACCGCGACACGCGGCGGCGGCGCGCCGGCGCCGCTGCTGGCGGGACTGGCCGGGATTCCGGCGTCTTCGGCAGGTCTGCCGTTCGTGGCCAACCTGGGGCAGGACGACATGCGGGTGGCGTTTGCGACCGCGGCGTTTGCAGCCGCGACATCCGGTGGCCGGCTGTTCATCACCCACGACGGCGAGATCGTCCAGGTCCTGCCGGCTACCGAAACGTCTGCGGCCGCCGGCCGACCGGGACCGACCGCCGGGGTCGTCTTGCGCGAATCGCTGGTCGGGGCCGACGTGGGCCCGCTGCACGGCGACGAGCCGGCCATGACCCGACTGAGCGTGTTTCGCGGCAAGAACCCTGCCCATTGGCACTCTGGCCTTCCCGCCTTTGGACGGGTCGAGTTCGGCACGGTCTATCCGGGCATCGGGTTCCACCTCGAGGCCCGCGGTGGCAACGTGGAAAGGGTCTTCGTCGTACAGCCCGGCGCCTGCGTCGACACCATCCAGGTCCGGGTCGCCGGCGCCCTGACGCTCGACATCGACCCCACCGGCCAATTGGTCGTCGAGACGGAATACGGGCCGGTCACCTTCACCGAACCGGTGGCCTTTCAAGAGGTGGACGGCCGGCGGCGACCGGTCTCGGTGGCCTACACGGTGCATGGAGACGTGTATGGCTTCGAGGTCTCCGGCCACGATCCGCAGCGCGCCCTGGTGATCGATCCCCTGCTGGCCGCCACGTACCTCGGCGGCAGAGACGGCGACCACGTGGGTGTCGTCACGTCTGATGATGAAGGCAACCTCTATGTGGCCGGTCACACCGGTTCTACGGATTTCCCGACCACGTCCGGGGCATTCCAGGAGTACCACGGCGGGACCTCGGATGTGTTCGTGGCGAAGTTGTCCGGTGACCTGAGCCAGGTGCTCGCCGCCACGTTCCTCGGCGGGGTACAGCGGGACAGCGCCAACGCGGTGGTCATCGACACCGACGGCAGCGTGGTCGTCGGCGGCGTTACCGCCTCGCCCGACTTCCCCACGACGGCCGGGGCCTATGACCAGACCTGCCAGGCGGGTCCGCTCGGCAATGATGCGTTCGTCGCGCGCCTGTCCGGCGACCTGACGACCCTGATCGCGGCCAGTTGTCTGGGTGGAAATGAGCAGGACTCCATCACGGCCGTGGCCCTCGACCCCACGGGGCCTGTCTTCGTGGCCGGCTGGACCGAGTCTGCCAACTTCCCCACGACCGAAGGTGCCCATGACCGCACCCTCGACGGATCCAACGACGCGTTCGTCGCCGAGTTCAGCGGAGACCTGAGCACGCTGCTGGCGTCCACGTACTACGGCGGTCAAGCCAATGACTGGAACTTCGCCATGGTCCGCAGCCAGGCCGGAGTGATCTACGTGGGCGGGTGCACGACGTCGCCGTCCCTGCCCGGTGTGCCGGGTGGCTACGACCCCACGTTCGACGGCTTCATGGACGGCTTCGTGGCCCGCTTCGATTCGGACCTGACCACCCTCCGGGTAGCGACCTTCCTGGGGGGAAACGACTCGGGCGCTGCCTTCGAGCAGGTCAACGGCCTGTGCCTGGACGATTCCGGCAACGTGGTCGCGGTCGGTGTGACCTGCGCGGACGATTTCCCGACGACCGAACAGGCCTTCGATCGCACCTACGCCGGCGGCTCCGGGTTCTTCGGAGATGCGTTCGTCTCGTTCCTCGATCCGGACCTGGCGCAGTTGCGGGCCTCCACGTTGCTCGGGGGCGATTCCGATGATGCCGCGTTCTACGTGGCGCCAGACACCGGCGGAGACCTGGTGGTCGTGGGCTGGACCGGGTTTGCGAGCGAAGAACCTTTTCCCACCACGGGCGGTGCGTTTCAGGAAAACCACGCCGGCATCGACGACGTCTTCGTCACCCGGTTCGACAGCGGGCTGACGAGCCTGTCGGCCTCCACGCTCGTCGGTGGACCCAGTGCCGACCGCGCATTCGAAGGGAACATCGCGACATTGCTGGCCGACGATAGCGTCGTCGTGGTCGGAGAAACGTTCTCGGACGGTTTCCCGACGACCCCGGGGGCGTGGAGCGAGCAGTACCTCGGGGGCACGAGCGACGTCTTCGTGTTACGCCTCGACCGTCGCATGCGGGCCGGCGCCTACCGCCACCACGGCGACGTCAACCACGACGGCCTCATTACGGTCGAGGACGCGCAACTCGGCTTCCTCATCGCGCTCGGGGCGTATTCGCCCGCGCCATTCGTCACCGCGGCCGTGGACTGTAACGCGGACGGCCGCGTGACCGCGGCCGATGCCCAGCAGATTTTCGCCATCGCCCTGCAGGGTGGACACTGCGTCGATCTCCCGTGAGACCCCTGCGGGCCCTCTGTTCGGAGGCGGTTCGCCCCCGAACGCCCGGGTCTGACACGATGCGGGCATGAAGGTCCTGGTCGTCGGGGCGCCGCGGCACGTTTCGACACCCGGGGGACACAGTGGTGCGTGCCGTTGCCGTTCTGGGCCACCTACGGGGCTGCGGCCGCGCAAGACGAGAGGCATGACGTCTCCGATGGCGAGGAGGCTGGCACATCGGCCTGGCCGGGAGGGCATTGCGCCAGGTTCAATCGGACGAGCGCCCCGTCACGTCCGCCCATGGACATCCCCGATCCCCGCTCCGCAGCACCGAGGGGCGGCGGCTCTCGCGGCGGCGCCTGCGGCTCTGGCAGGCCGGCCCACGAGACGTCGCCCTGGCCGATCACCACTCGCTCTGCTCCAGAGTTCGCTTGGCCGCGCGCGCCACGAAGGGATCGACGGGCTCGCCAGCGGCCGCGACGGCGCGGTCGAGCGCGTCCGTGACCTCATCCGGGCTGTGCCGCGCCAGGTAGCCGCGGAGCGCATCGCGCACGACCTGGCTGCGCGGGCGGCGGGTGTTGCGGGCCAGTTGCTCGGCCTCTTCCAACACGTCGGGCGGGAGGGAAATCGCGATCTTCATGCCCTGAGGACAGCCGCGAGCGGGCGCGGCGAGTCGGCCGGAGACCGCCCCGGGCGGGGCCGGCAGCCCGGCCGCAGCCTCTGCCACGCCCGGCCGGATCGGGGTCGCCTGCGTCGGCCTCGCCGCCGGTGACCGCCCGCACCCGCCACGGGGCCCGACGTTCACGGTTCTCAAGCCGCCGAGCGGGCCTTGGACTTGCGCGGGAGCTTCTCGGGCAGCAACCGGTCGCGATGGCGCTCCTGAAGGGCGATGAAGTACGCGACGAGTCGGTCGGGGTCGTTGCCGCACGCGTCCGAGATGCGCTGGCGCGCCTCGCGCACCTCGTCAATGCCCGGGTCGGCGAGCGTCTGCTTCGTCATCGTCGGCGCCTCCGAGGAGTTGGAGCGGGGTCACGAGTGCCGGCACGAACCGTTCCAGCCTCGCGTTGGCGTGCCGGATTGGGCTGGGCGTTGCCTCTGCCCGTCGCTCTGCTACTCTCGACCCGTCCGCCTCAGGCTGTCCTGAAAGCGGTGCCGTGCGTCGCCGACGGGGTGGCCGGTGAGCGTCAATGGGTACGCGACGCTCGATGACGCGTTCGAAACCGATCGGGCGGTGACCCAACAACTGCCCTTGGATGGGCGCGGGAGACGGGTGTTGCGTTGCGCCGAGCGTCCCCGACCCCGCGGCCGAGATGCGCGGCCCGATGAAAGTGGACTCCGTCTGCGGCTTCTTGCAGCCTGGCGCCTTGCTCGGCGGGCAGGCTCGGACGTGGCGTCTGTCAGTACATAGGGAGTTCCTCCATGACGTGGAATCCGATCCTGAAGAAGACGGTCGGCTGGTTGGCGACGGGGGGGATCTTGGCGGGCCTGCTTATCCTCGCCCTGCTGATCATCAAGGGGCTCTGGGCATGGACGATCCCCGACCTGTTTCCTGGGGCCGTCAGACAGAATATGGTGGCCGAGTCGATATCGTGGACGACTGCGGGCAAGGTCGCCCTGATCCTTTTTCTTCTGGCGTTTCTCTTCCGAGGCTCTCGCTCGGAGAAGAGCAACTAGGTGCTGCCGTCCGAGGCCGCCCTCAGCCCGAATTCGCCGAGTGCGGTGACGCCCCGGGCGGCGGGCCGGCCAGGCTCCTGAGGCCGCGGGGGATCCTCCGAGCCCGCGGCGTGGGCCGCCGCCTGGGTCCGGACGTCTTTCAGCGACGGCCTCACCGGCTCTGATCCACGCTTTGCCTGTCGGCTCAGGATCAGCAACACGTTGTCTCACGCCGGGCCGGCTCCGCCCGCCGGAACTCCGGCCACCCCTGCCCGTGGCAGCGCCGGCCATTGGCCGGCCCGGGCGGCTGTGCTACCGTCGCCGCAGTAGCCGACCCCGTGCGCGCGCGGCTTCGCGGCCCAGCCGGGTGCGGCCGCCCGTTCGTCGAGGGGGGTCCGATGAGCGACGCCGTCCATGACCGAGCCGGAGCCGTGTTTCTGAGCCACGCGGGTGCCGACAGCGCCGAGGCCAAAGCACTCGCCCTGGGGCTCCGGGAGGCCGGGGTCCCCATCGTCTGCGACGTGTTGCCGGGCCTGACCGAGGCCGGCACGCCCTTTCAGCCGCGGCTCGAAGAACAACTCGCCGGCAGCACGGCCTTCCTGGTGCTCGTCGGCGCGGGCGGCACGAAGAACTGGGTGCGGGCCGAGGTCGACGTGGCCCTCGAACGGCAGACCAAAGACCCGGCCTACCGGGTCGTGCCCGTGCTGCTCCCCGGGGTCCCGCGCAACGTGCTTCCGGCGTTTCTCGGCCGCAACACGCCGGTGTTTCTGCCCGCCCTGCCGTCGGCCATGGACGCGGCGCAGTTTCAGGCGTTGGCCGACGCGCTCGGCTTCCCGCCACCGCCCGCCGCGGTGGCCTCGCAGCCGACGCCGCTCCGCCCGCTCGTCGGCCCCGAGCCACCGCCGGCGCTGCCAGGGCGCCCCTATCCGCTGCTCAGCCCCTACGACGACCCGCGGCTTTTCGCCGGCCGCGAGCGCGACCTCGCCGAGTTGCTCGAGCGGCTTGCCGAGCCCGCTCCCATCCTCGGCGTCTATGGCGTCTCGGGGGTCGGCAAGTCGTCGCTCTTCCGCGCGGGGCTCGTGCCGGCGCTGCGCGCCGCCGGTGTGCCGGCGGCCCTGACGGCGCGGCCGACCGAGCCCGGGCTGTGCGATTTTCTGCTGGCGCAGCTCGTGGCCGAGCCGCCCGAAACAGCGGGCTGGGCCGACTTCGTCGCGATCCTCCGCCGGCTGCGGGCGGACAGCGCCCCTCCGCCCGTCCTGGTGCTCGACCAGTTCGAAGACTGCTTCCTCAAAGACGAGTCGGGCACGGCGCGCGCCCGGCTCGGGCCGCTCATCGCCGCCACGTTTGCCGGCCGCGGGACGGCGCACGGGCCGCTCTGCCGCTTCGTGCTCGGCTATCGCCACGAGTTCCACGGTCGGGTCCAGGAATGGCTGCACGACGTGCTCGCCCAGGCGAGGCACTCCGGCCTGGCCGGCCTCGATTCCCTGCCGCACGAACTCGACGGCCAGGACCGCTTCCGCGTGTTCATCGTGCCGCCACTCGGCAAGGCGCGCCCGGGTGAGGACGCTGCCGAGGTCGCACGCAGGGCCTTCTCTGACGCCATCACCCGCCCCCTCCGGCTGCAGGTCGAGGGCCGGCCGGCGTTTCCCTACACGCTGGCCGATGACGGGGCCGAGCGGCTCGCGGCCGCCTTTGCCGCCGCCCGGGTTGGCGTCGAGCAGCCCGCCGCGAGCGGCGGCGAGGGTGAGCGGAAGGTACCGTCCGACGCCCCGCTCGTACCCGAATTGCAGGTCGTGCTGGCCCGGCTGCTCGACGAGGCCGCCACGGCCGCCGACGGCACCCGGCCGCTCCACGTGCCGCCCGACGTGCAGCCGCTCATCGACGGGGCCTTGCGCGACCATCTGCTGCGCGGCCTCCGCCAGGCCTATCCCGACCAACCCGACGGCACGGCAAAACAGGGACGCACCTGGGCGCTCATGGCGCTGCGGCAGCTCGCCGACCCCGAGGGGCGACGCGCGCCCCGGCTGCCCGCGGCCGACCTCGAAAAGCGCCTCGCGCCGAACGGCCCCGATGTGCTGCGGCGGCTCGCCGCCCCCGAGGTGCGCCTCATCGTGGGACACAGCGACGCCGCCGGACTGCACTACGAACTCAGCCACGACCGGCTCGCCCACGTGCTCGCCGCGCTGCGCGACGAGGAAGCGGTGGGCCTCAAGGGCGAGTTCGACGGCCGACTCCTCAAACTCGACGCCCTCGTGGCGGGGCGCAGTGTCCAGCATAAGGCCGGTGATTCGGGCGCGGTGGAGCTCGACCGGGCCCAACTTCGCGCCGTACGCGCGCACCGTGAACTCCTGCTCTGGAACGACGTCCGCAGCACGTGGTTTGCCGGCTGCGAAGCCGCGGCCGCGGTGCGGGCGCGGCGGCGTTGGCGGAGTGGCATCATCGCCGCCGTGGTGCTCGGCGTGCTCGGCGCGTACGGCGTCCGGGCCATCCGGGTGCAGCAGCACCAAGCATCGCTGTCCGATCAACTGCGCACGGCCACCGACCCCGACACGCTGATTCTCGCCGCGGAGGGCCTCCTCACGCAGCATGGTGCCGATGCCGCCCAGCTTGCCGAGGCGCTCGGCGGCCGAAAACTGCCGCCCGAGGCCCTCTACGGAGACAAGGCCGCCGGCCGCCACGCGGCCCGGCTGGCGCTCGTGAAGACGCAGATCGAGTTGGCGACTGAAGCCCAAGATTTCGGTGCTCTCATCGGCGCCCTCGACGAAGTCGCGCGTTCACCCGACCGCGATTTGGCGGGCGAGGCGGCGCGGCTGCGGCCCGAGGTCGTGGAGCGGCTGCGCCGCTACGTGGCCGAACGCGCCGCGAAGCGCAGCCCCGGCTCGGCTTCGTCCCTCGCCCACGGCGGCGGGCCGCCGGGAGACGGCCCGCTCGAAGACGGCAAACTGGAGTGGGTAGCTGTGCCGGGCGGCACCTTCCAGATGGGCTGCCTCGATGAACGCGACGCGCCCTGCGACGGTGACGAAAAGCCGCCGCACGACGTGACGCTCAAGCCGTTTCGCATGCTGGCCCACGAGGTGACCGCCGGCCAGTTCGAGGCCTTTGAAGGAGGACTCCGGCCGTGGTTGGCGGAGGCGCCAGCGAACGTGGCGGCGAATGCCATCAACTGGTACGAGGCCGTCGCCTACGCGGCGTGGGTCGGCGGCCGGCTGCCGACCGAGGCCGAATGGGAATGCGCCTGCCGTGCCGGCACGGACACGCCATATTCGGCCGGGGCCGACGAGTCCCATCTGCGGGAGGCCGCGTGGTACGCGGCCAATTCCGAGGGCAAGGTCCACGAGGTCAAGACCCGCCAGCCAAACCCTTGGGGCCTCTACGACCTGCACGGCAACGTCCTCGAGTGGGTATCCGACCGCTATGGCAAGTACACCGCGGAGGCCCAGCAGAGTCCGACTGGGCCAACGGGCGGTGCCAACCGCGCAATGCGGGGCGGCTCCGGGGTCGACGGCACGCGCCTCCTGCGGGCAGCGTACCGGGTTACGTACGGGCCGAGCAACCGGGTCATGTACGTCGGTTTCCGGGTCGTCCGCCCCGCCCCCGAGCCGTAGGTGCTGGACTCTAGATTCTTGAGATCTATGTTGGCGCCGGCACCGCGGCAGGCATTGTGCCGGCCGGCGGCACGCGCCGGCCGCCGGCCGGCCAGCTACGGAAAGAGCACCACCCCTGCCGAGGCGCTTATCGAGGCCCTGATGTCCGTGTGGCGACGTGATTTTCCCGCGCCGTCAACATACTGCGCCACGCGGGTCCGCAGCCGCCGCAGGGTCCGCGGCAGCGCGGTGACCGATTCGCGCCGGAGCCGGGCTCCCGTGGAGCGCGCCGGATGGCGCCGCCCCGCGGACGAATCGGCCCGGCTGCGCCGCGCCCGGGCACCGGGCGGGGGAGGAGCGGCGCGCACGCTGCCCAGCCGGGGGTCACCCGGAGTGGCTGTCGGCGAGCGATGTCTCTCCAGCCCGTAGCGCCTGCTCGAGCCAGACGGCACACGCTTCGGCCGCCTCGACGAGGGGCGGCAGTGCGGTGCGCGACACCTCGGGCGCGGAAAGGGACGGGTAGCGCTCGCTGACGGCAAACGGGGCCAGGGCTTCCAAGACCGCGGAAGACAGCGGCAGGCCAACACCCGCCGCGGCGAGCAGCTCTTGGAGGCGCACCAGGTCGTGGCTACGTGGCGCCTCAAGGCCGGCGAGGATCAGGCGGCCCTTGAGACACTTCTCGAAGGCCTGCTGACAGTGAAAGGCCACGAGCCAACCGGGAGCGCGCGGCGACGCGAAGCACAACTCGATGGCAATAGGTCGCCGCGCGCCCGTTCGAGCCACGCCGCGGCCACCGCACGGACGCCCTCAAGCAGCGGCATCGTAGACCACCCGAGCCTCGCGTTCGATCTGGCCTTCGAGGGTGAGCGGCCGGCTGGCCCAGGTCTGCCAGACGCCCCGCTCGCGGACCAGGATGTCGAAGGAGGCGGGCAGGCCGCGCAGGGCGCCGCGGATCTCTGCCGCGAGACGCCAGACGTCGGCAGGGCCGCTGACGAGCACCACGAAGTCGAAGTCGGCGTCGGCACCGGCCGTGCCGCGCGCGCGGCTGCCAAACAGCAGGATGCGTTCGGGCCGAAAACCGTCGGTGATGCGCCGCACGGCTTCGCGAAGTAGTGCTTCGTCGGTCATCGGGGCGGCTCCTGTCGCAACGGCGACCTTCGGCCACATCGTAGCAAAGGCCTCGGCCGGGGTCATCCGGCGGTTCGCCGTCGGGTCGCGATGGCGCCGGCCGGAGGCCTCGCAGCGCAGGACGGAGCGGTCGCACGGCCTGGCCCCGGCCCGGCGCCGGCCGGCTGGTCGCGGCCAACCAGGCGGCGGGAGCGCAACCGGTGGCATCGCACCGCCCCCGGATTGTCGTCGTCGGTCACGGCGCGCGACGCGGGACATGCTGCGGCCGTGCGGGTGCCGGTAGCCGGCCGCCCGGCGCACCAAGCCGGCCGTCGTGCCGCTGGCGACACGCAGCCGAGCGGAGTCCGCTGCGGCACGCGCATTCTCCGCACCGGCCGTGGGGTGGTAGTATCTCGGCGGGTACCGGCGCGGGCTCCCGTGGGTGTGTTGTCGCGAGGCGAAGCGTCGGGCCCCGCGCGGCGCACGGGCGGACGTCCGGCGCGCCGGGGCCATCGGGCCCGGGCCGACTTCGCGGGAGGCTTGCGCTCATGCCCACCGTGCTCCAGATCGGTCCCTATCGGTTCTTCTTCTACGCCGGGGACGGTGCCGAACCGCCCCATGTCCACGTGGAGTGGGAGCGGCGACTCGCGAAATTTTGGCTCGAACCGGTCCGGCTGCAGCGGAGTCGGGGCTTTGGCCGGGCGACCCTCCAGAAACTCGAACGGCTGGTCAGCGAGCACCAGGAAGAATTGCTGAGGTCCTGGGATGAGTACTTCAACGGTTGAATCGCGCGAACCGCGCGCTCAGAACGTCAAGGTGGCGCGAGACACCATCGTCGTCGATCTCCACGATGGCCGCACCCTCATGGTGCCGCTCTGCTGGTACCCGCGGCTGCTGCACGCCACTCGGTCTGAACGCGACAACTCACGCCTCATCGGGGACGGCGAGGGCATCCACTGGCCCGACCTCGACGAGGACATCAGCGTCGCCGGCCTGCTCGCCGGCAAGGCGTCCGGCGAGAGCCAGGCCTCGCTCGCCAAGTGGATCGAGGCGCGCGCGGCCGAAACCCCGGGCCGACGCTCGCGCGCCGCCGGCCGGCGTCGTTCGGCCTGACCCGGCCCGCGCCCGTTCACCTGCACCCTGCGCCCACCGCGCCAACCGTGGCGGCCGCGCGTCGCTGGCGAAAAGGACGCGCGGGCGAGTTCGGCGACCCCTTGCCGAACGGAGTTTCGCAAACGACGCCACAAGCCTCTTCGCACGGGCTCTGGCGGGGATGAGCCCGCGCACGGGTGGCTTGCTCTTCGGTGGCCGCAACGCCGCGAGCGGCTCGCCCCGCCCGTGGCCCCGCACGGCCGCCGCAGCGCCCGGAGGCCCGTACCGCGGTGCCGGCGCCAACATGAATCTCAAGAGTCTGGAATCCAGCCTCTACGGCTCGGGGGCGGGGCGGACGACCCGGAAACCGACGTTCGCGTGCTGTTCGGCCGGCGCGCTCCTGGACCGCACCGCCGTCCGCAGGAATCGCCGGGAGTCGTTCCACGATCCGCCACGCAGAACGCGGAAGGCACCGACCTCCGGCCCGGCCGGATCCTGCTGGGCTTCCGCGGCGTAGCTTCCGTAGCGGTCGGAGACCCACTCGCTGAGGTTGCCGTGCAGGTCGTGGAGGCGCCAAGGGTTTGGCTGGCGGGTCTTGACCTCGTGGACCTTGTCCTCGGAGTTGGCTGTGTACCACGCGGCCTCCTGGAGTTGGGCCTCGGCGGCACCGGCCGAGTACGGCGTGGCGGTGCCGGCACGGCAGGCGTATTCCCATTCGGCCTCGGTCGGTAGCCGGCCGCCGACCCAGGCCGCGTAGGCGACCGCCGCGTACCAGGTGATGGCATACGCGGCGTCGTGCGCCTCCGCCCGTTTCGTCAGCCAGGGCCGAAGCCCACTCTCGAAGGCCTCGAACTGGCCGGCGGTCACCTCGTGGGCCAGCAAGCGAAACGGCTCCAGCGTCACGTCGTGTGGCGGCTCCTCGTCGTAGTGGCAGGTCGAATCGCGCGCCGTCAGGCAGCCCATCCGGAACGTACCCCCCGGCACGTCGACCCACTCCAACTTGCCGTCTTCGAGCCGGCCGTCCTCCGGCGGCCCGCCGGCGCTGCCGGGGGCCGAAGCCGAGCCGGGGCTGCGCTTCGCGGCGCGCTCGGCCACGTATCGGCGCAGCCGCTCCACGACCTCGGGCCGCAGCCGCGCCGCCTCGCTTGCGAGAGCGCGCTCGGGTGAACGCCCGAGTTCGTCGAGGGCGCCGATGAGGGCGCCGAAGTCTTCGGCTTCCGCCGCCAATTCGATCTGCGCCCGCACGAGCGCCAGCCGGGCCGCGTGCCGGCCGGCGGCCTTGTCTCCGTAGAGGGCCTCGGGCGGCAGTTTTCGGCCGCCGAGCGCCTCGGCAAGCTGGCCCGCACTGGCACCGTGCTGCGTCAGCAGGCCGTCCGCGGCGAGAATCAGCGTGTCGGGGTCGGTGGCCGTGCGCAGCTGATCGGACAGCGATGCTTGGTGCTGCTGCACCCGGATGGCCCGGACGCCATACGCGCCGAGCACGGCCAGCACGACCAGCACCACGGCGGCGATGACCCCATTGCGCCGCCGCCGCCGCGCCCGCACCGCGGCCGCGGCCTCGCAGGCGGCAAACCACGCGCGGCGCTCGTCGTTCCAGAGCAGGCTGTGCCGGTGTGCGCGCACGGCGCGAAGCTTGGCCCGGTCGAGATCCACCGCGCCTGCATCGCCGGCCTGGTGCTGGAGACTGCGCCCGGACACAAGGGCGTCGAGGTCGAGCAGTTGGCGGTCGAATTGCCCTTTGAGGCCGACGGCCTCCCGGTCGCGCAATTCGGCGAGCACGTGGGCGATCCGGTCGTGGCTCAGCTCGTAGTGCAGACCCTCGGCGTCCGTGAAGCCCACGATGAGGCGCACATTGGCGGCGGCAAGCCGCCCAAGCACGGTGCGGCTGTCGGGGCCGAGCCGCTTCGCCAAGTCGGCGGCCGACAGCCGACGTCCTCGCCGGCCTTCGCGGTCGACCAACCCCTGCAGCGCCACGAGGGCCAGCGTGCGCCCCTGTGCCGTCGTCCCGTCGGGCTGGTCGGGATAGGCCCGCCGGAGGCCGAGCAGCACGTGCGTGCGCAAGGCACCATCGATGAGGGGCTGCACGTCCGGCGGCACGCGGAGCGGCCGGCTGCCGTCGGCGGTCGTGGCGGCCTTGTCGAGCAACCGGGCCAGCACGACCTGCAATTCGGGCACGAGCGGCGCGTCGGGCTGCCCGTCGCGCGCGGCGGCAAAGGCGGTCGCGAGCCGCTCGGCGCCGTCGTCGGCCAGGGTGTACGCAAACGCCGGCCGGTCCCCGATGAGAAGCCGGAGCGGGCGGGTGATGGCGGCCGAAAAGGCCGCGCGCGCCACTTCGGGCGCGTCTTCACCCGGGCGCGCCTTGCCGAGCGGCGGCACGATGAACACGCGGAAGCGGTCCTGGCCGTCGAGTTCGTGCGGCAGGGAATCGAGGCCGGCCAGGCCGGAGTGCCTCGCCTGGGCGAGCACGTCGTGCAGCCATTCCTGGACCCGACCGTGGAACTCGTGGCGATAGCCGAGCACGAAGCGGCAGAGCGGCCCGTGCGCCGTCCCGCGGCCGGCAAACGTGGCGGCGATGAGCGGCCCGAGCCGGGCGCGCGCCGTGCCCGACTCGTCTTTGAGGAAGCAGTCTTCGAACTGGTCGAGCACCAGGACGGGCGGAGGGGCGCTGTCCGCCCGCAGCCGGCGGAGGATCGCGACGAAGTCGGCCCAGCCCGCTGTTTCGGGCGGCTCGGCCACGAGCTGCGCCAGCAGAAAATCGCACAGCCCGGGCTCGGTCGGCCGCGCCGTCAGGGCCGCCGGCACACCGGCGGCGCGCAGCGCCGGCACGAGCCCCGCGCGGAAGAGCGACGACTTGCCGACCCCCGAGACGCCATAGACGCCGAGGATGGGAGCGGGCTCGGCAAGCCGCTCGAGCAACTCGGCGAGGTCGCGCTCGCGGCCGGCGAAAAGCCGCGGGTCGTCGTAGGGGCTGAGCAGCGGATAGGGGCGCGCGGGCAGCGCGGGTGGCGGCCCGGGGCCGACGAGCGGCCGGAGCGGTGCTGGCTGCGAGGCCACCGCGGCGGGCGGTGGCGGGAAGCCGAGTTCCTCCGCCAACGCGCGAAACCGGGCCGCGTCCATGGCCGTCGGCAGCGCGGGCAGAAACACCGGCGTGTTGCGGCCGAGAAACGCCGGGAGCACGTCGCGCCGGACCCCGGGCAGCAGGACGGGCACGACCCGGTAGGCCGGGTCTTTCGTCTGCCGTTCGAGGGCCACGTCGACCTCGGCCCGCACCCAGTTCTTCGTGCCACCGGCGCCGACGAGCACCAGGAAGGCCGTGCTGCCGGCGAGTTGTTCTTCGAGCCGCGGCTGAAAGGGCGTGCCGGCCTCGGTCAGGCCCGGCAACACGTCGCAGACGATGGGGACCCCGGCCTCCCGGAGCCCCAGGGCGAGTGCTTTGGCCTCGGCGCTGTCGGCACCCGCGTGGCTCAGAAACACGCCTCCGGCTCGGTCATGGACGGCGTCGCTCATCGGACCCCCCGCAACGGACGGGCAACCGCACCCTGGCCGGCCGCGAAGCGGGGCGCGCCACGTGGGTTGCACGAGCGACGGTAGCACACGCGCCCAGGCCGGCCAACGGCCGGCGCTGCGGCACTCCCGGCGAGCGCAGCCGGTTTCCCCATGGAATCCAGCCCACTCGGGGCGCAGACGGCGCCGGCTGGCCCCGCGACGGCTCGATCCAGAATGGAGACGCTTGGGAGAGCACGGGCGAGCGCCGCCCTGACCGTGCGACAGCCCGGGATGCGTTCCCGCCCGCGGCTGTCGGCCCCCACCCCCGCCGCCTACCCGGCCGCCCCGGACAGTCGGCGCAGGCCGTCGGCGAGCGCCACGATGTCGTCGTGGAGCGCGAGCCGGGCACGCCACGGCGCCGGAATGCCGGCCACCCCGTAGTGGGCGCCGGCGAGTTGGCCGCAGACGGCCGCGGTGGTGTCGGCGTCGTCGCCGAGGTTGGCCGCGGCGAGCACGGCGCCGGCGAAGTCGGCGCTATGAAGGAAGCACCAGAGGGCCGCTTCGAGGGTGTGCACCACGTAGCCGCTCGAACGGATGGCCGCCTCGCGCTTGTCGCGGTAGCCACCCCGCGCGATGGCCACGATGGCCGGGGTCCCGGTGAACGCCGCCGCGTCGCCGCACAGGATGTCGTCCTTCGGCGCACCGGAAAGCGCCCGCACGAGCATGCGCGCAAAGAGCCGGCAGGCGTCGAGGCATTCGTCCGCGGCGTGCGTGGTGCGCGAACTCTCGGCGGCCAGGGTCTCGGCCTGCGCAAGGTCGGGGTAGGCGAACAGGGCCACGGGGCAAAGCCGCATGAGCGAGCCGTTGCCGGCCGAGCGCGGGTCGGCCGAGCCGGCAAACGGGTCGTCCGTGGCCTCGAAGCGGCCGAGCGCCGCGGCCACCGTCCGGCCGATGTCGAAGCACTGGCCCGTGGGGCTCCAGTAGCCCTCGCGCCACCAGCGTCGGTAGCGCAGCATCTGGTCGCGGGCGTCGAAGCCGCGGCAGGCGACGAGGCTCGCGGCGAGGCAGAGCGCCATCGCCGTGTCGTCGGTCCAGTCGCCGGCGCGCAGGTTGAACGGCCCGCCGCCGACGAGGTCGGTGAGGGGCGCAAACGTGCCGCGCGCGCGAAATTCGACCGTGGTGCCCACGGCGTCGCCCGCGGCAAGCCCGACGAGGCAGCCCCGGAAACGGTCGCGCAAATCCATGTCGGGTGGCCCTTTCCGGCCGCGTTGGCGGCCGCCGGGAAGACGCGGGGGCGCGGCGCCCGGGCCGGCAGGGCGGTGCCGCGGACCGCGCCCGCCCCGCTCAGTGCGCCGCGACGAACTCGGGCAGGCTGCGCCACGGCACGATGGCAACCTTGCCGTTCGTGGCCGCCGTGTCGCCCCCGTAGACGAGGGCCGCCGGCCGCTCCGGCTCGCCCGCGAGGGCGCAGAAACGCCGCAGCGCCGTGAGGAAGTCGCTGGCAACCGTGGCCCCCGACTTGACTTCGACGGGCATCACGCCGCCGCCGGCGTCGAGCAAGAGGTCGACTTCGAGGCCGCGGCTGTCGCGCCAGAAGTAGAGGTCGGCCGGCTCGCCGCGGTGGAAGCGGGCCTTGAGGAACTCGCTGACGACCAGGTTCTCGAACAACGCCCCGCGTTCTGCGTGGAACGCAACCTGGCCCACGTCCCGAATGCCGAGCAGCCACGCGCACAGCCCCGTGTCGACGAAGTAGAGCTTGGGCGCCTTGACGAGCCGCTTGTTGTAGTTCGCGAAATGCGGCCGCAGGAGATAGACGAGGTGGCTCGCCTCCAGCACGGAGAGCCACGCCGCGGCGGTGTTGTGCGTGATGCCGGAGTCGGCCGCCAGCGTCGAGAGGTTCAGCAGTTGCCCCGTGCGCCCCGCGGCAAGCCGCAGGAAACGCTGGAATGCCGAGAGGTCGCGGACCGCCAGCAGCTGCCGCACGTCGCGCTCGACGTAGGTGGCGACGTAGGCCGCAAACCAGTCGCGGGCCAGGAGTTCGCGGTCGTAGAGCGGGGGGTAGCCGCCACGGACGAGGAGTTGGTCGAGCCGCTCGGGCAACTTGCCGGCCGCCTGGAGTTCGGCCATGGAGAACGGCAGCAGTTGCAGCATCGCCACGCGACCCGCGAGCGACTGCGTGATGCCCGCGAGCAGGCCGAACTGCTGCGAGCCCGTGAGCACGTACTTGCCCGGCTGCACGTTCTCGTCGACGAACCCCTGCAAGTAGGAGAAGAGTGCCGGCGCCCGCTGGGCCTCGTCGAGGACGAGGCCGTCCGGGTAGTGCGCGAGCAGGCCGCGCGGATCGCTTTCGGCGAGCGCGCGCGTGTCGGGGTCTTCGAGGTTGAGGTAGGGCTTCGTCGGGAAGCAGCGCCGCGCGAGCGTGGTCTTGCCCGATTGCCGGGGCCCGGTGATGGCAACGACCGGAAATCCTTTGGCCAAACGCGAGACGGTGGATTCGGCGGTACGCGCGATCATGGCGGCATGATCCCCGGCATGCACGAATTGTCAATTCAATTTACAGATTGTGCCACCGTACCCCACGGAGCCCCCGGCCGGCCCAACCCCAAAGCCCGAACCGCCCCCGCGCGGCCGGCCCGCCTTCCCCCGCCGCTGCGCGTCCGGTACGATCGGACTGGGGTTCTGCAAGGCCGAAACGGGGCTCC
Organism: uncultured Myxococcales bacterium; assembly: GCA_964422715.1. GTDB lineage: Bacteria > Myxococcota_A > UBA9042 > PWKZ01 > CAYRCM01 > CAYRCM01. The sequence continues at coordinate 5,176 of CAYRCM010000036.1, read as the reverse complement.
GGCTGGCCACCCGGGCCCGCGCCGGAGCGCGGGAGGCTGGCCATGCAACATTACACCCGGTTCGCAGGGGGCCTGGTCGTGCTCGGTGCCTGCCTCGCGGGCTGCCTCATGGAGCCGCAGGTGCCCGGCGCAGGGGCGGCGGCGCTCGCACGCGCGTCCACGGCTTCGGCCGGCGAAACGTCGGTCGCCGCGGCGCTCACGGGTCGGCGCGACCCCTGTCCGCACGACGGCGATGCGAACCTCGACGGCACCGTGACGGCCGCCGACGCGCAGTTCGCCTTCGCCGCGGCGGTCGGTGCCGTGACCCCGAGCGATGCCGAGGCCTGCGCCGCCGACTGCAACGGCGACGCCGCGCTCACGGCCGCCGACGCGCAGGGCGTCTTCGCCGCCGTGCTGGGGGTGGGCGGCTGCCCGCGCGACCTCCCGGGCGGCCACCCCTGTGCCGGCGACGCGCAATGCGCGAGCGGCGCCTGCCCGGCCGGCGTGTGCTGCGCGCCCGGATTTGCCGGGGCCGCGTGCGACACCTGTGTGCGCTACGTCGACCTCGATGCCACGCCGCCGAGCGCCGACGGATTGAACTGGCCGAGCGCGCTGCCGACCGTGCAGGCCGGCATCGACGCCGCCCGGGCGGCCGTCGGCGAAGGCATGGCCGCGCGCTGCGACGTGTGGGTGGCCGAAGGCACGTACGTCATCTGCCCGCCCGACGGCGGCGGGAACACCGTGCAACTCCAGCCCACGGTCGACGTCTACGGGGGCTTCGCCGGAACCGAAAACGCGCGAGAGCAACGCGACTTCCGGGCCCACGTCACCACCCTCGACGGCGCCAACCGTTGCGCCCACATCGTCACGGGCAGCGACGACGCGCGGCTCGACGGCTTCACGGTCACCCGCGGCAGCAACTACGGCGGCGGCGGGGCCGGCATGCGCAACGTCGGCACTTCGCCCACCGTGGCGAACTGCACGTTTTCGCACCACCGCGTCGACTGTGAGTCGTGCGAGGGGCCCTGCGGCGGGGGCGCCATGTACAACGCGGACAACGCGCCCAGCGTGGTCGGTTGCACCTTCGACCGCAACGACGCCGTCGGCTATACGTGGAACGAGTGTGTCATCGGCGTGGGCGCCGCTATGTACAACGACCGCGCCACGGTCTTCATCGCCGACTCGACCTTCTCCCGGAACGCTGCAGACAACGAGCCCTACGAGGAGCCGGGCGGGCTCGGCGGGGCGCTGTACAACCGAGACAGCACGGTCGAACTCGTCAACACCCAGTTCATCAACAACTGGGCCGTCTGGGATGGCGACGCGCTCTACAACCTGAACAGTGATGTGCGCCTCTTGAACGCCTCGTTCTGGTCCGTCCAGGGATACGCCGATTCCGTGTACTCCTCCGGCGGTCGCCTGACGGCGGCGAACAGCATCTTCTGGAGCGGCTTGCCGCCGCAGATCGTGGTGCGCAACGGAACCATCGTGACGGTTGCGTACAGCGACGTGCAGGGCGGCTACCCGGGCACCGGCAACATCGACGCCGACCCGCTGTATGTGAGCACGGAGCTCTATGACCTGCACCTGAGCCCGCTCTCGCCCTGCATCGACCGCGCCGACGGCGACGTCGCCCCCCCGACCGACATGGACGGCTGGGCACGCTGCGACGACCCCGCGACCGCCAATCTGGGCCGCGGCAGCCCACCGTACGCGGACATGGGCGCCTACGAGCACGTCGTGCCGGGTTGTGCGCTCAGCCCACCGCGCGAGCCCCGCCGACGACACGCCGCGCCCCCGGCAACGCCGTAGGGCGTGTCGCCTGCGCCCACAGACCGCGCGAAGCCGGCGGGCACGCGTTGTCGATACCACTTATCGATCGTGCCGGCGCGGCCGCACCCGTTCGCTCGCGGTCGGCGGCCAACGCGGCCGACGCTCCCCTTGAAAGTGGACTTTCGCAGCCCATATTAGGCCGAACACCGACACGTCGGTGGACGAAGCCCCGCGGGGGGGCGCCACCGACTCGGCGACGCGGGTACCCGCGGGGGGTGCGCATGGCCCTGCAATTCCGGTTGTCCATCGCGTCATTTGGCTGGGCCGCGCTCTCGGTGCTGTGGCTGGTGGGCTGCGGCGACCCGGGCGCCGAGGCCGGGACGCAGGGCCACGTGGTCGTGCTTGCAGAGGGCAGCGGCGAGAGCAACGCGGAGCCCCTGTGGCCGGCTCGGCCGGGCTGGCTGCTGCAGCCGAACTATGGCGCCTACGGCATTGCCGACAGCGTGCTCGATGCGCGCGTGGTCGGCGGCCGGACGCTGCTACCGCTCGGCAATCCGGTCCGCCTGGGCGCGCCCTTGACCGCGGGGCCCTCCGAGCCCGCGTGCGCGCGCTACCTGGCGCTCGACAAGGCGGGCCTCTGGTTCGTCGGGGGCCCCCGCGAAGGCGTCCTGGGCGGCGGCGCGCTGCTCGTGCCAAGCACCGTGCGGGTCGGCCGGAAATGGCAGACCCGCATCGGGGGCGTGCCCCGCTTCACGGTCGAAGTCGTGAGCCGCGCCGTCGAGGACACGGTCTTCGGGCGGCGGCCCGTCTGGATGCTGAAGATCGTGGACGAACGGGCCTGGACCTACGACGGCACCGACTGGGCGTTCGCCAAGCGCCGAAACGGCGTCGTCTGGGACCTGCGCTTGGTCGAGGGACGGGGCCCCGACGCCTACAACATGCTGACGTCGTGCCGGCCCTTTGAGGCTCCCGCGCTTGGCGCCGGCGCGCCGGACGACCGTTTCATCGTGGTGCCCCTCGACGAGCCGCCGGGCCCGCCCCTCGCGGCGCCGCCGGTCGAGCTCAGCCCCCTCGCCCCGGGCCTCGTCGCCGCCGACTACCTGCCGTGGGGCGCCGGCGCCTATCCCGACCCGCGCGACCCGGCGCAGCACGTCATCGCGTTGCGGGGCAAGTGGCCGATCTTCGGCCAATACATGATCGGTGACGCCTCGGCGGGCTACACCGCTGGCGGCGGCTGGAGCGAGGTGCCCGAGCTGCGCTGCGCCCACTTCGACGGCACCACGGTGACGCCCTTCGCGCCCGACGAAATCTGCACGACCCCCGACGCCGTGGCGGTCACGGCCGCCGGCAAGTTCAGCGCGCTCCCGGTGCTCTGGGAAGGCAGCCCCGTCCGCTACAACGTCTGCTACGGCGACTGTGGCCAACTCGTCTACCACGAGTTCACGGGAATCTGGCAGGGCCTCGACGGGGAGCCCTGGGCCATCGCCTGGGGCGAGGCCGACACGCTGAACGTCGGCCGCTACGAGCAGGACCACCGGGTCGCCGGCACCCGCGCCTTCCTCAACAATGAATTCAGCGTCCTGGCGGGCTACGCACCGCTTCACGGCGCCCGCACGTCGCAGCTCGTCTGGCCACGGCTCCAGGCGGATGGCGCGCTCGCGTTCGTCGAGTACAGCAACGACCACCGCTTCCCGCTCGGGCGGGCCACGTTCGTGCGCCCCGGCCACCCGGAAGGGCTGCTGGAAGCCCACTTCGTCTATCCGGCCATCGAAAGCCCCTCCACCGTGGTCGAGCCGGGCGCGCGCAGCCACTTCATCTTCAGCTACGATGGGTTGTTGCGCCGCGTGCACATCGTGGACGACGGCATCGAACTGGAGCCCATTGCGCAGCTGCGCCTGCCGAACGACGACCTTCTGATGGCCGCCTTCGTCGTCGGGCAGGGGATCGTGGCCCTGTCGCAGCGCGGCTATCGGGGCTTCGACCCCTGGTATCGCCCGGACGGGTTCGACATGGCGGTGCGCCCCGAGTTCGGCGACGTCTACGCCTGGCGGGCCGCCCTGCCCCCGGCGCGCGCGCCGGAGCGGCCCGCCGCATTCTTCGGGGTCGAGGCCAGGGTGGTCGACCAAGACGTGCGCGTGTGCTGGCCGCCCGGGGGCGGCACCGTCGACCTCACGAGTTTCACCCTGGCCGGCCGCGAGCCGGCCGCCGCCATCGCCTACCGCGACTGCGTGCTGCTCGTGCGCCAGCCGGCCCCCGTCGCGGATCTGCTGCAGCGCGGTGCCTGGGCCGTCGAGGGCCACATCCCCGGCGGGGGGCGGGCGGCCATCGCCCTGGGCCCGTCCGTCTGGCAGGAGCAGGCCCACGGCCACGGTTTCGAGTACGGCTTCGGCCTGACCGACGCCGCGCCGCTCACGGGCGGGGGGTTCGTCACGCCGCGCATGCGCTACGGGCCAGGCCTCATCCTGCCCCAGGCCCGGTTCGGGGGCGACGAATCGGGCCGGTCGGCGGCCGACCTCGCCGGTCACGGGATGTGGCTGTACCGCCCGCGCTGGCTCGATCACAGCATCTCCCTCTTCGGCCCCGCGGGCGAGACGCGCGTCGACCTGGAGCCGTGGCTGGCGCAGCGCTACCCCATCCCGCTCAGCGGCGCGGCCTGCGCGCCCACCTGTCCGTACGACCTGAATCCCGTGCCCGTGCGCGGCGGTGGGGTGCTCGTCGGCACGCTGCGCATCGCGCCCGACGGAAGCGTCACGGAACTCCCCGAAGCCTGGCGCAACGCCGACGGCGGGCTCTTCCGGCCGACGGCGGGCTTCGCCGATGGGGCCTACTGCGGCATCCGGCCCGGGGGCGAGTCGGTGTGCGTCTCGGCCGCCGGGGCAGAGGTCGTGCGCCCCGAGCTGCCCGTCGGTGTGTGGGCCCAGGCCGTGGACCTGCAGACCGACAACGCGTTTTGGCGCTTCTCGGCCGATGCCGACGGAAACGTGACGCTCGTGCGCATCGACCGGCACGACCTCTCGCAGCGCGAATTCGCTGTGCCGGTGACCTACGACGAGCTGCAACGAGACGCGCACGGGCTTTCGGCCACGTCGGCCCGCTACGACGTCGCCGGCCGCCTCTACGTGCTCCTGAACGGGGCCGCTGGGCATTGGCTGTGGCGCATCGACGACGCGGCGCCGACCCCCATCGACGTGCCGGAACTGGCGCTCTATGAGCCCGACCAGACCCTCGGCTTCCTCGTGGACGAGTCGCTCTTCGTCTTCGCGTCGCTCGTGCGGTACGCCGACTACGAACTCGAATCCCGCGGTCTCATCGAACAGCAGGGCGTCATCCGGGTGCCGCGCGCGGGCCGCTGAGCCCCGCCCGCCGTCCCGCGCCTACCCCGGTACGGCCACGACCTCGCCCGCATAGAGCAGCCCCGGCCGCG
>CAYRCM010000035.1:0-37396 GCA_964422715.1 uncultured Myxococcales bacterium | reverse complement strand
CCCGCCGCCGCCGCCGCCGCCGTGCGCACCGCCCGCCCCGGCGGCCCCGGCGGTGCCCACCCACTCGCCCGACGAGACCGTGCCGGCCGCGGCCGAGCAGCCAGACCCCGGCTGACCGTTGCCGCCGGTGGAGCCGTCGCTGCCATTGCCGCCCACCATGCTGCCGGCGTTCGGCACGTAGCAGCTGCACGACGTGTTGCAGAAGTAGTCGAGGTTGGCGTCGAAGCCCCCGGCGCCGCCAGCCGCGCCGCCGTTGCTACCGGCCTGGCCGTTCGGCCGCGCGGCAGCGCCCTGGGCCTCAACGGCGCAGTTGACACACCAATTGGAGCCCTCGGCCCAGTCGGGACAAGGGGCGGTGGCCCCATTTCCGCCGCTGACGTTGGTGCCGCTGCACACGCGCTGGCCGCCCGAGCCGCCGGCGGTTTCGCCGAACCCGAGGCATTCCTCGTAGCAGTTGTAGCTCGTGTCCTTGGCCGCGCTGCCGGCCACCCCGTTCGTGCCGTCGGGGCCGTCGCTGCCGGCGGTGCCGTTGGCCCCCGGACCGGCCGGCGCCGCCCAGACCTCGTTGTTGCGGATGATGAGTTCGACGTCGCTGTCGCGCACATAGATGCCGTAACTGTTCTCGCCAGCACCCGCCGCCGCCTGCGCGTAGACGACGAAGCCCTCGAAGACGGTCTGGCTGTTGCGGATGTTCTGCGCGATGACGGCCTTGCGATGGCCGCTCGTCGTGGTGCCGAAAATCGCGGTCAGGTTGACGCCCCAGTCGCGCGACCAATTGACCGGGTTGTAGCCGCCAAGCACGCTGATGCCGTCGACGAGCTGCACCGACTCGTGGTAGGCGCCGGCGCTGACGAGCACGCGCGAGTAGCCCGACTGGGCGCGCGCGATGCCGTAGCCGATGCTGGCACAGGGGTTGTCCCAGGTGCCGCAGCCCGGCAGGTCGGCGCCGTCGTTGGCCGGTGTGGCCACGTAGATGGCCGACGCGTCGATGGCGAGTTCGCAGCCGTTGTCGGCGATGCCGTCGGCATCGGCGAAGAGCGCGCTCTGGCAGTGGAAATCGCACGTTGGCGCGCCGCCGGCCGTGCTGCACTCGGCCACCGCGTGGTTGAGCGCCGGGCTGTAGAAGTTGTTGCAGTCGACGCCGCAGCCGCCACAGGCCGAAACCGTGGCGTAGACGCCATTGACCTTGTAGTTCTCGTCGGTCTGGCCGTCGCAGTCTTCGTCGCGGTAGTCGCAGGCCGTTTCCTGGGCCGGGCCGGTGACCACATCGGCGTTGCAGATCGTGACGCCCGCCGGATTGGCCGTGTTGCAGACATAGACCCCCGCGCGCTGGCAGACCCCGAGCCCAAGCGTGCAGGGCTGGCCCTTGTTGGTCCAGTTCGGACCGTCGTCGACCACCGTGTCGCAGTCGTCGTCGATGTTGTTGCAGGTCTCGGTACCGGGGCTGCCCTGCGACACGCTGCACGTCGTGCCCGTGCCGTCGGTGCGGCACTGCAGGATGCCGATGCGCTGGCATGCGCCGTTGCCGACGATGCAGGCCGTGAACAGGCCGCTGAAGCCCTCGTCGGTGTTGGTGTCGCAGTCGTTGTCGATGTAGTCGCAGGTTTCGGCCGCCGGAATGCGCCCGACGCACTGCAGCGCCGACTGGCCGCTGACGCAGTCGCGCACGCCCGGGCAGGAGCCGTGGCTGTTCGTGTTGACGCAGGCCGCGCCGCGCCCCGGCACGTCGTCGACCGCGGAGCTGCAGTCGTTGTCGACCCCGTCGCACGTCTCGGCTGCCGGTGTGCGGGCCGTGCACCCGAGCCAGCCGCTGTTGGGGTCGCAGGTTTCCTGGCCGTAGCAGGTGCCGGCAGCGTTGCTGCGCACGCAGGCGCGCTGCGCACCCGTATCGCCCGGCAAACAGTCGCAGGACCCCGAACGCGGCACGCACTGGCGGCCGAGTGCCCCGAGGTCGGTGCACACGTAGCCGGTCGGGCAGTGGCCGGCCGGGGTGCCGTGCAGGTTGCCGGACGCGCAATCGTAGCCGCAGTAGGACCCCTCGGCGAGCGCGACGCAGCGGTCGCCCGGCACCGGGCAGTTGTCGTCGACGACGCACGGCTGGCAGGTGTCGATCGAGCTCGGCAGACACGTCTGCTCGCTCACCTGGTAGTAGCCGACGAAGCATTCGTCGACGACGCAGCGGGCCGCGCCTCCATCGGTCGTGCAGCGAGCCGTCGCGTTGGGAATGGCGCTCGCGCACGACACGCCGCAGGCGCCGCAGTGCGCGTTTGCCGAGTAGAGGCCGCTCCCGTCGCGATAGGCTTCGTCAATCTGGCCGTCGCAGTCGTTGTCCCGGTAGTCGCAGAGGTCTTGCGCCGGGGTCGCGGCGCTGCACCGGAACCCCTCGCTGCCCGCGCAGTACCACGCCCCGCGGCACGTGCCGTGTTCGTTCTGCTGTTCACACGAGTCGGCCGGCGGTTCGATGCCGTCGTCGGCGAGCCCGTTGCAGTTGTTGTCGAGCCCGTCGCAGGTTTCGGCCTCGGGCACCGTCGCGTCGCAGGCCGACCAACCGGCGTCGGGGTTGCACACCTGCGTGCCAGCGCACGTGCCGAACACGTTCGACTGGAAGCAAGTGCGCGTGACCCCCTCCTGGCCCGCGAGACAGCTGCAGGAAGCCGACGGCGGCAGGCACACGCCGTCGTCGGAGCACAGCAGACCCACCGGACAGTCTTCCTGAGACGCGCACCCCGTCGCGCACACGAACTGGCCGTCGAGCGCTACGCAGCGGCCCGGCAGCGCTTCGCAATGCGTGTCGTCGCCGCAGGGCGAGCAGTCGGTGACGGAGCCTTCGGGCACGCACACGGTGTCGAGGTTCTGCGGCTTGTAGTAGCCCTCGGCGCAGGCGAGCACGACGCAGTGCGGGGAACTGCCCGAGGCGTCGCATGCCGTCTCGGTGGCGTACAGGATGGCCCCCTCGCACGAGTAGTTGCACAGCCCGCAATGGGCGTAGTCGCCGTAGCGCGTGGTGCCGGGCACGCGGAAGTCTTCGTCGGTGTCGCCGTCGCAGTCGTTGTCGACGTAGTCGCACTGTTCGGGTCCGGCCTCGGGCGCCGTGCAGACCCACTCCGTGACGGTTTCACGGCGCTGACACACCCAGTCGCCGCCGCAGACCGCGGTGTCGCCGCCGGCGGGGTCGGTCCAGGTGGTCTGGCAGGGCGTTTCGGGCGGCACCACGCCTTCGTCGACGAGCCCGTCGCAGTTGTCGTCGAGCCCGTTGCACTCCTCGGCCCGCGGGGTGGCCGCGCTGCACGCCGACCAGCCGGCGGGCGGCTCGCACACCTGGACGCCGAAGCACTTCCAGTCGCCGGCCTCGGCCGCGCAGGGCTTTTCGGCGCCGGCGTTTTCGCTGGAGCAGTCGCACGAGCCGGTCACGGGGACGCACTGGCGCACGTCGGGCTCGGCGGACAGCGGAGCCACGCATTCGTAGCCGGCGGGGCAGTCCTCGCCGTGGGGCGAATCGGAGGCACAGTTCTGGCCGCAGGCGCGCGTGTCGCCGATGACGAGGCAGCGGTCGCCCGGAACGACGCAGTTCGCGTCGGTCACGCACGAATTGCAGAGGCTCGAGGCCACCGGCAGGCACGCGTACATGCTGGCCTGGAAGTAGCCCTCGGCGCAGGCGGCGATGACGCAGCTCGGACCGAGCGCCGCCGTGGGATCGCACACCGCCGTGGCGTGCGGGAAGCGCCCGACGCACGAATTGCCGCACACGCCGCAGTCGCTGTCGGCCGTGTAGAGCCCGCTTGCCGCGTCGACGAAGGCCTCGTCGACGTTGCCGTCGCAGTTGTTGTCCTGGTAGTCGCAGGTTTCGGCCTGCGGCGTGGCGGCCGGGCACTGCCAGCCGGACGGCCCGCGACAGATGTACTCGCCCTCGCAGGTGCCGAATTCGTTTTGCACGGCGCACGCCGCCGCGGGCCGGTCGGACAACTGGTCGTCGGCGAAACCGTTGCAGTTGTCGTCGAGCCCGTTGCAGATCTCGGGCATGGGCACCTGAGCCGAGCAGGGCGTCCAGCCCGTGGCCACCTGGCAGGTTTGGAGCCCCATGCAGAGGCCCTCGTCGTTCTGTACGACGCAGGTGCGCTCTTCGCCGTCGTTCTGGAACGTGCAGTCGCAGGCGCCCGACACCGGCACGCACTGACGCGTGCGCTGCGCGGGATCGTCCCGGCTGACCGAGTCGGCGCAGCGGTAGCCGTCGGGGCACGGCCGCGAGTCGCTGCAAGGCCGGGCGCAGCGGGGGCCATCCTGCGTATCGAGGCAGTAGCCGCCGTCGCCGCACTGGAGATCGCCCGCACACGGCTGGCAGAGGTGGCTCTGGCCCGGATAGCAGACGAAGACGACGTCGGGTGCGGTCTGCGGAATGGCGCGGCAGTCCCAGCCTTCTTCGCAGGTTTCGAGACAGGTGACCGTGCAGACGTAGCCTTGGTCCCAGGCCACACAGAAGCCCGAGTCGCAGTCGGCGTTGGAATTGCACGGAGCGCCGAACGCGCCCGGCTCGACGTCGCTCGGCATGATGGAGTCGACGCGGGCCGGCGTGTCGGGGGTGTCGGCATCGCCGCCGGGCACCCAATCGAGCCGCGGGCCGTCGCCTCCCGTGTCGACGCGCGCATCGGCCGTGTCGGCGAGCGGACCGGGGCACGTTTCGCCGCCGGTGCCGCAACCTGCCACGGCCAAGAGAAGGGACAGCGCGAGCACGGTTTGGCCGAATCGAGGGAAAGCGCGCATCGGTTCTGCTCCTTGAGGCGTGAGCAACGCCAGGCGGCATTATCGCCTCTTGGCCCGTGGTCGCGCAACGGGGAGTTGCGCCGCGGCGTTGCCGCGGGGATCTGCCCCGCGGGGGCGGCCCGGCGACTCGGCCGAACCGCGGCGCGGCCTCGGACGGTTTGGCGGCAGGGGACTATTCGAGCAAGTCGACTTGCGGCTTGGGACCCCCCGCGCCGGGTCCGTCGAGCAGTTCGACGCGCGGTTTGGTCGTGCCGCCCGGGCCGCGTCGGCCAGGGTCCTTGCCGCCGGCGCGCTCGGGGGCGGCCTCGGCCGCGTCGGGGGCACTCGCGGCGTCGGGCCCGGCCGTGGTGGGGGGGACGCCGGTCGCAAGTTGCAGCGGGCGCGCCTGCCAGACGATGCGGCTCGACTGCGGATCGGCCAGGATGACGTCGGGGGCATAACGGATATCGCCCCGTTCGTAGCGCACGCGCAGCGGGAAGAGCGCGCGCACGAACACCGCTTCGAACGGGGTGACGCCGAGCACGCGGTCGGCGGCGACATCGACGACCTTGAGGCCCACGGGGTCGCTCTCGACGCGCAGCACGACGGTGGATGAGGGCGCGGTGGGTGGCGACGGCTCGGTTTTGGCCGGCGGAGCCGCGTCGCCGGCGCGCGCTGCGGGCTCGGCGGACGGCGGTGCCGCCACGACGGTGGGGGCGGGCACGACGGCGGGCGGCGCCGCGGGACCGCGCAGCAGCAGGGTCAACGTGACCCCGAGCCCCGCCGCGAGCAGGATCAACAGCACCGTGAGCTGCCAGGGGAAATGGAACTTGCTCGGCGCGGCGGCCAGCACCGGCGGGGCGCCAAACGAGCCAGAATAGGGCGAAATCGGTCCGGAAAGCGGCCCACCCGCGTAGGGCGCGGGGCCATAGCCGGCGGGAAACGACCCGGATGGCTGCGGCCCCGACGCGGGCGTAGGCGGCCCAGCCCCGGCCGGGTGAGCGAGCGGCGGCTCCCGTCCGGAGGCCGGCGTCGGCGGGCCGGGAGAGCCCGCCGGCAACGCCGGCGCGGGTTCGCTGACGCGCTCGGCGGCGAGCGGCCCTTCCCAGGCGGCGGCATCGGGATTGCCGAGCGCCGCGTATTGGAGCAACACGCGCTCGAGAGCGCGGCGGAAACTGTCGGCGCTCTGGAAGCGGCCGGCCGGGTCGTAGGACAGCGCGCGGCGCAGCACGTCGCCCAGCTCGGCGGGCAGCACCATGCCGAGCGGCGAGGTTTCGGGCAGCGCGGCGAGCGGGGCCGCCTGGCGCGTGGCCATCTCGATGATGGTATGCCCCTCGAACGGATGCCGCCCGACGATGCCGCGGTGCAGGATGACGCCGACCGCGTAGAGGTCGGTGCGGTGGTCGACGGGAGCCCCCAGCAACTGCTCGGGCGCCATGTAGCGTGGCGTGCCGAGCGACTCGCCGCGCTTCGTCAGTTCTTCTTCGTCGCCGCGACAGGTGGGTTCGAGGATCTTGGCGATGCCGAAGTCGAGCACCTTGACGAAGTCGGATTCGCCTTCGAGCACACACAGAAAGACGTTGCCGGGCTTGATGTCGCGGTGCACGATGCCCTGGCGGTGGGCCTCGGACAACGAGCGCAACACCTGGATGGCAATCTTGACGGCGCGCACCGGGTCGAGAACGGGCTCGGTCTTGAGCAGCCGGTGCAGGGTCTGGCCCTGCAACAGCTCCATGATCATGTACACGTAGCCCTGCTCGGTGCGCCCGAAATCGTGCAGGGTGACCGTGTTCGGATGCTTGAGGCGGCTGACGGTGCGGGCTTCGCGTTCGAAACGCGCCACTTCGGCCGGATCGTGCGCCGGGATGAGTTTCACGGCCACGTTGCGCGAGAACGAGAGGGTTTTCTGCTCGGCCTCGAACACGGCGCCCATGCCGCCGATGCCGATGAGCCGGCGCAGTTCGCAGCGGTCGGCGAGCACGAGCCCGACGAGCCCCGAGTAGTGCTCGATGAGCCGCTGCGTATCGCTGCGGTCGGAATTGGTACCGCCTGCGGACACGGCTAGAATCGTCCCTCCACGCCAACGTAGCCCGGGGCGAGCGTCGGCTGCCAGGCGGCGCGACCCGCGGCGGGCGCGTCAGCGGCGACCCGGTCGGGCAAGGCCAAGTACAGGATGACGCCCGTGGCCACGGCCGCGAGCCCAACAGACAGGCAGACGTCGCCGGCGATGGCCGTCGTCTCGGCGAGATCGCGACGGGATTTCTTGCTGCCGTAGGTCGCGGCATCCTCGAAGTCGCCCTTCGCGGCCCAGGCCGTGCCGTAGAGGGCGGCCCCGGTGACCACGAGCGCGCTGCCCGTGCCGATGAGCACCCACTCGGCGACTCGCGAACGCTTGCGCCCAGGCGTGGCACTGCCTGTGACCGTGACCGTGGCCCCCGTCGCGGGGCCCGTTGGGCCGGCTTGCGGCCCGCCTCCGCCGCTCGTGGGGCCGGACCCGCCGACGGGGGGCCGGGGACCGCCAGCGGCGTCCTCGGCCAGCCGTTCGCGCAACCGGACGATGCGCTCGCGCGCCTTGTCGCGCGCCTCGGCGTTGGCGTCGGCGTGGTCGATGTAGGCCTGGAACGCCTGGATGGCGGCCTCGTCTTTGCCGAGGCGTTCGAGGCAGAGCGCAATGTTGTAGTAGATGTTGGCAACGTCTTGTAGGTCGAGGGCCTGGCGGAAGCGTTCGAGCGCCGAGTAGTACTGGCCCGCGCGGTAGAGCCGCGCGCCCTCGGCCGTGAGCCGCTCGACTTCGGCGGTGGGCGATGGCGGCGGCGCGGGCTTGCGCGCGGCTTGCACCGGCAGCGGCAGAGCGATCAGGAAGACGGCGAGCGCGAGGAGGCCGATGCGGCTGCCGGGGGCGGCCCCGCGCTGGCGGGGAACTTCAACGTTGCGCGTCATCGGACGTTCTCCTCGGCTGAGGCGTCTCGGCCTCGCGGACGGCGGGCGGCGGGCTCACCGCATTGACGGTGCCCGCGGGCTCGAAGAAGCGCTGGCCGCGAAACGCCAGCGCCCGCGCCGAGACCGAGTACTCGACCCACCACAGTTCAACCGAACCGGTCATCGGCTCCCCGTCGTCGTCCATGTCGAGGAGCCCCGAGGCACCCTGCACGTCGACCGCGTCGCCGCTCCGCAGCGATTCGAGCGCGGCCCCCCAGTCGGTGAGGCCCAGCGTGAACGGCGGCGCACCGGGCTCGTTGCAGCGACGCAGGGTCCCGGCAAGCGCGGGGCCGTTTGGCGGCGGCTCGACGGTGGCCAGGGCCAACGCCGCGAGCCACGTGGCGTCGTAGGCGTGCTCGGCGAACGCGCCGGGCGCCGTGCCGAACTCGGCCTCGAAAAGCGCGCGGAAATCGGCGTAGGCCGGGGCTGCGCCGCTCGCGTGCGCCGTGCCGCGCACGCGGGTGTAGAGCGACTGCGCCAGCGGGTCGGCGGCGCGCCGGGCTTCGTCGAGAATGGAGCGCATAGCCGCCGTGCGACCTTCGTCGGCGAACAGCCAGAGCGGTCGCGCTTTCGTCGGCTGTTCGTCGGCCCAGCGCGTTTCGGCGGCCACCAGCAGCGCCACGAGCTCTTCGCGGCCGAAGGCCACGACCGCGTCGGGCACCTCGGGCGAACCCGAGACGATGTCGGCCGCCGGGCCGGCGGCGTCGAACGGCGTCGAGTCGGGCGACGGGTAGGCGAACACGTGGATGGGCAGGTCGGCGCGCCGCAGCGCGAGCAGGCGACGCGCAAACGCCGTCTGAAGGGCCTGGCCGTAGGTGTCGTCGCGGTAGACGACCGTGACGCGGCCCACGTCCTCGGCCACGACGAACTCGGCCAGCGCCTCGGCAAGCAAGGTGTCGCTCGGCATGACGCGCCAGAGCAGGTCGTTGTCGTCGAGGTCGGAGATCTCGGGCGCCGAAGCCGCCGGCGATATCAGCAGAGCGCCGGCCGGGACGGTCACTGTGCGCGCGGCGTGCAGCGTCGACTCGGCCCGCGTGTCGCCGATGAGGGCGCGCACCCCCACCAGGTCGACGAGATACTGCGCAACGATGGCGGCCTGCTCGGCCGAGCCGGCCGAGTCACACAGCACGAGGCCGAAGGGGGGCCCCTGTCCCGCGGTGGCGGCCCCGTTCAGCAGGTCGAGCGCCAGCATGGCCCCGTTTTCGAGCGGCGGTCCCTCGGCGTCGAGTTGACTCGGCAGCAACGTGCCGATCAGCCGCGCGGCCGGGTCGGCGACCGCGCCGTGCGTGCGGCAGAGCGGCGTGCCGTCGGTGCGCACGAGGGCCGGCGGCGGGGCGACGCACAGGTGCTCGCGGCAGGTGTAGCCGGCGCCCCGGTCTTGACAGTCTTGGAACGCGTCGCACTCGTCGAAGTCGAGCAGCGTGCGACAGGCGCTCAGCGCGAAGGCGAGGATGAGCGGGGTGACCTGCCAGTGACGACCGGCGCGCACACCGGGGCCCCAACGGCCGAAACGCCGCGTCGCACCGGGCCGAACGGGGGAAGCGCAGGACGTCATGACCCTCTCCGGCGGGTTGCACGGACCGCATCGGGCCGCCCCCCACCGAAAAAACACGAGCATCCTACCTGGCTTAGGTTGCGCGCGCAACGGCGCCGGGGGCCCGGCGCAGGGCACGGCCGGGTGCCGCGGTCGCGCCGGCCCGGAGGGCGCGGGATGGGCTACCGCGCGAGGCGCTCGGCGAGCCAGCGTCGGGCCCCATCGAGCGCTTCGCCGAGGCGGGCGGGGTCTTTGCCGCCGCCCTGGGCGAAATCGGGACGCCCACCGCCGCGCCCACCGAGCACGGGCGCCACGCTGGCGAGCAACTGACCCGCGTGCACGCGTCCGGCGTCGGCGAGTTCGCGCGAACAGAAGGCCAGAAGCACAACGGCGTCGTCCTGCACGCCGGCCAGCAGCCCCGCGACGGGCTCGGCGAGGCCGCGCAACTCGTCGGCCAGGGTGGCGAGCTGTTTGCGGTCGAGTTCGCGCTCGGCCGCGACGACGACGCGCACGCCGCCCTGCACCGGCGCCTCACCGAGCAGACTGCGGCGCCGTTCGGCGACGAGGTGCTGTCCGTCGGCCGAGCCCTGGGCCTTCAACTGGCGGATCTGTTCCTGGAGTTTCTCGATGCGTGCCCCGAGGTCGCGCGCCGGCACACCGAGCCGGGCGGCGGCCAGGGCGAGGGCCTCACGGTCGGCCTGGAATGCGGCCACGGCCGCCGGCCCCGTCTCGGCCACGATGCGGCGCACGCCGGCGGCGACGGCTTCTTCGCGGACGATGCGCAGGAGCCCGATGTCGCCCGTGGCCGTGGCGTGCGTGCCGCCGCAGAGTTCGGCCGAAAAATCGCCAATCTGCACGACGCGCACCCGTTCGCCGTATTTCTCGCCGAACAGCGCCGTGACGCCCTGCGCCTTGGCGTCGTCGAGGCGTTCTTCGCGCATGGCGACGGCGGTGTTGCCGACGATGCGCTCGTTGACGAGCCGTTCGATGGTGGCGAGGTCGGCGGCGCCGATGGCCCGGGGGTGCGTGAAGTCGAAGCGCAGGTAGTCGGGTCCGACGAGCGAGCCCTGCTGGTTGGCGTGCGCGCCGAGCACCTGTTTGAGCGCCCAGTGCAGCAAGTGCGTGGCCGTGTGATTCGCCATGATGCGGCGCCGCCGCGCAAGGTCTACTTGCGCGTGCACTTCGCCCGGCAGGGCGCCGAGGTCGCCCTGTTCGAGGCTGCCGTAGTGCACCCAAACGTCGCCGATGCGCCCCGTGTCATGGACCACGAAGCGGAAGCCGGGGGCCTCGACGACGCCGGCGTCGCCAAGTTGCCCGCCCGATTCGGCGTAGAACGGGGTGCGGTCGAGGACCAACGCCTCGGTGCCGATGAGTTTGACGAGCCGCGCCGCGGTGGTCGTGCCAAGGGCGTCGGCCTGCCCGCGTTCCCAGTAGCCGACAAACGTCGTGGCCGGCAACCCTTCGAGTTCCTTGAGATCGAAGGCCGGTTCGGTGCTGCGCCCGCCGGACACGCGTTCGTGCTCGTCGCGGGCCCGTTGCCAGCCGGCCTCGTCGACGACAAGCCCGCGCTCGCGCGCCATGAGGTCGATGAGGTCGCGCGGGAAGCCGTCGGTGCTGAAGAGATCGAAAGCCTGGGCGCCCGGCAGCGTGGTTTCGCCGCGCGCGACGAGCGCGTCGGCCACTTCGGTGAACTGGCGGATGCCGCGGTCGATGGTGCGCGCAAAGGCGGCTTCCTCGGCCCGCAGCACGAGGCTGATGTGTTCTTGCTGAGCCGGGATTTCGGGGAAGACCTCGGCGAAAATCTCGGCCACGACCGGCACGAGCGCGTGCATGAACGGCTCGTGCAGCCCCAGCACCTGGCGCCCGAAGCGCACGGCGCGCCGGAGCAGACGGCGCAGCACGTAGCCGCGCCCGGTGTTGTTCGGCAGGGCGCCGTCGGCGATGGCCACGCACAGGGTGCGGATGTGATCGGCGACGACGCGGTGCGCCACGTCGGTCGGGCCCGGACCCGCCGTGTAGCGTACGCCCGAGAGGCGCTCGCTGGCTGCGAGCAGCGGCCGGAAGAGGTCGGTGTCGTAGTTGGAGGCGCAGCCCTGCATGACGGCCGTCAGCCGCTCGAAGCCCATGCCCGTGTCGACGTGCTTGGCGGGCAGCTGTTCGAGGCTGCCGTCGGGGCGGTGGTTGAACTGGATGAAGACCAGGTTCCAGATTTCGATGTAGCGCGCGCAACCCGCGTTGACGCCGCAGACATGGCCGGACTCGTGCTGGCGGTCGCAGGCCCCGGGCCCGCGGTCCATGTGGATTTCGGAGCAGGGGCCGCACGGACCGGTCGCCGCCATCTCCCAGAAGTTGTCTTTCTTGCCGAACCGCAGCACGCGTTCGGCCGGAATGCCCGTCTCACGCGGCCAGAGCGCTTCCGCTTCGGTGTCGGGCGGCAGTCCGAGCTGCTGGTCGCCCCCGAACACCGTGACCCACAGTTTGTCTTTCGGCAGCGCGCAGTGGTCGGTGAGGAACTGCCAGGCCCAGCGGATGGCCTCGGCCTTGAAGTAGTCGCCGAACGACCAGTTGCCGAGCATCTCGAAGAACGTGTGGTGGTACGTGTCGACGCCGACCTCTTCGAGGTCGTTGTGCTTGCCGGACACGCGGATGCACTTCTGGGTGTCGGCCACCCGCGGGTGTTCGGGCGTGCGCGCGCCGAGGAACACGTCCTTGAATTGGTTCATGCCGGCGTTCGTGAACAGCAGCGTCGGGTCGCCGTGCGGCACGACCGGCGCGCTCGGCACGATGTGGTGTCCCTGCTCAGCGAAAAAGGCCAGAAATGACTTGCGAATCTCAGCGGCCGACTTCATCCGTTCTCTCCCCACGCCTGCGTTGGGCAGGCCGGTGTGCCGCAGCAGGGTAGCCAAAGGCCCCGCGGGGGGCAAGCGTTGGGCCGGCGGCAGTTTGGCCGCTCCTGGCGACGACCGCGACGGCGGCTCCCCCGGTGGCGGGCGGGCCGCGAGCCGGGCAACCTTGATCGTGGGGGGCAGGGCGGCTAGGGTAGCCTCGATTCACGCCGCGACAGGCGCTGCCGGGGCGCCACCGGCGTCACACGAGGGGGATTGCATGAGGCCGTGGGGCTCCGTTTCCTTCCTGATCGGCGGGCTCCTGCTGGGGCTCGGGTGTCTCGGGTGCTCCGGCCCGGGTTCAGCGGGTGGCGATGTTGCGCCGGCCCCCGATGCGACGGCGGGCGACGCCGCCGGGCCCGGGCGCGACATCACGCCGGGGGCGGATGCGGCGCCCGAACTGCCCGCTGCGGCCGACGGGGATGGCGACAGCGTGTCGCCGCCGGCCGATCCGCCGCGGCTTCGCGCGGAGGGCAGCCAGATCGTCGACACAAACGGCCAGCCGGTCATCCTGCGCGGAGTCAACCTCGGCGGCTACCTCTTCCACGAGAACTACCTCACGGCCGTCGACCGCACGCTCCTCGGGCGCATCCATTGGCTCGCGGGTCAACGTGGATTGCTCACCGATGTCGAGACGGTGTTCGAGACCCTCGCCGGCGAAGACGATGCGGGGGTGCTTCAAGGCCTCGAAGCGGCGCTCGCCGAACGCGTCGGGGCCGAGGCCGCGGCCGCCTTTCGCCAGGCGCTCGACGCCTATCTGCCGATCGTCGTCGACGATTCCGACCTGGCGTTGCGCCAACTGCTCGAACGGCGCTTCGGCATCGCGGGCCGCGACGCATTGCTCGATGATTTCCAGGCCGCCTGGGTCGGCGAGGCCGACTTCGCGTGGCTCGCGGCGCAGGGTTTCAACCTCGTACGGCTGCCGATGGGGTATCGCGACCTCGTGAGCCTCACCGATGCCGTCCCGCCGACGGCGCTCCTCTGGAACGAGCGCGCGCTCGCGCGCGTGGCCCAAACGCTCGACGCGGCCGCGCGCCACGGGCTCTACGTCGTGCTCGATTTGCAGGAATCGCCCGGCGGCCACAACGACTACGCCGGCGCCGCGGGCACCCTGTACGACGACCCGGCCATGCAGGGGCTGACGGTCGAACTGTGGCAGACGCTGTCCGAGCGGTTCGGCCACCGCGACGTCATCGCGGCGTACAGTCTGCTCGCCGAGCCCATGGCGGCGCCGTCGGCCGCGGCGCGCGACGACATGTACGACGCGCTCATCCAGGCCCTGCGGGCGCTCGGCGACACGCATCTCGTGGTCGTTCACGACGGCTTCCGCGGCATGGGCACGCTGCCGCTGCCGAGTGAACGGGGCTGGACGAACGTCGTCTACTCCACGCACCTCTTCGAGTGGGGAGCCGACGATCTGGCCGACTACGACACGCTCGTGCGCTTCTTCTACGAGCCGCAGTTCGGCGACGCGCAGGCGCGTCACGGCGTGCCGTATTACATCGGCAGTTTCTCGACGATGCACGCCGAACCGTGGGCGTACGAGGCCGCGGCGCTGCTCGTCGACTGGTACGAGTCGCACGCGTGGTCCTGGTCGCTCTGGTCGTACAAGCGCGCCCTCGACCCTGTCGAGGTCCGCTATCGGCCCGTCAAGGCCTGGGGGCTGCGCCAGGCGCTCGTGCCGCTCGACGGCCAGCCCGACGCGTACGTCGACGACGAGGCCACGTTGCGACAGAAATTGGCCACGTACGCCACGCTCGACTTCGCGCCCGACGAAGTCCTGCTGCCCATTCTCCGGGAGCCGCTGCAGTGACGCAGCGGAACCCGCTTGTGGCCCACCCACGCACCGCCGCAGCGTCCCGCGTGCGGCGCGTTGCGCATGGAGGACGGCGATGACGCGTCGGTTGCTCTGGCAAGCGCCGCTGCTCGTGCTGCTCGCCGGATTCGTCCAGAGTCACCAATGTGGTCCGAGCGACGCCGAGGCCGCCGCAGCCGTGCTGCTCGCGACGCCCGCGGTCGTGCTGCTCGCGGGCGTTCTGTTGCAGGCGCTGGCGGCCCTATGGCGCCGCTTCGTGCCCGGCCTGCGCATGGCCTGGGGGCCGACCCTGCTGGCGGCGGCCGCTTCGCTGCTGCTGGTCCCGCTCGCGCTGGCCGGACCCGAAAGCCTCCACGGGGCGCTGGAGTGGTTCGTTGCCGCGCTCTGGCTCTACGGCACGTCGTACGTCTCCGTCCTGGTCGTCACGTGGCGCATCGCGGCCTTCGCGTCCCCGGCCTGGGCGTTCAAGTACGCGCATTTCGTGCCGCTCGGCGGCTTCGTGCTGCCCGCTGTGCCCCTCCTCTTCGCCGGCAGCGAGAGCGACGACTTCCTGGGCTATTGGGTGTTCCCGGGCTACGCCGGCATCGTGGCGGGCATTCTCTATGGCATCGTGCTCATCGAGGCGCTCGTGCGTTTCTTCGTGGCCGGCTCCCGCGCGCAGAAGCACGGGGCAGTTCCCGCTCCCGCAGGAGTCGCGGCGCCGCCCGCCGCCTCGGCACCGGCCGAAGTCCCGCCTGCCCCGACGCGCGGTCCGAGCGGCAGCGGCCCGCGCGCGGTCCTCCTCGCCATCGCGCTCGCCGGCGGCCTGTGCCTCGGCGCCCCGCGCGCCCACGCCGCGCCGCCCGAGCCCACGATCGAACTCGTGACCATGACGAAGGGCCGCGACCTGTTCACGGCCTACGGGCATACGGCCGTGCGGGTCATCGACCCCATCGCGCAAACCGATGTGGCCTACGACTTCGGCATGTACGAGTACACCGACCCGCAGCTGCTGCAGAAATTCTTTCTCGGCGAGCTCCGCTACTGGGTCGAAGCGAGCGAGTGGCCTGCGTCGCTGCAGTTCTACCGAGGCGAGTTCGGCGGGGTGATGACGCAGACGTTGCAGTTCCCGCCCGGCCAGGCCCGATTCGTGGCCGACGAACTCGCGAAGAACATCCTCCCGGAAAACCGCTACTACCGCTACCACCACTTCTTCGACAACTGTGCCACCCGCGTGCGCGACCTCTTCGACCGCGCCTACGCCGGGGCGCTCGCACGGCAGGCCCGCGGTCAGCCGTCCGGCACGACGCTGCGGGGGCTCATCGCCTGCTCGACGCGCGACGTGCCGCCCGTCGGCTGGATCGTCTACGGGTTGCTGGCCGGACCGCTCGATGAGCCGGCCGACCGCTGGACCCAGATGTTCCTGCCGCACTTCCTGGCAGAAGAGATGGCTCGCCTCACGTTCCCCGACGCCGCGGGCCGGCCGACGCCGGCCGTGCAAAGTACGCGGCAACTGCTCGGCACGCCGCCGCACCTGCCGCCGCCGCCGAGTTGGGCCTGGTTTGGCGGGGTGTTCGCGGGGCTTCTCGTCCTCGGTGCTTGGCCCTGGCTGCTCGCGCGACGGCGACCGCGGCTCGTCCGCATTGCGGCGAGCGTGCAGTTGGCGCTCGGCAGCCTCGTGAGCGGGGTCTATGGCCTCGTGCTGCTCGCCGGCTGGATTCTCGCGGCGTACCCCGAACAGCGCGAGAACGCCAACCTGCTCGCCACCCACCCCGGGGCTCTCGGGCTCGTCCCGTTCGCCGTGCTCGCGGCCTTCGGCTGGCCGCGGGCACGCCGCATCGCGGCGTGGGGCGGGCTTGGCTGCGGCGCGCTGGCCCTGGTCGGGCTCGGGTTGCAGGCGCTCGGCGTCGTCCAGCAGCAAAGCGCCGGCTACATGCTCTTTGCGTTGCTCGTGCTGGCGCTGCCGGCAGCCACGCTGCTGCGGCTGCCGCGCTGAGCCCAGCGCAGCCCACGTCGGCGGTCCGGGCGGAGCCACTCGCCACAACAGTTTTTGGGGAACGGACGGCGCAACGGCCGCAGGCGGGCGCGGTCTGGGGTTACGGCTGCGTGCCGCCCGGGCACTGGCCGACGCGCAAGACGTTCTGGCCCGCGGCGTGCGCGTAGCAGGCGTTGAGGTAGACGCTGAGGTCGCAACCGCACACGCGCTGGATGAGCGGCGTGCAGGCGGTGGGGCGCGCCTCGCAGGTGCCGGTGCCGAGGCAGTTGTTGTCGGCCTTGGCGCAGTAGTCGGTGTCGGCCGGGCAGTCGAGGTTCGTACGGCAAGTGGCGGTCGTCGGGCATTCGCCGAGCTGCAGCAGGTTGACGCCCGCCTGTGCGGCGTAGCAAGCACTGGCATAGGTGAGATCGTCGCAGCCGCACACGGCCTCACCCGGCAACGGCGCCGGGCAGGCTGCAGGCCGCGCGGTGCACACGCCCCGGCCGCCGCAACGGCCGAGGCTCTTCGCGCAGTAGAAGGTGTCGGCTTCGCAGTCGCTGTTGTTGCGACACTCGGTTGCGGGCACGCACTGGCCCGCGTAGGCGACGCTGGCCCCCGCGAGCGCGGCGAGGCAGTCGTAGGCGTAGGTCACCCCGTCGCACCCGCACACCGGATCCCAGATATCCGCCGGACACTCGCGGGGCCGGTCGACGCAGAAACCCCGCCCCGCGCAGTCGCCGTCGCTCTTTTCGCAATACTGGCCAGCGGTTGCGCAGTCGTTGTTCGTGGTACAGGCCGCGGCGGCACACGTGCCGCGCACCCGCACGTTCATGTAGCGGGCGTTGGCAATGCACTCGTTCAAGTAGGTCACGCCGTCGCAACCGCACACGGGATCGCGGATGTCGGGGCAGCCCGTCGGCGGCAGGGTGCACGTGCCGACGCCGTCGCAGTCGCCGACGGCCTTCAGGCAGAACTGCTGGAGCCCCGGACAGTCGGCGTCGCTGCGACACGCGAGCGAGATGCACTCGCCCTCGTGGGCCACGTTGACCCCGGCCATGCCGGCGTAGCACGCGTTGGTATAGGTCTCGCCGTCGCAGCCGCACACCGGCGCTTCGACGGGGAAGCAGGCGTCGGGACGCGCCTCGCAGCGGCCCGTGCCGTCGCAGTCGCCCATGGCCTTGACGCAGTACTGCCGCAGCGATTCGCAGTCACCGTTCTCGCGGCAGGCGCCCTGCTGGCAGACGCCTGCGTAGGCCGCGTTGACGCCCGCCGACCAGGCGAGGCACTCGTTGAAGTACGTGACACCGTCGCAGCCGCACACCGGCTCGTAGCGGGGAATGCAGTAGGCGGGCCGCTCGGCACAGGCCCCCGTGCCATCGCAGTTGCCGAGGGTTTTCTGGCAGAAATCGGCGTCGCCGCCGCACTCGTCGTTTGTGCGGCAGCGCGTGGCACTGCACGCGCCCTGGCTCGCGACCGAGGTGCCGGCCTGCCGCGCGAGGCATTCGTTGTCGTAGGTGACACCGTCACAGCCGCACACCGGCGCCTCGATGGGGGCGCAGGTCGCGGGCCGGGCCTCGCACACGCCACGCGCGTCGCATGCCCCGTCGGGCTTGTGACAGATTTGGTTCAGACCCGGACAGTCGGTGTTGCTGAGGCAGGTAATCTCGACGCAACGGCCGGCGTAGGCGACGTTAACCCCGGCCGCCGCCGCCACGCAGGCGCTCGTGTAGGTACGGTCGTCGCAACCGCAGACAGGGTCGAGCACCGGCGGACAGTCGCGCGGCCGATCGGCGCAGGTGCCCGTGCCCGCGCAGTCGCCGTTGGGCTTGCTGCAGTACTGCGCGGCGCTCATGCACTCGGTGTTGGTCGTGCAGCGCGTGCCGCAAGCTCCGGCGGACGCCACGTTGACCCCGGCCTGCGCGGCGAAGCACGCGTTGTCGTAGGTCCGGCCGTCGCAGCCGCACACCGGGTCGTAGATGTCGTTGCACGAGGCGGGCCGGTCTGCGCACACCCCGAGCCCGAGGCAGTCGCCGACGCCCTTGCTGCAGAACGCGCGCTCGCCGCAGTCTGCGTTGTCGCGGCACTGGGCGACGGCGCACTCGCCCTCGGACGCCACGTTGATGCCGGCGAGAGCCGCGAGGCATTCGTTCGGATAGGTCAAGCCGTCGCAGCCGCACACCGGCGCGAGAAACGGCGGGCAGTTCGTCGGCCGCACTTCGCACACCCCACGCCCGTCGCAGTCGCCCCGGTCCTTCGCGCAATAGAAGTTGCGGCCGAGCTGGTCGATGCACTCCTCGTTCGTGGTACAGGTCGCAGCGCATTCGCCCTCGGCGCCCAGCGACACGCCCGCTGCGTAGGCCCAGCAGTCGTTGTCATAGGTCTGGCCGTCGCAGCCGCAAACGGGCCGGTAGTAGTCGGGGCAGACAAGCGGGCGCGTCTCGCAGACGCCGGTGTCGTCGCAGAGGCCCGTGAGTTTGTGACAGAACTCGCTATCGCCGCACTCCGCGTTGCTGCGGCAGGCCGGAGCCGCACATTCGCCTTCGGACGCCACGTTGACGCCCGCCGCCGAGGCGAAGCACGTATTCGGATAGGTGATGCCGTCGCAGCCGCAGACCGGCGCGAGCTCGGGCGGGCAGAGCGCCGGGCGCGGCTCGCAGCGGCCTTCGCCGTCGCAGTCGCCGAGGGGCTTCGCGCAGTAGCTGCGGAGATCGGCCGAGCAATCGGCGTTGCTGCGGCAGACGACCGGGCAGAGCCGCGGGTCGTACTCGTGCGTGCAGCCGCCCGCGGGATCGCAGGAATCGGCCGTGCAGGGGTCGCCGTCGTCGCACGCGTCGACCGGCCCCGCGAGGCAGTCGCCGCCGCGGCAGACGTCGCCCAGCGTGCAGACGTCGCCGTCGTCGCAGCCGGCGTCGTTGTCGGTGTAGCGGCAACCTCCGGTGGTGCTGTCGCAGTCGTCGTCGGTGCAGGCGTTGCCGTCGGCGCAGTCGCGCGCAACGCCGAGACAGACACCGGCCCAGCACTGGTCTCCGACCGTGCACGGGTCGCGGTCTTCGCATTCGGTGCCGTCGTCGAACGTCCAGTGGCTGCAATGACCCGTCTCGTCGACGCAGACGTCGCGGGTGCAGGCATTCGCGTCGTCGCACTCTTCATCGGCCGTGCAGCCGGTGCAACCGGGAATGAGCGACCACGTGCAGACACCGGCCAGGCACACGTCGGCCGTGCACGGGTCGCCGTCGCCGCAGTCGGCCGCGGTGAGGCAGGGCACGCAGTCGGGGGTGGCCGCGTGCACGCAGACGCCGTCGAGGCAGGCGTCGGCCGTGCAGGCATTCTGGTCGTCGCAATCGCGGGCTTCGCCGTTGCACAGCCCCGCGATGCAGATGTCGCCCCGGGTGCAGCCATCGGCATCGTCGCAGGGGGTGCCATCGGGCGCCTCGCCGGACACGCACAGGCCGCTCGCCGGGTCGCAGGACTCGGCCGTGCAGGGGTCGCCGTCGTCGCAGCGGAGCGCCACCCCGAAGCAGCCACCGAGGTGGCAGCGGTCGTCCATGGTGCAGGCGTCGCCGTCGTCACAGCGCGTGCCGTCGGGAGCCGGTGCGCTTTCGCAGCGTCCGGTCGCTTCGTCGCACGTGTCGGCGGTGCACGGGTTGCCGTCGCTGCAGTCGGCATCGCCGCGGCAGCCCTCGCAGTCGACGATGGGAAGCCAGGTGCACCCGCCGTCGACGCACTGGTCGAGGGTGCAGGGATCGCCGTCGCCGCAGTCGGCGTCGTCGGTGCAGCCGGCGCAGCCGGGGATGGGCTCGCTCAGACAGTCGCCGCTCAGCGGGTCGCAGAGATCGTTCGTGCAGCCGTCGCCGTCGTCGCAAGCAACCGGAACCCACTGGCACAGCGCGCCTTCACACACGGCTGGCAGGCACAGATCGCCCGTCGGCGGGCAGTCGAGGTCGCTTTCGCACGGGAAGCAGCCCGGCAACATGAGGTTGCTGCAGAGGCCCGTCTCCAGGTCGCAGCGGTCGTCGGTGCAGGGGTCGAGGTCGGCGCACTGATCGTCGGCCGTGCAGCCCGCGCAGTCGGGCAGGGGCTCGAACACGCACGCACCGGTCGTCGGGTCGCAGGCGTCGGCCGTGCACGGGTCGCCATCGGCGCATTCGAGGATTTCGGTGAGGCAGGCCCCGTCGATGCAGGCCACGCGTTCACAGAGGTCGCTAGACACGGGGCAGTCACCGTCGGTCGTGCAGGGTACGACGCAGGCCGGGTCGGGCTCGTTGACGCAGAGGCCGGCCGTCGGGTCGCAGCGGTCGAAGGTACACGGGTCGCCGTCGGCGCACTCCTCGTCGGCGCTGCACGGCTGCCCGCAGCCGGGCACGGCCAAAAACACGCATTCGCCCGTGGCGGGGTCGCACGAGTCGGCCGTGCACTCGTCGTCGTCGTCGCAGACGCGCGCGGCCCATTCGCAGAACCCGGCGACACAGATGCCGCTGTTGCAGAGATCGCCGTAGCCGGCGCACTCCGTATCGTCGACGCACGGGAAGCAGCCCGGCAGCATGGTGTTCGAGCAGACTCCGGTGGCGGTGTCGCAGACGTCGTCGGTGCAATCGTCGCCGTCGGCGCAATCGGCGTCACTGAGGCACACGATGCCGCAGTTCGGGATGGGCGCCCAGCGGCAACGGCCCGCGTCGCAGATGTCGGCCGTGCACGTGTCGCCGTCGTCGCAGTTCCCGATGTTGGTGCACGGCACGCAGTCGGGCTCGGGGCTGTTGCTGCAGAGCGCGCTCGTCGGGTCGCACGAGTCGGCCGTGCACGGGTTGTCGTCGTTGCAGTCGGCGTCGCCTTCGCAGGGCGCCTGGCAGCCCGCGATCTTGATGTGGTCGCAGCCGAGCACCCCGTTGCAGACGTCGGTCGTGCACACATCGCCGTCGTCGCAGGCCACGGCCTCGGTGCAGCAGCCGTCGATGGGCCGGTGCACGCAGCGCTGGCTCGCGTCGTCGCAGAGGTCTTCGGTGCACGCATCCTGGTCGTCGCAGGCGCTCGCATCCTCGCAGGCGCCGCAGCCCAGGATGGGTTCGTTCGTGCACTCGCCCGTGCTGCTGTCGCACAGGTCATTCGTGCAATCGTTGCCGTCGTCGCAGTCGGCCGCCGCCAGGCAGCCGTCGACGCACAGGCCGGTCGCCGGGTCGAGATGCTGCCCGACGGGACAGTTTTCGAGGTCGGGCCCGCCCGTATCGCCGGTGCCACAGGCCACCGTGCCAAACGCAAGCGCGACGAGCGCTGAGACGAAGACCGCACGCAGCGTTGCCATGATTCCCTCCAACTATCGACGTTTCACGGTTCGCCATATCCGCCAACGGCGCCATTCTACGCAAAAGCGGGCCGGGCTTCCAACCGCGCGGGTGGCGAGTCGCGGGGGCTGCGGGCGGGCTGGACCGGGCGGGCGAGTTGGCCTAGCATGGCGCGTCTGGACAGCCGCCACGCGTCCGGTCGACGACGACCCCGCGCGGTGCGTGCGTCGCGACTCCGGGGGTCAGGCCATGCGACTTGCGACCGTGTTGCCCCGTCTCTGCGTCGGGCTGCTTCTCGTTGGGTTCGCTCGACCGCTGCTCGCCGGCGACGACAACGCCAACTTCAACCAGTTCCGGCCCAGCATCACGGCGCGCGGCACGTTCGGCGTCGAGAGCGCCTCGGTGCTCGGCCACCTGAACTACCGCGCGGGCGCCTGGTTCCACTACGCGAAAGACGCGCTGCAACTGCCCGAGCGCTACAAGACGCCCGAGGCGCGCGAAGCCATCTCCGACCTGCTCATCCTCGACGTCGTGGCGGGGCTCGGGCTCTTCGATCGGCTCGAACTGGGTCTCGACCTGCCCATTGCGCTCTACGTCGCCGGTTCGGGTCGCGGCGACGGCTCGGTCATGCCGCGCGAGGCGCTCGGCGATCTCCGCTTCGTGCCGCGCGTGCGCATCCTCGGCGATCGCTGTTCCATCTTCCGGCTCGCGGCCGGCGCCGAGCTCAACTTCCCCACGGGCGACGGCGGGGCGTTCCTGTCCACCGAGCAATTCTCGGGCGGCTTCTCGGTGACCGCCGGCGTGCACGTGCCCTACGTCGACATCGACGCCAATCTGGGGCTGCGCTTCGGGCCCACGCGCAGCGTGCGCAACCTCACGACCGACCATCAACTCTACGGCGCTCTCGGGGTCAGCGTGCAGCTCTGGTCCGACCGACTCTACGCCCTCGTCGAAGCCCAGACCGCGACGAGGCTCGCCGACCCGTTCGGCAACAAGTTCACGACCCCGGTCGAACTGCTGCTCGGCCTGCGTGGCTACCCCGTCAAGGGCCTCGCGCTGTTCCTCGGTGCCGGCCCCGGGCTTGGCGAGGCCATGGGCACGCCCGACGCCCGCGTCGTCTTTGGCGCCACCTGGGCGCCGGAGTAGCCGACCCGCGCCATTGCCCTGCCCCACAGCACCTTCCCGCCAGCTTTTGTTGGCCATGCGCACCCCCGGACGCACCGGGGCGCCCGGGTCGGCGGGCTGCGCGACTGCGCGATGCACGCCGCCGCGGGCTCCGCCCCCGCGTCGGACGGCTCGGCCTCCTTCACCGTCTCTCCGTGCCGGGGCGGCCCGCGCCAAACCCGCGTTGACGGCCACGCCAGACCCCGGCTGCGGCCGCCCCAAACGACCTTTGCGCCACGAGAACCTCGACATTTCAGAAGGTTCCGGCCACAGGCGGCGGCATGCCTCAGATCCGGGGTCCGCACACCCCGCACGGCGTTTTTCCGGCCGGTCCAGGCACGGATTTACGAGGGGTTGGGCCGCTTTGGGCGGTTGGCACGCAACTTGATACGGGCCACGGCAGCGCGCGCCTGAAATTCCAACCGCCGGCCGTCGCGCCGGCACCATCCGAGGGGATGAAGGAGAACGGAGATGCGCTCCCGCAGTGTGAACCACCGTAAGAAGTCGTCCGAGTCCGTGCAGGCCGCCGGCGTCACCCACAAGGAGGTCATCGAAGCGTCCTTCCAGGCGGGCTTCGGCGTCGACCCCGACGGCCCGTACACGCCGCGCATCATCGACGCGGCGATTCGCAGTCTCGTCCGAAACACCCTGGCCATGGAATTCGCCGACGATCAACTCGACCGGCAACGCCGGGAACTCGAAGTTGTCCGGGCCGTGCACGCCGGCCTGGCTCAGTCGGTGCGCCGCACGCTCGTGAGCCTGCGCCAGGTGGCCGAGGCCACCCTCGGCCCCGACTACGTGCGGCAACTCGGTTTCTCGGGCAACACGCCCGTCGTGCCCATCGAGCTCGAACGGCTCGGCAAGCGCGTGCTGGAGAAACTCGCCGACACACCGCCCGACGCCCGCGCGCTCGGCGTCACGTTCGATGCCGAACCGTGGCGGGTACAGCTCGCTGGCCCGGTCGCGGCCCTCGCCGACGCCCGCAGCGCCTACACACGGGAAGAACGCGCCGCCGAAGCCTGCGTGGTCACGCGCCAACGCTCCCTCCAGACCTTCGACGAGGCGTTCTCCCGCACCGCTACGCTGTTCAGCACGCTGCTCGAACTGGCCGGCGAAACCGAGCTGGCCGGCAGGGTGCGCCCGGCGTCGCGCCGGCGCGGCCAAACCGCTGAGCACGCTGGTGAACACGCCCCGGAATCGGCCGAAACGCCCGCTCCGGCACCGTCCGTTCCCGCCGACCTGTCCATCGCCGCCTAGATTCCCACCCCGATTTCCCCGAGGTGCGCCCGAACGGCCCAACCCGGGCCGTTTCGGGCGCTCGGGGGCACCCAAGCGCCTGCGCACGGCCCGCGGCCCGAAAAAATCGTGCCGTGCGCAGTTCCGCAGCCTTTCCGCGCGGGGCGGCGCCAGAAGAGAAGCACCCGTACCGGCATGTGAGACCGGGCCGGCCCCGAGGAAGCCGCTTCGGTCGCGACAAAAAGTAGCAAGACAAGGCGCGCGGGCGCACATCTCGACCCAAATCCGAGCCGCGCACCCCGTGCAAGTGTTTTGGGGGCGTCGGGGGCATTGCGGACGGCTTCAACAAGGGGCCCTCGCGCCTGCGGGCACTGCCGCTTCGGCCGATCTGCCCTTTTTTCGCCCCGCGGACGATCCGTCGGGGCCTGCACAGCGCTTTTTCTGCCTTGGGGGCGCCACGCGCCGCTCACGAAACCCCTCTACGCGGAGGCCGCCGTTGCTGCCGGGCCTCGGCAGGCCCTCCCGGGCCTCTGCAATCCACCGCGAGGTTCGCCGGACGCCTTCCTGCGCCGAGGGGCCTCTGCGACGGTGCCTCCCGCATGGTTCCGCGAGCAAGTTCGTCGCCCGTCGGCGCCTGAAACGGGGCTCCGCGGCCCGGCCCGGGTCCACTCCGAGGCCGGCTTTGGGCTACAATGCCCCTTCGTTGGGCCGTAGCGGACCGGGAGGACACCATGACCAGGGTAAACAACGGACGCAGAGCGAAACCCGCTTCGGCAGCGGCCAGATTGCCGCTCGACGCATGGCGCGAGGCGTTCGTGCTCGTGGCGCTCATCGCCGCCGCATCGGCCTGCGGCGGGGGCGGAACGACGCAGACCTGCGTGCCGCCCGACTTCGGCAGTTCGGCCACGGGCGACACCTCCGGCGACGGCGCACTCGGCGACGCCCCGCAGTTCGACTTCGTGCCGGCGGAGGCTTCAGGCGGCGACACGGCCTGGTTTCCTTCCGACGTGGCCCCGGGTGCCCTCGGTGCGGGTTGTTCGGCCGACGACGATTGCGTTGCGGGGCTCCTCTGCATCACCTTCGTCGGCGAAGGCACCTGCACGCGGGCCTGCACCGAGACCTGCGACCTCCCCGGCTGGACGTGCAAGGGCGCGCCCGGCCAGAGCGGCACCGTGCTGTCGGTCTGCCACCCGCCCGGCAGCAACCTCTGCACCCCGTGCAGCGCCGACGCGCAATGCGGCGCCGGCTACTGCCTGACGTTCAGCGACGGTCTGCGCTGCACGCGCCCCTGCGACGAGGCCCGGCCCTGCCCAAACGGCTACGAGTGCCGCGACACCCTGCCGGCCGGGCGCCCGGAGGCCCCCCCGACGCGACAATGCCAACCCGTGAGCGGGGCCTGCGACTGCGGCCCGGCGCAGGCCGACGAAGTGCGGCCCTGCGAGCGCGCGAACGAGCATGGCCGCTGCCTTGGGCTCGAACAGTGCGACCCGGCGGCGGGCTGGCTGCCCTGCACCGCAACCGAACCGCGGGCCGAACTCTGCGACGGCCTCGACAACGACTGCGACGGCCTCGCCGACGAGGAACTGGTGCCCCCCGCCGAGCCCTGTCAGCAACAGAACGCCTTCGGCACCTGCCCGGGCACGTGGCAGTGCCAGGGCAGCGCGGGCCACGTCTGCCTTGCGGCCGAACCCGCCGAAGACCGTTGCGACGGCCGCGACAACGACTGCGACGGAGCCACCGACGAAGACTTCCGCGCCACACCCGACGGCCCGTACGTGGCTTTCGAGCACTGTGGCCAGTGCGGCCAGTCGTGTGCGCAGTTCGTGCCGTTCGCGACGGAGACCACGTGTGCCGTCCCGCAGGACGGCCCCCCCCACTGCGCGGTCGTTGCCTGTGAACCGGGCTACTTCCGGCCGCCGAACCTCGACATCTGCGTGCCCGTCGGCGACGTCAGCGACTGCACGCCGTGCAACAACGACAACCAGTGCCTGGGTCTGCCTGGCGTGTGCCTCACCCTCAACGACGGCGGGGTGTGCGTGCGCGAGTGCACGACCGACCCCGACTGTCCGGAGGCGCTGCGCTGCGTCGCCGGACATTGCCTGCCGGCGTCGGGCTCCTGCACCTGCAACGAGGCCAACGCGGGCGACGTGCGGCCGTGCACCCAGGCGAACGAATTCGGCATCTGCGTCGGCGAAGAAGCCTGCGACGCCGCGACCGGCTGGTCGCCGTGCAGTGCGGCCGCGCCCGAACCCGAAGCCTGCGACGGCTACGACAACGACTGCGACGGCGAGACCGACGAACTCGGCGCGGCCGGCTGCACGCCCTACTACCGCGACGGCGACGGCGACCAGTTCGGCGGTAGCGGTTCGGTGCTGTGTCTCTGCGCACCGGGGCTCGGCCACGAGACGGCGACGGGCGGCGACTGCGACGATGCCGACGCCGATGTGCACCCCGAGGCCGTCGAGCGCTGCAACGGGCACGACGACAACTGCACGGGCGGCATCGACGAAGACGACGCCTCGGGCTGCACCATGCGCTACCGCGACACCGACGGCGATGGCTTCGGGCTTGCCGGCGACGAACGCTGCCTCTGCACGCCGGTCGAACCGTACCTGGCCGAGCTGGCGGGCGACTGCGCCGACCAGAACCCCGACGTGAATCCAGGCGCGCTCGAAGTCTGCAACGGCATCGACGACAACTGCTCCGACACGAGCGACGAGCCGGGAGCGACGGGTTGCGCGGCGTTCTTCGCCGACGCCGACGGCGACGGCTTCGGCGACGGCAACGATGCGGCCTGTCTCTGCACGCCCGACCTGGCCCACCCGTTGTCCGTGGGGGGCGACTGCGACGACCTCGACCCGCTGGCGAACCCGGACGGAGTCGAAACCTGTGGCGGCGGCGACGAGGATTGCGACGCCAACACCGACGAGCCTGATGCGGCAGGCTGCCGCCTGTTCTGGCCCGACCGGGACGACGACGGCTACGGCGTGCCGAACGCCGCGGCCTGCCTCTGTGCGGCGAGCGGCGACTACCGGGCCACGGCGGGCGGCGACTGCGACGACCAGGATCCCGAGTGGCAGCCAGGCCGCCCCGAGGCGTGCGTCGCCGATGGCGATTGCTGCCTCGCCGGGGCCGTATGCCGCTACGAGCGGTGTCTCGCGGCGCCCGCGAGTTGCGCCACGAGCGACGATTGCCAGGACGACACGGGCTGCGTCGACGGCGAATGCCTGCCGTTCGGCCTCGGACCGCTCGCGGCGAGCGACGCCGCCTGCACCGTGATGATCGTCCCCGATGCGCTGCTGCCCGACGTGCAGTGCGCGTGGACGGCGCCGCCCGCGGGGGACGCCTATCCCGACCACGTCCAGGTCCTGGGTGCCCCGAGCGTCATCGACCTCGACCTCGACGCCGATCCCGCGACGCGCAGGCCCTCGCTCGTGTTCGTGGCCTACAACGGCACCGGGCCCGACATGGGCCCCGACCCGGGCGACGGCTCGGGGAGCAACCCTGACCAGTTCTTCGGCATCATCCGCATCGTCGACGGGGCAAGTTGCGCCTTGCAGGCCACGCTCGACGCGGTGAAGGTCGTCGGCGCCAGTTCCCCGGCCGCAGGCGACCTCGACGGTGACGGCCGGCCCGAGATCGTGGCGTTGGCCGTCGGCGGCGGGCTCGTGGCCTACGGTCGGCCGGCCGGCGCCCCCGACTTCAGCCCACTCTGGGAAAGCCACACGGTCGGCGGCGCCCCGTCGCAACCCGCGGCAGGGGTGTTGCGTTGGGGCGGGCCAACGCTCACCGACCTCGACGGCGACGGACGCGCCGAGGCCCTGCTCGGCGCCATGGTCTACGACCAGACCGGGGCGCTCATCACGAGCAACCTGGGCCTCAAGGACGTCGGCCGCGGGCGTTTCCCGGTCGTCTCCGATGTCGACCACGACAGCCAGCCCGAACTCGTGAGCGGCGATGGCGTGTGGCGCTACGACTGGGCTGCAAGCCGCCAGTGGGTTCGCGAGAGTTGGAGCAGTTCCGTCACGGACGGGCTCGTGGCATTCGCCGACTTCGGCGAATACGCGGTGGGCGGGCTGCCAACGGGCCTGCCCGAGGTGGTGGTCGTTTCGTCCGGCAACGTGCGCGTGCAGCGCATCAGCGGTGCGGCGCTGTTTGGCAACTACGCGTTGCCGTACACGGCGCCGGCCACGGGCCCGGGTCCCGGCGGTCAGCCCACCGCGGGCGACCTCGACGGCGACGGCCGGCCCGAGGTGCTCGTCGCGGGCTTCGGCGGCCTCGCGGCGTTCGACTTCGACTGCGCGGGCAGCCCGCCGCCCTTCGATTGTCAGGCGTCGGGCATCCTCTGGAGCCTGCCCATCCTCGACACGAGCTCGGGCCAAAGCGGCGCAGCGCTGTTCGACTTCCAGGCCGACGGCCTCGTCGAGGCGCTCCACGCCGATGAGTGCTACCTGCGCATCGTGCGCGGTACCGACGGCCACGTGCTGTTCAGCCACGGGCGCTCGTCGGCGACCTTCCTCGACGCCCCGGTCGTGGCCGATGTCGACGGCGACCACCGCGCCGAGTTCGTCGTCATCGAAAACGCCTTGCAGACGAGCGTCACCTGCCCCGAGAGCGACCCCATCTTCCAGGGGCTGCACTGCGAACGCGCGAGCGACTGTCCGGGAGGACCGTGCGTGCTGGGCTTCTGTCGCTGCGTCGATGAGGCCGACTGCGGCGCCGCGGGCGACTACGCATGCGCCCCACCGCTGCCGAACACGCCCGGCACCGACCCCGTGTGCCTTGCGCGCGCCGCGGAGCGACGCGCCGGCGTCACGGTGTGGCGTGACCGCCGCGACACCTGGGCCGAAACTCGACCCGTGTTCCACCAGCAGGCCTACTTCGTGACCAACGTGACCGATTCCGGCGTCATCCCGACCTTCGGCGAGTCGAGCCGCAACTGGCAGACCGCGGGGCTCAACACGTTCCGCCGCAACCGCCAGCAGCCGGTCGCCCCGGCCCCGCTGTCCGACCTCACCATCCAGCCCGGCGTCGTCCCGAACTGCGACGCCGAGGGGGTCGTGGCGCTACCCGTCGCGGTTTGCAACCGCGGCGCGGGGTCGAGCGCCACGGCCGTCAACGTCGCCTTCTACCGCGGCGACCCGCAGCAGGGTCAGGTGTTGTGCGCGCTCACGACGGACGGGCCCGTGGCCGCGGGCACGTGTGCCGACCTCGTCTGCGCGTTTGCGCCGCCGGCCGGGACCGCCGGGCTCGACGTCACGGTCGTCGCCGATTTCGGGCTCGGTGAGCAGGAATGTCGCGAAGCCAATTCGACGGCCACGTTCCGGCACCTGACGTGCCTCAATCTGCCGTGACGAGGGAGCCATGACTATGCGCAGCGCTACGATGACCCTTCGATTCCTCGCCGGGCTTTGGCCGCTCGCCCTGGCGGTCGCGCCCCCCGGTTGCGACCGGGGGCCCGTGTCCGTGACCACCTGCGATTGGGTGTGGCCCGACAACGGCAACGGTCTGCCGGAGGCCGGGGCCCCCGATGTCGTGTTCCCCGAGGCGTTCGTGAGCGACCACGGGCTCGGCGCAGACGGGTCAGACGCAGCCCGTGACGGCGGCGACGCCAGCGCCGCGCTCGCCGAAACGCGCGACGGCACGCCGGCGCCCGACGGGGTCTCCGATGCGACCGGGCCGCGCGACGCGCCGCAGGGCGATGCCGACCCGACCGACGTCCTGCGGCCCGAATTCTCGGGCCTCGACGGCGCCAGCCCCGGCCAATTCGGCGCCGCGTGCGCGCAAAACGGCGACTGTGCCTCGGGATGGTGCATCGCGCACCCAGGCGGCTACCTCTGCACCCGGCTCTGCTCCGAGGGCGGGTGTCCCGCGGGGTGGGGCTGCGTGCCCGTGCAGAACACGGCTCCCGACTACCAGTACGTGTGCCAGCCGGTCGACACGATGCTCTGTCAGCCATGCACCGCCGACCGCCAGTGCGGTCAGGGCTATTGCCTGACGGGGACGAGCGGCGCCACGGCCTGCACGCGCCCCTGCAACGACAACCTGCCCTGCCCCGCCGGCTACGACTGCCGTTCGGCCACGAGCGAATTCGACCAGCGCCTCGTGAGCGACCAGTGCATTCCGGTGTCTGGGGTGTGCGATTGTGGGCCCGGCGAGGCCGACCAGACGCGGCCCTGCTACTTGCAGAACGGCTTTGGCCTGTGTTGGGGCGAAGAGCGTTGCGACCCCGAACGCGGTTGGGTCGACTGTACTGCGCCGGCCGCCGCGGCTGAAGTGTGCGACGGCCGCGACCAGAACTGCGACGGCGTGGCCGACGACGAACCGGAAGCGCCTGGCGAGCCCTGCCAGGTCGAAAACCAGTTCGGCCTTTGCAGCGGTACCTGGCGCTGCCTCGGGCTCGACGGTTGGGACTGCGATGCCGCCACCCCGAGCGCCGAGACCTGCGACTACCAGGACAACGACTGCGACGGAGGAAGCGACGAAGACTTCCGCGCGGCTGCCGACGGGGCCTACGACCGCCTCGAACACTGCGGAGCCTGCGGCTACGACTGCACGGTCGCCCTGCCGTTCGTCGCCGAGGCCCGCTGCGTGGCAGGTGACCCCGGCGCAGCCCCCTACTGCGCCGTCGTGCGCTGCAGCCCGGGCTACGAGAAGCCCGCCGACGCCGAAATCTGCGTGCCGGCGACGACCGCGAGCGATTGCTCGCCGTGTGCAAGCGACGTGCACTGCGCCGAGTTGCCCGGAACCTGCGAGGCGATCGACGGCGGCCGACACTGCGCACGCACGTGCGCCGCGCCGGACGAGTGCCCGGCCGGCTACGAATGCGTCGATACGGCCTGCCTGCCGCTCAGCCGTTCGTGCACGTGCCACGCCGGCACCGCGGGCGATGAACGCGACTGCTTGAACGCCAACGAGAACGGGGTGTGCGGCGGCACCCAGGTCTGCTGGGGCGATGCCGGCTGGAGCCCGTGTTCGGCGGCGACCCCGCAGTCCGAGGAATGCGACGGCGCCGACAACGACTGCGACGGCACGACCGACGAGGCCGGCGCGCTCGGCTGCGCCGTCTACTACCGCGACGGCGACGACGACGGGGCTGGGCTCACGGTCGATTTCGGCTGCTACTGCGCCGCGGTCGACGACTACCGCGCAAGCGTGGGCGGCGACTGTGAGGACGGCGATGCTCGCGTCTACCCGGGCGCCGTCGAATCGTGCAACGGCCGGGACGACAACTGCACGGGCGGTGTCGACGAGGCAGGCGCCGAGGGCTGCACCCTGCACTTCCGCGACGGCGACGGCGACGGGCACGGGCTTGCCGACGACAGCCGCTGTCTCTGCGGGCCGCTGCCGCCGTACACGGCGACCCGCGGGGACGACTGCGACGACCACCAGCCGCAGGCATTCCCGGGGGCGACCGAATCCTGCGATGGGCTCGACAACGATTGCGACAGGCTCACCGATGAGGCCGGTGCCGTCGACTGCACGCCACATTTCGCCGACGGCGACGGCGACGGCTACGGCGCCGAGGACACGGCGCTCTGCGGCTGCGGCCCGGACTTGCAGCACCCGGTCGCCGTGGGGGGCGACTGCGACGACACCGACGACGCCATCCACCCCGCGGCCAGTGAGATCTGCAACGAGCAGGACGACAACTGCGACGGACGCAGCGACGAAGAAGACGCCGTCGGCTGTGTCGCCTACTACCGCGACGCCGATGACGACTCCTACGGCGTCCCATACTCGGCGCGTTGCCTGTGCGCGCCCGACGGCGACGACCGCGCGCGCCGCGGCGGCGACTGCGACGACGACGACGACCGCTGGGTGCCCGGCGGCACCGAAACCTGCGGCAGCGATGCCGACTGCTGCCTCGACACCACGGCTTGCCGCTACGGCCTGTGCGTGCCGAGCCCCACGCCGTGCACCACGACCGACGACTGCGACGCCGATCGCTACTGCGACGGCGGCGAGTGCATTCCGTGGGGCATCGGGCCGGGCGGGCATTTCGACGACCGCTGCGAGCGGCCGTCGGTGCCGGGGCTCTTCCACCCCACCATCCAGTGCGCATGGAGCGGCCCACCGGTCGGCGATCCCTTCCCGAACCACATCAACGTGCTGTCGACGCCCACGGTCGTCGACTTCGACTTCGACAACGACCCCACAACCGTCCGGCCGTCGATCGTGTTCACGTCGTACAACTACACCGACGGCGGGGCTTATGCCTCGGATGGCGCCGGCTCGGCGCCCGACTCGTACTGGGGTGTCATTCGCGTGCTCGACGGGGCCACCTGCGCGCAACAGTACAACGTGTCCGCCTTTCGCGTGGTCGGCTCGAACCCACTGGCGCTCGGCGACATCGACCTCGACGGGCGGCCCGAAATCGCGGCCCACGGCATGGGCGGCGGCCTCGTCGTGTTCCGCTACAACCCCACCGCGAACGCCTTTGCCTTGCTCTGGGAAGGCCACACGGCCGGCGGCGCCACGCATCGCCCCTACGCGTCGGTCAACCGCTGGAACGGCCCCTCCATCACCGACCTCGACGGCGACGAAGTCCCCGAGCTCCTCATGGCCACGTACGTGTACAACAATCTGGGGGTCGTCCAGGCGACGAACCTCGGCACGCACCAGTACAGTCAGGGCCACCTGCCGGTCGTCGCCGACGTCGACCTCGACGGCGCGCCCGAACTCGTCATGGGCGACGGGGTGTACCGCTATGCTACCGATGCCGGCGGCGCGCATTCCTGGCAGCGCGAGAGTTACAACGCCGCCGGCACCGACGGGCTCGTGGCGCTCGGCGATTTCGGTGACTTCCCGGTCGCCGGGCTGCCGGCCGACATCCCCGAGATCGTCGTCATTTCGAGCGGCAGCGCGCGCATCATGAACCTTGCCGGCCAGACGGTCTTCGGGCCGTATCTGCTGCCGTTCTTCCCGCCCGCGACCGACCGCGGCACGGGCGGCCCGCCGACCGTGGGCGACTTCGACGGCGACGGCCGGCCCGAATTCGCGCTCGCAGGCCGCGGCGCCTACACGATCTTCGACGTGGACTGTGCGGTGACCCCGCTGCCGCCGAGCTGCTGGGGCCAGGGCATCCTGTGGGCCCTGCCGTCCCAGGACTACTCGTCCAGCATCACCGGGTCGTCCATCTTCGACTTCGAGGGCGACGGCTACGCCGAGGCCGTCTACGCCGACGAGTGCTTCACGCGCATCTATCGGGGCATCGACGGCGAAGTGTTGTTCAGCCAGTGGCGCACCTCGTGCACCTGGTACGAAAACCCCATCGTGGCCGACGTCGACGGCGACGGCTACTCCGAGATCGTCACGGGCAGCAACACGAACTGCGGCACGGGCGGCGGTTGCCCGCAGATCGACCCCTACTTCCGTGGGCTGCGCTGCGAGTCGGCGAGCGAGTGTCTCTCGGGCGAGTGCAATGGCGGCTACTGCCGCTGCACGGCCGACGCACACTGTGGCGGCAGCGACTTCGTCTGCACGAGCCCCATCCCCAACACACCGGGCAGCGGCAACGTGTGCCGCGCGCGCCACCCGCGCACCGGCTATGGCGGCTTGCGCGTCTACCGCGACGCGCTCGACAACTGGGTCAACTCGCGCACCATCTGGAACCAGCACGCGTACTTCGCCACCAACATCGGCGACGATGGGCGGGTACCGGCATTCGGCGAGTCGGCCACGAATTGGGCCACGGCCGGGCTCAACAACTTCCGCCAGAACGTGCAGGGCACGTTGCCCGGGACGCTCGCGGCCGACATCACCGTGCGTCCACTGGCGCTCGACAACTGCGACGTGGACGGCGCGCTCCGCCTCGAGGTCCGCGTGTGCAACCGCGGTGCGGCGCCCCCGCAGGGCCCCGTGGCCGTGACCTACTACGACGGCGACCCCGAAGTCGCCCCCGTCGTTTGCCTCGCCGAAACGAGCGGAGCGCTGGCGCCC
Organism: uncultured Myxococcales bacterium; assembly: GCA_964422715.1. Classification (GTDB taxonomy): domain Bacteria; phylum Myxococcota_A; class UBA9042; order PWKZ01; family CAYRCM01; genus CAYRCM01. The sequence goes on along the minus strand of CAYRCM010000035.1, from coordinate 3,873 downwards.
GGCATGTGCGAGACCGTCGGCTGCGCCTGGAACGTCATGCCGCCGGCCGTGCCGCACGACATCACGGTCGTGGCCGACTCGCTCGCCCGCGAACGCGAGTGCCGCGAGGCCAACAACCGCGTGCTGCTGCCAGCGGTCACCTGCACGAACCTGCCGTAGCCCGCGAGCCCGCTACAGGCCCAGGTTGCTACGGCGCGGTTCTCCGGAGAGCACGCAAAGCGGGTCAGAGTTGGCCGAGCGCCTCGCGCACGGCCGCCTGCTGCTGCTCGTAGCGCGTCTTGCGCTCCCACTGTTCGCGCACGACGTCGGCCGGCGCACGCTGGAGGAAGTTCTCGTTCGTCAACTTGCGCTGGCAGGCGTCGATTTCCTTCGTGAGACGCCCGAGTTCGGCGGTGAGCCGGGCCCGCTCGGCGGCGTCGTCGATGACGTCATGCACGAAGATGGCGAGCTCGCCCACGACGAGCGAGGCCGCGCCCGACGGCCGTTGCGCCTGCGGGTCGACTCGCAGCGTCGCCACCCCGGCGAGCCGCTGCACCACATGGGCCTCAGCGGCCAGGGCAGCCGCGCGCTCGGGCACAACGCGCAGCGTGACGGTGAGCGGCTCGCTTGGCGAGAGGCGCTGCCGACTGCGAATGTCGCGGACGCCGGTGGTGGCGGCCTGAAGGCCGGCAAACGTGCGCAGCACGTCGGGGTCGTCGAGGGCCGGCGCCGGCACGGGCCAGGCCGCGGAGATGAGGCTGGCGGAGGCCGGCGCCTCGGCGAGGCCGGGCAGCGTGCGCACCGGCACCTGCGCGTTCAACTGGCGGAACAGGTACTCGCTGACGTACGGCACGAACGGGTGGAGCAGACGCAACGTCTGGTCGAGGCAGTAGGCCAGCACCTGTCGCGCCATCCTACCGCTCGGGTCGTTCGGGTCCTGGAGCCGCGGCTTGATGAGTTCGAGGTACCAGTCGCACAGCGTGCCCCACATGAAGTCGCGGGCAGCGCCGAGCGCGGCACTCGGGTTGTAGTCCTGAAGCCCCGCCGTGACGGCCCGAACGGCTTCGTTGAGCGCGGCGAGCACCCAGCGGTCTTCAAACGGCAGCGCCGCGCGGTCGACGGGGGTCGCGGCAACGTCTTGAAGATGCCCGAGCGCGAAACGAGCCGTGTTCCAGAGCTTGTTGCAGAACTTTCGGCCGTCGAGGAAGCGCTCGCTGATCAGTTTGGCCGACGGCACGTTGGCCATGGTGCCGAGCACGTCGAATTCCTGGCCGCAGGCCGCGCATTGGTACGTGAACACGCTGCCGCCGTGGGCCGTGTCGGCGAGGTCGTTGTGGTGTTCGCAGTGCGGGCAAAGGGCCACGACCGGCAGACGGATGTCCTGGTTGCCGGTCTGCATGTCGCAGAGCACGTAGCGCATGGCGTCGGCGCCGTAGGCTTCGATGATGTCGACCGGATCGATGCCGTTGCCCTTGGACTTGCTCATCCGTTCGCCTTTTCCGTCGAGGATGTTGGCGTGGATGAACACGTCGCTGAACGGGATGTCGCCGAGGTTGTAGAGACCGACGACGACCATGCGCGCCACCCAGAGCGTGATGATGTCGCGCGCCGTGACGAGGCAGCTGCCTGGGTAGTAGTAGTCGAGACAGTCGCTTTGACCGGCCTCGGCCCCGAGCGGCGCGCCGCCTTCGGTGTCGGCCGTGGCGGCATCGGGCCAGCCGAGCGTCGAGTGTGGCCACAGCGCTGACGAATACCAGGTGTCGAGGACGTCTTCTTCCTGCAGTGCGCCGAGATCGGCAAGCGCATGGAGCAACGCCGGGTCGTCGTCGCGGAGACAGATGTCGAGGCGATAGGCGTCGTTCGGCTGCACGCGGAGAGCATCGGGCACCGCGGCGCCGACGAGTGGGAACGAGGCGTCGTCGCCCGGCCGCACGACGCGGATGCGCACGCGGTCTGGGGCCGCGAGCAACGTGGCGATGGAGGGAGCCGCCAGTTGGGTCGCGAGTTCGTGGCCCGTGACCGTGAGCGACCAGACGGGGATGCGATGGCCCCACCAAAGTTGCCGGCTGACGGGCCAGTCGCGCTTCTCACGAAGCCAGTCGAGATACGTCTTGAGGAAACGTGGCGGATGGAACTGCACGCGGCCGGACTCTGCCGCGTCGATGGCGGCCTGTACGAGCCCGGCGGCCCGGAACGGCTTGTCGGTGCCGGCCCCCATGGGGATGCCACCGGGCACATCGCCCATGTTCACGAACCACTGGTCGGAGAGGTAGGGCTCGACGGGCGTCTTGCTACGGTCGCTGTGTCCGATGTCGATGTCGCGGTCTTCGATGGCGGCAAGCAGCCCCTGGGCCTGGAGGTCGGCGACGACACGGTCGCGCGCGACGAAGCGATCGAGGCCCTGGTAGGGGCCGGCGACCGCGTTGAGCGTGCCGTCGGGGTTCAGAATGTTGAGAATGTCGATGGCGCCGGCCTGACGCCGCCACACGTCGTAGTCGTTGGGGTCGTGAGCGGGGGTGATTTTGACGCAACCGCTGCCGAGACTCGGCTTGGCCCATTCGTCGGCGATGAGCGGCATGGTGCGGTCGAGGAGCGGCAGCAGCACCTTGCGCCCGGCGCGCGCCATTGCGCAGAGCGTGAGCAGGCCCGGCAGCACGGTGGCCTGACGGTCGCGCAGGGCCGCCAGCGTCGCTTCGAGGGCAGGCCGCTCCTTATCGGTGGCCTGGCCGAGCGCGGCCTCGCACGCATCGATGTCGGCCTGCAGCGCCCCCGCCGGGTCGGGGTGAACGGCCACGGCGGTGTCGCCGAGCATGGTCTCGGGCCGCGTCGTGGCCACGATGACATGGCTCGGCTCGCCGGGCTGCGGATCGACGATCGGATAGCGCAGGTGCCAGAAATGGCCCTTGACGGTCTCGTGGTAGACCTCGTCGTCGGAGATGGACGTGCGCAGGAACGGATCCCAGTTGACGAGGCGCTTGCCGCGGAAGATGAGCCCGTCGCCGAACATGCGGAAGAACGCGTGGCGGACGGCGCGCGCACACACCCGGTCCATGGTGAAGCGCTGGCGCGACCAGTCGCAGCTGCACCCGAGCCGCTGGAGTTGGCTGACGATACGCGCCTGGTACTGGTCTTTCCAGGCCCAGATGCGCTCGACGAGCCGCTCGCGGCCGATGTCGTGGCGCGTGAGCCCTTCGAGCTCGCGCAAACGCTTCTCGACGACGGCCTGCGTGGCGATGCCGGCGTGATCGGTGCCCGGCATCCAGAGCGTGTTGTCTCCGAGCATGCGATGCCAGCGGATGAGCAGATCCTGCATGCTGTTGTCCATGGCGTGGCCCATGTGCAGGGCGCCCGTCACGTTCGGCAACGGCATCATGACGACGTAGCGCCGCTCCCGCGGACGCGCGTCGGGCACGGCGTGGAATGCGCCGGACTGCATCCACGAGTCGTAGATGGCCTTCTCGATTTCGGCGGGCTCGTATGTTTTCGCCAGGGTGAATTCGATGGTCACGGTGGCCTCCCCAACAGGTTGCGCGCTCCTTTATCGCACGCGGGGCAGATCTTCAAGCGTCGGGGTCGGCGGACGGGATGTGAGGCGTCGCGCTGGGGGGGTCAGGGGGTGCCGCCTTGCTTGCGCTCGGCCTGGCGGATGAGGGCATCGAACAGGATGCGCCGCGCCGGGGCCAGTTCCCTGCCGCGCGTGAGCAGCCGGATGGCCTCGGCGTAGCGCCCCGCAGCATAGGCGGCCTGGCCGGCACGCAGCATGCGGTCGGCTTCGGCAGCCGCATCTTCCGCGCCGGCCGGAGCGGCGGCGGTACCGTTTGCCGGCGGCGCGGACGGCGGTGCCGCACGCGCGGCGACCGCCGCCGGTGCCGGGGGCGGTGCCCGACTTGCGAC
>CAYRCM010000034.1:1713-37458 GCA_964422715.1 uncultured Myxococcales bacterium | reverse complement strand
CCCGCGGCCGCGGCCAGCCCGGCCAGCGCCGCGCCGCCCGCGGCCGCGGCGGCCCTACCGGTCGGTCCCGCCACTCCGGCGGTCGGTGGCGGGGCGCCCGAGCCCGGCCGTCCGCCCTCCCCCGAGGCGCTCCGCGACGCGCTCAACCCCGGCGCGCCGGCGGGCGTGCCCCAAGGCGCGCCGCCGCGTTCCGGCGACGCGCTCGTGCTTGCCGCGACGCGGCTCATCGGAGTGCGCGACACGTACGATGCCCCGGGGTTTCTGCGCCACCTGTTCGGCGGGCTGTCCGTTCCCCTGCCCTGGGCCGCGACGTCGGGCGATTTGCGCGAGCTGCACCGGGCGCTGCGCGCCCAGGGGCTCACCCACGACCACGACCCTGTGGCGGGCGACCTCGTCTTCTTCCACAACACCGAGGACGTCGACCGCGATGGCCGGCAGAACGACTGGTTCACCCTGGCCGGGGTGGTGGAGTCGGTCGGCGACAACCACACGGTCACCTTCATCGCGCCACTGCAGGGCGAGGTCGTCCGCCGCTATCTGACGGTGGCGCAACCGGAGCGCCACCGCGATCCCGATACGGGGCGGGTGCTCAACTCCTACCTGCGGCAGAAGGAACTCCAGGACGCCGAGCACACGCAGTATCTCGCGGGTGAGCTCTACGCCGGCTTCGCGAGCCTGCCGCGGCCCTAGCGTACTGGAACGCCATGGGCAGGCCCCTCTCTCCGGTCATCGTCACCGCCGGCTGTGCTGCTCCTCCTCGAATTGGCGTTGCCCGTCCTTCGTCGGGGGACCTTGCCGGCGGCGACGATCCCTCGGGGATAGGGTGCCGCCAATTTCGTTCCAGTACACTCGCCGCGAGCGACGCCGGACCAGCGGAACGCCGACCCGACGGGGGGCTAGACGCGCAGGTGGCGGCGGATGCGTGCGGCGGCTTCCTCGACCTGCTCCAGGGTGGGCACGAGTGCAAACCGCACGTAGCCTTCGCCCGGGTTCTGGCCGTCGGCGCAGGGGTCGGAGATCCACGTGCCCGGCGTCACCACGATGGCCAGGTCTTCGGCCAGCAGGCGTTTCGCGAAGGCGACGGCCGAGAGTCCGGGCGGGGTCTGTTGCCAGACGAAGAAGGTGGCCTCGGGCGCCCGCACCGGCAGGCCGACGTCGGCCAGCGCGGCCAGCAGCACGTCGCGTTTCCGCCGGTAGCGGGCACGCATCGCGGCCACGTGCGTTTCGTCGCGCAGCGCCAGGCCGGCCGCGTCCTGGATGAAGTTGGGCGTGCCCGAGTCGATGTGGGTCTTCAGGTTCTTGAAGGTCGTGACGAGCCGTTCGTCACCGGCGACGAAGCCCACGCGGTAGCCCGTCATATTGTTGCGCTTGCTGAGCGAGTAGAACGTCAGAACGCCCTCGCGCGCCACCTGCAGGATGGAGGCCGGGGGGGCCCCGTAGTAGAGGTCGATGTAGCAGCCCTCGTCGGCGGCAAGCAGGATGTCGTGGGCGTGCGCCCACGCGACGAGGCGTTCGTAGTAGGCGAGCGGCGCCACCGCCCCCGTCGGCGAGTTCGGGTAGTTGAGCCAGAGCACCTTTGCGCGCCGCACGACGTCGGGCGGAATGCCATCGAAGTCGATGAGATAGCCGTTTTCGGCCCGCAACGGCACGAAGTACGGCACCCCTTCGGCGAACAGCGTGCCGGTCTTCATCGGGGGGTAGCCGGGAGAGGGCACGAGCACGTAGTCGCCCGGATCGACGAACGCCTCGGCGAAGTGGAAAACGGCTTCCTTGGAGCCGATGGTGGAGCAGATCTCGCGGGCGGGGTCGAGGAGAACGCCGAAGCGGCGGTGCATCCACTCGGCGCAGGCTGCGCGGTAGCTGGCGCTGCCGATGTAGCTCGGATAGCCGGCGGTGGCATGCCGGTCGGCGGCCGGGCTCAGCGAGGCGCGCACGAAGTCGGGCGTGGGGTCGAGCGGGTCGCCGACCCCGAAATCGATGGGCCGGATGCCCTTCTGGGCGAGCGCCTGGGCGAGTTCGCGCAGCTCGGCAAACGGGTAGCCGCCGAGGGCCTGCATGCGGCGTGAGGGGGTGGCTGAGACGGTCATGGGCCGTGGTCTCCTGCGGGCGGTCAGGCCCCTGCCATGGGGCGGGCATCGAGATAGCCTTCGGCGACGACGAGTTCGGCCGTGAGCACCGCCCCGCCGGCCGCCCCGCGCAGCGTGTTGTGCGAGAGCGCCAGAAAGCGGTAGTCGAGCAGCGCACACGGGCGGAGCCGGCCGAGCGTGACGGCCATGCCGTTGCCCGCGTCGCGGTCGAGGCGCGTCTGGGGCCGGTCGTCGCCCTCGACGTAGCGCAGCGCCGGATCGGGAGCGGACGGCAGGCCGAGCCGCTGCGGCCGCGGGCGCCATTCGTGCCAGGCCGCGAGCACGGCGTCGCGTTCCGGGCGGCGCGCGAAGCCGACGGATACCGCCGCCAGGTGCCCGTCCTCGGCGGCGACGCGCTGGCAGTGGGCCGTGATGCGCAGGTCGGGGTCGGGCACGACCTCGGCGCCCTCGATGCGGCCGAGGATGCGCAGCGGCTCGCGTTCGGATTTGGGTTCTTCACCGGGCAAGGGGATGACGTTGTCGGCGATTTCCGGGCAGGTGGCGAGACGCTTGCCGGCGCCGGAGATGGCCTGGAACGTGGTGACGAAAGCGCGGTTCGGGCCGAAGCTGCGCAGCGCCGCAAACGCCGGCACGTAGCTTTGCAGGCTGCAATTCGGCTTCGTCACGATGAGCCCACGCCGCCAGCCGCGCCGCGCCCGCTGCACCGCGATCAGGCCGAGGTGCTCGGGGTTGACCTCGGGGATCAACATGGGCACGTCGGGCGTCCAGCGGTGGGCGCTGTTCGCCGAGATGACCGCCAGATCGTGGGCCGCGTAGGCTTCTTCGAGGGCCCGCGTCTCGGCGGCCGGCAGGTCGACCGCGCAGAACACCAGCTCGACGTCGGCCGCGAGCGCCGCGGCATCGTCGCTCGGGCGCACCGGCAGGCCGGACAGCGCCTCGGGAATGGCCGTGGGCATGGCCCAGCGGCCCGCGACGGCTTCGGCGTAGGGCCGACCGGCCGAGCGCGGCGAGGCCGCCACGGCCACGATTTCGAACCATGGGTGGTCGGCGAGCAGCGTCACGAAACGCTGCCCCACCATGCCCGTGGCTCCGACGACGGCGACTCTGCGACGTGCCATGCGCGGCCTCCCTCGTGCCCGCCCGCGTCCGAGCGGCGGGCGGCATGATAGCACCGCCCCCGGCGGCACGCACAACGCGCGCCTCCGCTCGCGTGACAATCGCGCGCGGGGCCTCTACGATGCGCGCCGCCACGGCCGCCCCGCCGCCCGGGCGGGACGCCGCACAGCCCTGGAGCGTCCGCGTGCCGCCACCGATTCCCTCCGATCTGCAACCGCTGCTCCGCGACTGGACGATCGAGCGCGCCGACACGACGCTTTCCGGTGCGCCGGCTGCCGGCGTGCCGTACCTGCTGGCCCGGCTGCAAACCGCCGGGCGCCGGCCCGTCGTCGCGATCGTGGCCGACGACGACCGCGCCCGCCAACTCGCGACAGCCCTCGACACGTTTCTGCCGCCCGAAGGCGACCTGCCGGCCGCGTGCGTGTACCCGGCGCTCGACGTGTCGCCGTACGCGGGGATTTCGCCGTCCCGCGCCGCCGCCATGGAGCGGGTCGCCTGCCTGTTCCGGCTCGTGCACGGGCTTCTGCCGCGCATCGTCATCGCTCCCGTGCGGGCGCTGCAATGGCGCACCATCGAGCGCGGCGTGCTGCTCGCCGCCGCCGACCTGGTCATCGCAGGCGAGCGGCTCGAACGCGATGCCTTCATCGAAAACCTCGTCGGATCGGGATATTCGTCGGTTCCGGCCGTCGAGGACGCCGGGACCTACGCCGTGCGGGGGGGCGTGCTCGACGTGTTCACGCCGCTCTACCCGTTCCCGCTGCGCATCGACCTCTGGGGCGACGACGTCGAGTCCATCCGGCTGTTCGACCCGCAGACGCAGCGCAGCCTGCGCCGGCTGAGGGAGGCCTTCATCTGCCCCGCGCGCGAGGCGCTGCTCAACACGCAGACGAGCGAGCGCGCGCTCGCGGCGCTGCGCCGCCTCGGCGACGCCTGCGACCTGCCCACGGCCCGGCTGCGGGCGCTCAGCGACGAAATCCGCCACGGCATCCTGGGCGTGGGCATGGAGTTCCTGCTGCCGGCGCTCTACGACAACCCCTCGACCCTGCTCGATTTTGTGTCGCCCGAAAGCCTGCTGTTCGTCGAGGAGCCCGAGGCGTTGCACGGGGCCCTCGAAGCCGCCGACGCCGCGCTCGCCGCGCAGTGGCTGGCGGCCGGCGCCGAGCTGCAACTCGCCCACCCGCCCGGGCGCCATTTCGAACCGGCGGCGCGCGTCCGGGAGCGGCTCGCCGCGTGGCCGCGACTCGGGCTGCGTGCGGTCGTACTCGACGAACCGGAGGGTGCGGGCCGCGTCCACCGGCGCGAGGGCAGCGACCACCGCGCCCTTACCGAGGCCCTCACGCACCAGCCGGCCGGCAGCGAAACGCTGAAGCCGCTCGCCGACGCGGTGCGCCGCTGGCAGCGCGACGGCCTCGGCACGGTCGTGGCCTGCCACACCCGGGCCCAGCAGGGGCGGCTCAAACTGCTGCTCGGCGGCCACGGGCTGCGCGTGGCGGTGCACGAAGAAGAGCCGCGGCTGCCGCTGCTCGAAGGTGTGGCGCGCGACAACCGCAGCGTCCACCTGACGCTCGGGGCGGTTGGGGCCGGTTTCGTCGATCCGCCGACCGGGCTCGTGCTGCTCGACGAGGGCGACCTGTTTGGACCGCGGCCCGCCCGCCGGCGTGGCGCCACGGCGGCGCCGGCCGGGCTGCGCACCCTCGTCGATCTGCGCCCGGGCGACTTCGTCGTGCACGTCGAGCACGGCATCGGGCGCTTCGCGGGGCTCGTCAAACTGGCCACCGGGGGCATCGAGTCCGACTTTCTCGACATCCGTTATCGGGACACCGACAAACTGTTCCTGCCGGTACACCAACTGCGCAAGATCGAGCGCTACGCCGGGGCTGGGCAGGCCTCGCCGGCGCTCGACAAACTCGGGGGCGTCACGTGGGAACGCGTCAAGGCCCGCGTGCGCGGCGAGGTGCGGGCGCTGGCCGAGGGCCTCGTGCGGCTCTACGCCGCGCGGCAGGCCCTGCCGGGTCACGCCTTTGCGCCGCCTGACGACCTGTTCCGGGCGTTCGAGGCCACGTTCCCCTACGAGGAGACCCCCGACCAGAGTCGCGCCATCGAAGAAGTGCTCGCCGACCTGCAGACCCCGCGGCCCATGGACCGGCTCGTCGTCGGCGACGCCGGCTACGGCAAGACCGAGGTGGCGCTGCGCGCTGCCGCCCGCGTGGCCCTCGAAGGCAAGCAGGTGGCCGTGCTCGTCCCGACGACGGTGCTTGCCGAGCAGCACTACCGCACGTTCCAGGCCCGACTCGCGAACTTCCCGCTCCACCTCGACGTGCTGTCGCGCTTCAAGTCGGCCCCCCTGCAGCGGGAGGTGCTGCAGCGGCTCGCCGCGGGCCAGTGCGACATCGTCATCGGCACGCACCGGCTGCTGCAAAAGGACATCCGCTTCAAGGACCTCGGCCTGCTCATCATCGACGAGGAACACCGCTTCGGCGTCGCCCACAAGGAGAAACTCAAGCAATTCCGCAATGCCGTCGACGTGTTGGCGCTCACGGCCACCCCCATCCCGCGTACCCTCTTCATGAGCCTCGCGGGGCTGCGCGACCTCACGGTCATTGCGACGCCGCCGCGCGACCGGCTCGCCGTGCGCACCATCGTGACGCGCGAGAGCGACGCCGTCGTGCGCGAGGCCATCCTGCGCGAAGTGCGTCGCGGCGGGCAGGTGTTCTTCGTGCACAACCGGGTACAGACCATCGAGAAGCGCGCCGAGGGGCTGCGCCAACTCGTGCCCGAGGCGCGCTTCGCGGTGGCCCACGGCCAGACCCCGGAGCACGAGCTCGAAGACGTCATGTTGCGGTTCGTGCGCGGCGAGCTGCACGTGCTCGTGTGCACGACCATCGTCGAGAGCGGGCTCGACATTCCGCAGGCCAACACCCTCATCGTCGACCGCGCCGACCGCTTCGGACTGGCGCAGCTCTACCAGATTCGCGGCCGCGTCGGCCGTGGGAGCGAGCGCGCCTACGCCTACTTCCTCATCCCCAACCCCACGACGCTCGACGGCGAGGCCCGCGAGCGCATCGCCGCCATCCAGCGCTTCAGCGAACTCGGCGCCGGCTACATGGTGGCCAACTACGACCTCGAACTGCGCGGAGCGGGCAACTTGCTCGGGGCGGCCCAGCACGGCCACATCGACCTCGTGGGCCTCGAGCTCTATCAGCGCATGCTCGACGAGGCCATCCGCGAATTGCGCGGCGAAACCCCCGGCACGGCCGGCGTCGACACCGAACTGAAGGTTGCGCTGCCCGCCTACCTGCCCGAAGACTGGGTGCCCGACGAGACGGAGCGCTTGCGTCTGTACCGCGAGGCGGCAGCGGCCGACGGTGAGGCCGAGCTCGACGCCCTCGAAAAGGCGTGGGAAGACCGATTCGGGGTGCTGCCCGAGGCCGTGCGCAACCTGTTGGAATCGATGCGACTGCGCTGGATCGCGCGCGGCCTCGGCATCGCGGTCGTGGCGTTCAGCGCCGAGCGGCTGGCCTTCCAACTCACGGCCGACGGTGCGTTGCAGCCCGAGCGGCTGTTGCCGTTCTTGAACCGGGCCGGCAACCGCTACCGGCTCAGCCCCGATGCGTGGCTCAGTCGGGCCGTCGGCACCGCCGAATGGGCTCAGGGCCTGCCGGCGCTGCGCGCGGCCCTGTACGAACTGCTGCGGGTGGCCGGGGCCCCGGCGGGCCGCTGAGCCCCGCCGCCGGGCGTTGCCGCCGGGGGGCCCGGGCGGTGGCCGATTTGCGTGGCCCAGTTCTCCACCGGCCAGCCGCGCCTCTCGGCTTCGCGGAGCAGCGCGCGCTTCGGGTTGACCGCGACCGGCCGGCCCACCGCGGCGAGCAGCGGCAGGTCGGCCAGCGCGTCGCCGTACGCCGCGCAGTCGGTGAGCGGCACACCGTGGGCGCGCGCCTCGACCTCGGCCAATGTGGCTTTGCCCGGCCCGTACGGCCACGGGGGCAGCGCCCCGACGACGTGGCCCGCCTGCCAGTCGGGCCGCGCGCCGATGGCGCCGTCGGCTCCGGCGAGCGGCGCCAAGGCCTCGACGATGTACACCGACGCGCTCGACAGCAGCACGACGCGCTCACCCCGCTCGCGGTGCGTGGCGATGCGCCGGAGCCCCTCGCCGAACAGGCGCGGCACCATCCAGCGTTGGACGACCTCGGCCGCCACCTCGCGCAGTTCGGCCTCGTCGGCCTCGCGAAACGGTTCGGCCGCGGCCCGGTACATGCGCGCCGGATCGAGCCGCCCAAACGCGTGGAGCACGTGCAGGTAGGCCGCGCCGAACAGGCTCGTGAGGCTCAGCCGGCGGCGCTCGAAGAGATAGAGCGCCAGGTACATGCCGGACGAGCCCCAGACCAGGGTGCCGTCGACGTCGAAAAACGCGATGCCCGGCGCGGATGGGGCAGGGGCGGGCGAGGGCATCACTTGCGGCGAACGGACTTGATGAGCACGGCGTCTTTCGGGCAGTCGCTCGGGAAGGGGCCGCCCTGGCCCGTCTGGACCCCACGGATGCGATCGACGACGTCCATGCCCTTCACGACCTTGCCGAACACCGCGTAGCCGAAGCCGCGCTGCGTTTCGTCGCGGTGGTCGAGGAAGGCGTTGTCGACGACGTTGATGAAGAACTGCGCGGTGGCGCTGTCGACGACGGACGTGCGGGCCATGGCGATGGTGCCGCGCACGTTCTTCAGGCCGTTGCCCGCTTCGTTCTTGATGGGCTCATGCGTGCGCTTCTGTTCGAATTCCTTCGTGAACCCGCCGCCCTGGATCATGAAACTGTTGATGACGCGATGGAAGATGGTGCCGTCGTAGAACTTCTCGTCGACGTAGCGCAGGAAATTCTGCACGCTCGCCGGCGCCTTGTCGGGGGCCAATTCGACCTCGATCGGGCCGAACGACGTGTCGATGACGACGACGGGCGCTGCCGCCGCGGCGACCGCAGGCAGACCCAGCAGAATCAAACTGGACAACAGGAAGAAACGCTTCATCTCGCAATCTCCTTAACCGGCTGCGGCGACCGCCGGCGTCCGGTGAGGCGCCGCGTGGGCCGAAGCGGCAGGGCGTCAGCGTCCACGCTGGCTCGCGTAGGCCCGGGCGCAGGCCGCCTCGTCCATGCTGGGGAAACGGGCGATGGTTTTGGCCGCGGCCTTGTGGCACTTGGGGGGCCGCGGGGCGCGTTCGCAACGGCTGTGCATGAGTTCGGCCAGCCGCTGGCAGGAGGGCGCGAGCGCTGGGGTCGCGGGGGCGGTGCCGGGCTCGACACGTTTCGTGATGGCGGCGGGCGCCGGGGTGGCCGGCAGCGTGCCGTCGGCGGCCAGGAAGTCCCAGCCGAGCCGGGCGACGGCCCCGACGGCCTTCGGCGGGATGCACTGCATCTGCCAGCGTCCGAAGTAGGCCGGCGGCTGCGGGAACCGCACGATGGCCACCGCCTGCCAGGGCGGCCCAGGCTGCCGGGCGAGCTCGGGCTTCGTGACCACGGAGGCGACCTTGCCCTTGAAGGCGCCCTGCGGCGTGTCGAGGGTGAACGTCCACTTGCGGGGGTTGACCCCGGTGCGGCTGCCGGCGCGCGGCACCACCCAGAACGTGGCGGCCGACTGCGCCACGCGTACCAACTTCGACACCTCGTTGCCGCAGCGCGACTGGCTGTAGCCGCGCAACGCGCACTGTTTCTTGGCGATGTCGCGCGCGTGCTCGGTGGTGAGCGGCAAGGCGGAACAGGCCCATTGGTTGTCGGGGGTGCGCGACTCGCGCACGAGCGCGGCCGGGTCGGACATGCTGGCGACGGGCACCGGCCCGCGGTCGACCGGCGCTCCCATGACGGCCAGCCAGACGAAGCTCAAGAGCGCGTTCATGCTTCCTCCTCGGGGTACCCGCCGATTCGCCGGCCTCTGCCCCAACTCGGGCGGCCACCTCGGCATCGACGCAGGCCCCAGAAGACAGCAGAACGGGCGGCGGTGTCAACCCGGTGGCGCGAAACGTTTGGCGGTATCCCGATTCGGCGCTAGTGTGGCCGGCCAACGGGGCCGTGCGCCCCTGGACAAGGACTGCCCATGAACCCCTGCGCTCCATCCCACCCGCACGACCATGGCTCGTGCCGCGGCCGCGGCGTCCGCTTCGTGCCGGCCCTTTGCGGCGGCCTGCTGTGGCTCGCCGCGTGCGGCGCACCGGCCGTGGCCGCTGCCGGCGGCCCGGCGGGGCCGCGGGCGGCGCGCATCCCGGCCGGGGACGCGGGCACGGTCGTCGACGTCACGGACGGCGACACGCTGAGCGTACGCCTAGACGGTGAGGCGCGCGCCCACGCCGTGCGCCTCATCGGAGTCGACACCCCGGAGTCGACGCATCCGCACCGGCCGAAGGAATTCCTGGCCCTCGAAGCCAAGGAGTTGACGCGCTCACTCGCGGCCGGCCAGCGCGTCGTGCTGGTGACCGACCCCCTCGGCCAGGCGCAGGATCACTTCGGCCGCATCCTGCGCTACGTGTATCTGCCGGACGGCAGACTGCTGAACGCCGAACTCATCCGCCAGGGCCTCGGCTTCGCGTTCACGCGCTATCCCTTCCGCAAGGAGGCCGCCTTTCGCCGGCACGAGGCGCAGGCCAAGGCTGCCGGACTCGGCCTGTGGGCCGAGAATGGCCTGGCTGAGCTGCGTTGGAATCGCGCGCACGGCGAGCGTCCGCTCCGGCTGCACCGGATCACGAACCGCGACTGGGCCATCGAATACCAGGGGCTCGTGCGGAGCCACATTTCGCAGAGCCAGCTCGGGCACGTCCTGGAGCAGCTGCGTCAGCGTATCGACGACGGCGACCCGCGGTCCGTCGAGCGGGCGCTGCTCGCAGAGGGCTGGGTCCAGTTGCCGCGCGGCGGGCGCTGACGTCGTGGGTGGCCCAAGAAAACCGAACGCCCGGGCTGGAGAAACCAGCACCGGGCGTTGCACGGTTGAGCGTCCAGAACCCCAACAGACGCTCGGGGGGATTGGTGGCGGGCCGTTCAGAAGAAATGCATGGGCATCGGCACGCGACGTCTTCGGGGCCACATCCGTTGGAAATCCATCCGCCGCCGCAATAACCGCAGTCGCTTCCGGCGCAGCCTTCGTCGCTACCCAGTAACCCTAGGGGCGCATCGGCGCCTCAGCCCATCTTCGGAAGGGGTAGCCTTCTCTGACCTTGTCAAGCCCCTCGGTCAGCCTCGGCAGAGGTCGTTCTGCAGGAGGGGTTCGATCCATCGCGCCGTTTGCATGCAGAAGCCGTGCCAAGTACGAGAGGGCCTTGCAGACGGCCAAGTTCGGCCAGGCTTGCCGGGCCGCGATGTTTCAATTTGAGACGGGCTGCCCGGCCCCTCTCGGTCTCATCGGCCGCCGGACGCCTTTCCCCGTCCGACGCTCACTCTCGATTTGAGACATGGCCGCAACGCCTTGCGCCCTCGTGGGGCGCCAGAGCCTGGCTGCGTGCCGCCGGGCAGGGGCTGCGGCTCGGTCGGGGGTGTATCGAAATGATACGAGACGCGTGGCCTGCCGCCGGCTCTTGCCTCCGATCGGCATGCGGCTACACTGCGCGTGGGCAGGAGCCCGCAGCGCGCGGGCACCGGAGCGCTCGGACGGGATCGCGCATGCAAGCCGTCGCCGTGGCACAGCCGAACATTGCCGTCGTCAAGTACTGGGGCAAGCGCCATAGCGAGCGCAACCTGCCGGCCGTCGGCTCCATCGGGCTCACGCTCGACCGGCTCGAGACGCGGACGCGCGTGCGCTTCTTCTTCGGCGAACCGGGCGCCGACGCGTTTCGGCTGAACGACCGTCCCGCCAGCGAGGCCGAACGGCTGCGGGTGAGCCGCTTTCTCGACCTCGTCCGGCAACGCGCGGGGTGCTCTGGGCGGGCCGAGGTCGAGAGCCGCAACACGGTGCCCACCGGGGCTGGGCTCGCGTCCTCGTCGGCGGGCTTCGCGGCTCTGGCGCTGGCCGCCACTCGCGCCGCGGGGCTCGAACTGGCGCCGGCCGAGCTCTCGGCGTTGGCCCGCGTCGGTTCCGGTTCGGCCGCCCGCGCCGTCTGCGGGGGCTTCTGTGAACTGCACGCCGGGTGCGCCGAAACGGGCTGCGACGCCGTGGCCGAGCCGCTGCCGGCCCCGCCCGACTGGCCGCTGCGGGTCCTCGTGGTCGTGGTGAGCGCCTCCGTGAAGTCGGTCGGCAGCTCGGCCGGCATGCTGCAATCGGCGGCCACGTCGCCCTTCTACGCGGCCTGGATCGACGGCGCCGCGGCCGACCTGGCCGAGGCCCGCGCAGCCATCGCCGCGGGCGACCTCGCCCGGCTCGGGCCCCTCGCCGAGCACAACTGTCTCAAGATGCACGGCGTGATGCTCGCCACCCGGCCGGCGCTGATCTACTGGAACGGCACGACGCTCGACGTGCTGCACGAGGTCGCTCGGCTGCGCCGGAGCGGACTGCGCGCCTTCTTCACGGTCGATGCGGGCCCGCAGGTCAAGGTGCTCTGCCTCGCTTCCGAAGAGGCCGCGGTGGCCGAGAGCCTGCGCCGCGTGGCCGGCGTTCGGGACGTGCTGGCCTGCGGCCCGGGCCCGGCCGCGCGTCTCGTGTCCGAGGCGCCATGAGCCTCGTTGGCCGCGCCCCCGGCAAAGTCGTGCTGCTCGGCGAGTATGCCGTGCTCACGGGCGCGCCCGGCCTCGTGGCCGCCGTCGCCCACCACGCCGTGGTGCGACTCGGCGATTCGGCCGATGGCCGCTTCTGGCTGCGCTCGCGGCCGCCTGACGCCCCGGCCGTCGGCCTGCGGCTCGACCGGCGCGGACGGCTGCGTCTCGCCGGCCGAACCGAGCCGGCCGCGGCCTCCGCCGTCTCGGCAACGGTGCGC
The DNA here is from genome assembly GCA_964422715.1 of uncultured Myxococcales bacterium. GTDB lineage: Bacteria > Myxococcota_A > UBA9042 > PWKZ01 > CAYRCM01 > CAYRCM01. The sequence continues at coordinate 25,378 of CAYRCM010000034.1, read as the reverse complement.
GCCGCGGTGGCGACGGCACGCGAACGCGCCGGCGCGGCGCTTCTGCCCGCCACCCTCGACCTCGACACGCGGGCCCTCCACGCGCCGGACGGGGGAGCCAAACTCGGTCTTGGCGCGAGCGCGGCCCTCACCGTGGCGCTGCTCGGCGGCCTGCTCACGCGCGCCGCGTGGCTGCCGCCCGGGGCTGCGGGGCAAGCGGCGCTTTTCGAGGCGGCGCTCGCCGCCCACGGCCGCGCGCAGGGGCGGCGCGGCAGCGGCATCGACATCGCGGCCAGCGTCTACGGCGGCCTGCTCTGCTACGCGCGCGCCCCCGGCGCCGCGCCCAGCGTTCAGTCGCTCGAATGGCCGGCCGAGCTCGCGTGGCAACTCGTGTGGACCGGGCAGCCGGCCAGTACGCCGCGCTTGCTCGCGCGGGTCGCGGCGGCCGGACGGCGCGACCCGGGCCGGCACGCCGCGGCCTTCGCGGCCCTCACCGCCGCGGCGCAGGCCGGCTGCGCGGCCATCGCGGGCGGCGCCGCCGCCGCGTTCCTCACGGCGGCCGGCGACTTCGCCGCGGCCCTCGCGCAACTCGATGCACTGGCCGGCCGCGGCAGCATCCTGACGCCCGCCCACGTCCGCCTCGGGGCGCTCGCGAAGCGCTTCGGGGCCGTGTACAAGCCTTCCGGGGCCGGCGGCGGCGACATCGGGGTGCTGTTCTGCCCCGCGGCCGAACGCGCCGACTGGGGGCGGCGGCTTGCGGCCGCCGGCCATCCGCCGCTCGATGGCCCGCCGGCCCGAAGCGGCTTCCGCGTGACGTTGGAGACCGACCCATGATCCGTGAACCCGTTTCATTTGCCGCCGACTGGCTCATCCGGGTCGATTCGGCCGACCGGACCCTCGGTTTCGAGCGCAAGGATCGCTGCCACGAGGGCGCCGGCCGGCTGCACCGGGCCTTCTCGGTCTTCCTCGTCGACGCCGCCGGGCGCGTGTTGTTGCAGCAGCGCAGCGCCGGCAAACTGCTCTGGCCCGGGTTCTGGTCGAACAGTTGCTGCAGCCACCCGCGCCGCGGCGAGACCGTCGCCGAGGCCGCCCGGCGCCGCGTCCACGAGGAACTCGGCCTCCACGCGGCCCTCGAACCGCTCTTCGCCTTCGAGTACCGCGCCTCCTACCTTACGGTCGGCAGCGAATACGAGTTGTGCCATGTGCTCGTGGGGCGCGCGGCGGGCGAGCCCGCCCCCCATCCGGACGAAGTTGCCGACTGGCGCTTCGTCCCCGCCGGCACGCTCGACCGCGAACTGCACGACCAGCCCGAGCGCTACACGCCCTGGCTGCGCCTCGAATGGCAGCGGCTGCGAGCCGAGCACGGCGCGGCCCTCCGGCGGCTCGGCATCGTTCCGGCGCCGGACGCCTCGCCATGAGCATGGAGGCCACGGGCGACCGCCTGCCGCTCTCGGTGCTCATCGACCGCATGGCCGGGCCGCTCGTGCGCGACGAGCACTTCGTGCGGCGCTTCAGCGCCTGGTTCCACGAACACCAGGCGTCGGTGCGCCTCGTGCCCGTCGAAACGCTCGGGCTCGTCGACGTGACGTTGACGTTTCGCATGAAGCGCACGGTGACGTTGGTCGTCACGGGCCGCCATCCCGACTTCCCGGGGGCCGTGACGTGGCATTTCGCCGAGGCCGAGTTTCCCTTCGTCTGGCTGCGGGTCTCACGCACCCCCGTGCCCGAACCCTACACCGTGTGCACGCTCGATTACTCGGTGGCGGGCCGCGCCCTCGTGCTCGTCCGCGCGCGGACCGTGGCCGGGAGCGAACAGCCCGCCGGGACGACCGGACGGGCACTCGTGGCCACGACCATCGGCGAGACCGCCCACGTCCGGGCGACGCTCGATCCCTGTCCGGACGAGCCGGTGAACCTCGGTGACGGCGAATTCCGTTTCGTGGCAGAGGCGGAGCCGGCGGTGAGCGCGGGGGCAGGGGCCGGCGACGCGGGCCGCGGCCCCGGGCGGGGCTAGCTGCGGCGGCGTCGCCGCGTGGCGACCGCGAGGCCGAGCAGTGTCAGGACGAGCGGCAGGGCCGCCGGTGCTGCGCCGGCCGCGGCCGTGCAGCCACCGGAGCCCGCGTTGCCGCCCGTGCCGTCGCCGTTACCCGGATCGCAGGCTTCGTCGGTCTGGCCGTTGCAGTTGTTGTCGACGCCGTCGCCGCACGTCTCGGGCGCCCCCGGGTGCACACCGGCGGCCGTGTCGTCGCAGTCGTCGGGCAGGCAGGAACCGTCGCCGTCGGCGTCGGTGCAGGGGGTGGACCCGCAGCCCTCGTCGACGGCCCCGTTGCAGTTGTTGTCGGCGCCGTCGTCGCACGTCTCGGCCGCGCCCGGATAGGTCTGAGCCGCCTGGTCGTCGCAGTCGACTCCCGCGCAGTAGCCGTCTCGGTCGGCGTCGGTGCAACTGCCGCAGTCTTCGTCTTTCGCCCCGTCGCAATCGTTGTCGACGTTGTCGCCGCAAGCCTCGGCGGCGGCGGGGTGGATGGCGGGTGCGGCGTCGTCGCAGTCGGCCGGCGTGCAGTAGCCGTCCTCATCGGCGTCGGTGCAACCGCCGCAGTCTTCGTCGGTCTGGCCGTCGCAATCGTTGTCGACGTTGTCGCCGCAGGCCTCGGCGGCAGCGGGGTGAATGGCAGGTGCGGCGTCGTTGCAGTCGGCCGGGGTGCAGTAGCCGTCGAGGTCGGCGTCGGTGCAGGTTGCGCAGTCTTCGTCGGTCTGGCCGTCGCAGTCGTTGTCGACGTCGTCGTTGCACGCCTCGACCGCCCCCGGGTGAATGGCGGGTGCCGTGTCGTTGCAGTCGTCCGGAGTGCAGTAGCCGTCGACATCGGCGTCGGTGCAGGTCGTGCAGCCTTCGTCGGTCTGGCCGTCGCAGTCGTTGTCGACGTCGTCGTTGCAGGCCTCGGCCGCCCCCGGATGGACCGCGGCGTCATCGTCGGCGCAGTCGTCGGGCAGGCAGGAGCCGTCGTCGTCGGCGTCGGTGCAGGTCGTGCAGCCTTCGTCGGTCTGGCCGTCGCAGTCGTTGTCGACGTCGTCGGCACAGCGCTCGGACGCGCCCGGATGGACGTTGGCCGCCGCATCGTTGCAGTCGTCGGGCGCGCAGTAGCCGTCTTCGTCGGCGTCGATGCAGGTTGCGCAACCTTCGTCGGTGCCGCCGTCGCAGTCGTTGTCCTTGTCGTCGTCGCACGCTTCGGCTGCGCCCGGATGCACGGCCGCGTCGTCGTCGTCGCAGTCGTCGGGCAGGCAGGAGCCGTCGTCGTCGGCGTCGGTGCAGGTCGTGCAGCCTTCGTCGGTCTGGCCGTCGCAGTCGTTGTCCTTGTCGTCGTCGCAGACCTCGCTGGCCGCGGGATTCACGGAGGCGTCGTCGTCGTCGCAGTCTTCGGTTTCACACCAGCCGTCGACGTCGGTGTCGACGCAGTAGCAGACGCCGATGTCGGACATGCCCTCGAAGAGCGGGGCGTAGCAGGTGTCTTGGCCCGTGCAGTCGCCGTCGTTGTGACAGAACGGCCGGCACGTGCCGTCCGCGCCGTCGCCGATGCACACGAGCCCGTCGGCGCACTGCAAGCCACCGCTGACGTCGGTGTTGCAGGGTTGGTTCAAGCCGCGCCCCGCCGTGGCGTAGCAGTCGGTTGCGCCGGACTGCGTCGGGTAGCAGGCTTCGCCGGCGGGGCAACCGCCCCCGGTCAGCTCGCAGTTGGCGACCGGGAAGCACACGCCGATTTCGTTGGCGCAGTGTTCGTGGACGCAGTCGCTCCAGGCGTCGGGGTCGGTGACGTCGCCGCACTGCTCCTCGAAGCAGTCGAAGAGCGAGAGCACGTCGCCCTGGGCCTGCTCGGTGCCGCCCTCGAAGCAGGCCGTCTGGCACGCGTTGTCGCCCTGTTCGCAGCCGGTGAGGCAGTTGTAGACCTGCTCGCAGCTGTCGTCGCCGTAGACGGGCGGCATGCAGGTGTTGATTTCGCTCGTGCAGTACTGCCAGGCGCAGGTGTTGAACGCCTCGCCCGTCTGCCCGGAGCAGTGGTCGCTGAAGCAGTTGAACATGTCGTCGAGCGCCGCCTGGGCTTCGGACGTGCCTTGCTCGTAGCAGCCGCCGAGACAGGTCTGGTCGCCGTCGGGGCAGTTGACGAGGCACGCGTACACGTCGTCGCAGCTGAGCGGGCCCGTGCCGACCGGCAGGCATTCGCGAATCTCGCTGGCGCAGCGCTCACTTGCGCAGTCCTGGTATTCCTGCCCCGTCAGCCCATCGCAGAACTCGTTGAGGCAACCCAGCATGGCGTTGAGCTGCTGCTGGGCCTCTTCGGTGCCCGCCATGTAGCAGTCGGTCTGGCAGGCGGCGTCCTGGCCGCAGTTGACCATGCACGTGTAGACCTCTTCGCACGTGAGGGTCTGGCAGAGCACGTTGTTGCAGGTGCCATCGGTCAGGCAGGCGGCCGGGCAGACGCACATGGCCGGGTCGTCGTGGCAGTCGGGCGGCGGCTGGTCCATGACGTCGTAGAGCCAGTTCGTGTGGACGTCGACGCGCGTGTGCTGCGTCCAGCCGCGGCAGGGGTCTTCGCCCTCGCCGTTGCCGGCCGACGTGACGCCGACGATGCGCCACTGGCCGCCCAACTCGAGCAGGCCCGGGCCGCCGGAATCGCCAAAGCACGTGCCCGTGCCCAGGAATTCGCTGTAGTAGACCTCGCTGTTGAAGCTGGAGATGTCGATGTAGGCCGACCGCTTGACGCCCGTGCCGCTGGAGTAGACGCCTTCGGTGGCGCCGAAGCCGACGTAGAACGCGGGCGTGCCGACGAACGAGCCGTTGAAGGCCGTGGTGTTGAGGGGGAAGGTCTGAACCCCCGTGGCGGCCTCGGCGAGGTGGACGAGCCCGATGTCGTTCGTCAGCCACTGCGGGTCGTAGTCGTCGTGCGGGTAGAAGGCGTCGGTTTGGTAGAGCGTGCCCGTCGACGGGGGCCCGGCCAGCGAGGGGCGGGCGTCGGTGCCGACGTAGAAACTGACGAGGTTCGGGGTGAGTTCGAAGCCGTTGGTCTCGGTGAGGCAGTGGGCCGCTGTCAGCACCCACTGGGGTGCGATGAGTGTGCCGGTGCAGTAGGCGCCCTGGTAGCCGTAGCCGGGCAGTTCGAAGGTCAGCGCGCCGACCCCGGGCCAGCCGGATTCTGCCTGCCCGCCGACGATGGGTTTGGTGCTCACGGTCGGCACCCCCGACAACGCGTTGTCGGAAGCGCCGGACCCCTGGCACGCGCCAAACGCCAGAACCCCGAAGAGTACGCACAAGGCTGCCCCGTGGGCGAGCAAACGACGGACACGCATGAAGGCCTCCCCCAATCGGACCCGCGCCGCAGCCGCCGTCTGCGCGGCGCGGCCCGGGCGAAAATGCCGACATGCTAGGCTGCGCTCCGGACGAGATCAAGGGCAGGGGGACGTGGCCCCGATTCCCGAACTGCGACCAGGTCCGAGCGCGTGGCGGCGGGCCCAAGTGCAAGGAGGCAAGGCCGTTTGGGCGGAGGCGTGGCAGCGCCACGTCGAGCACCAAACTGGTGCGGCCGACACCGCAATTGGGCCCGGATCCATTCGCGAAACCGGAGCAGGCGGGGGATTGGGGCGTGAACTGCGAGGACGAGCGGATGGGGGCCAAGCGGTCTCGGCGACCCGCTCAATGGCTGTGACCGTGGTCGTGGCCGCAGCCTTCGCAGCCGCCGTGGGCGTGCGCTTCTTCGTGCTGGCGGATCTGCTCGCGCACGGCGTCCATGTCGAGCTCTTTCACCTTCTCGATGAGCTGTTCGAGGCTGCTCTCGGGCAGCAGGCCCGGCTGCATGAAGACGAGCACCTTGTCGCGGAAGACGGCCAGCGTCGGGATGGACTGGATGCCAAACGCGCCGGCGAGCTGCGATTCGGCTTCGGTGTCGCACTTCGCGAACGTGATGTCGGGGTGCTTTTCGGAGACCGCTTCGAAAATGGGCCCGAAGCGCCGGCACGGCCCGCACCACTCGGCCCAGAAGTCGATGAGCATGATGTCTTTGGTCTGAAGCGTCGGTTCGAAGTTCGCCTGCGTCAGTTGTACGGTCGCCATGGTTCACCCTCCCGCGGAGATTGGTTGTCCGTTCACGCGGTGCGGCGCTGCCTGCGCCCCGCACCGAACCCATAGAGCCCGCGACCCGGCCAAAGGATGCAAAGAAAAAATGCGGTGCCCTCAGGCGCGGGCACAGGCCTTTGTGAGCCGCGCGAGGGTCGGGCCGAGCGCCCGCTCGACCTCGGCGGGCCGCGCGCGCCACTGCCAGTTGCCGGCCGCCACCGCGGGCGTGTTCATGCGCGCCTCGCGGCCGAGCCCGAGGAGATCCTGCAACGGCACGATGGCCAGCGCCGCGGGGGACGTGTGGGCAAGCCGGACGAGGTCGGCCGCGAACGCATCGGGCGTCGGCGCGTGCCCGAGGTAGACGGCCAGGCGTTCGCGTTCCTCGGGCGACGCCTCGTGTTCGAGCCAGCCGCGCGCCGGGCAGTTGTCGTGCGTGCCGGTGTAGACGATGCAGTGGCGTTCGTGGTTGTGCGGCGGGTGCGGGTTCTGACGCGGGTCGCCGGCGAAGCCGAACAGCAGCACCTTCATGCCCGGCAGGCCGAAACGGCGCATGACGGCGATGACGTCGGGCGTGATCTCGCCCAGATCCTCGGCAATGATGGGCAGGTTCGGGAAGCGCGCGGTGAGCGCCTCGAAAAACGGCACCGCCGGCGCTTCGACCCAGTAGCCGTTGATGGCCGTCTTTTCGCCCGCCGGCACCTCCCAATACGCCACGAAGCCGCGGAAGTGGTCGATGCGCACGATGTCGCAGAGCGCCAGGTTGCGCGCGATGCGGCGGAACCAGAAGTCGTACCCGTGGGCCGCGAGCGCATCCCAGCGATAGACCGGGTTGCCCCAGAGTTGGCCCGTGCGGCTGAAGTAGTCGGGCGGCACCCCCGACACGACCGTGGGGCGCCGTTCGGCGTCGAGTTTGAAGTACTCGGGGTGCGCCCACACGTCGACGCTGTCGTGGTCGACGTAGATGGGCATGTCGCCGATGAGCTGCACGCCACGCGCCTCGCAGTGCGCGCGGAGCGCCGTCCACTGGCGGGCGAAGACGAACTGCCCAAAGCGTGCCAGCCCGACGGCGTCGTCGAGCCTTTCGGCCGCCGCGCGCAGGGCCGCGGGGTCGCGGTCGCGCAATTCGCGGGGCCAGTCGACCCAACTGCGCATCGCAAAATGCGCGCGCAGCGCCACGAACAGCGCGTAGTCGTCGAGCCAGTCGGCGTTTTCGGCGGCAAACCGGGCGAAATCGGCATGCGGCGCGCTCCGGAAGCGCGCGTAGGCCTTGGCGAGCAGCCCTTCCTTGAAGGCCGTCACGGCCGGAAAATCGACGCGCTCGCTTGGGAAGTCGGGGACTTCGCGCAGCTCGTCGGCCGTGAGCCAGCCGTCGGCGACGAGCGCCTCGGGGCTCACGAGCAGCGGGTTGGCCGCAAACGCCGAAGTGCCGAGGTACGGCGAGTTGAAGCGCCCCACCTCGGTCGGCACGAGCGGCAGCATCTGCCAGTAGCGCTGGCCGGCGGCCGCGAGTGCGTCGACGAAGCGGTAGGCCGTAGGCCCGAGATCGCCGATGCCGAACGGGGCCGGCAACGACGTGACGTGGAGCAGCACCCCGGCTGCGCGTGGAAGCATCGGAATCTCCCTGAACGGCGGCCCATGGCCCGGCCCGCGGCCCCGCCTGGGGCGGCGCGTCGGCCACCGGTTGGCCGGGCGGGGATTCTGCGGGGGGGCCCGCGGAGCTGTCAAGGCGCCCCGCGCGCGCGGGACTTCGCCTTCGGCTACTGGGCCTGGGTGATGTCGGCGTCGATGTCGAAGGACGAGATGCACCAATCCTGGCCGTTCGGGACCGGCGTGGACGTCCAGGTGGAACTGTCGATGGTGACTTCGATGAGCTCGACGTTGGTGAGTTTGCCCTGGAACGAGCCGCCGACGCCGTCGAGCGCGTCGATGCGCAGCCCGCCGGACTGGGCGAGAAACGCCTTCGCGCAGCGGACGCCTTCGGTGGTCTGCGTGCAGCCGTTCATGGTGATGACGCAGAGGCTGCACGCGTTGTAGTTGCTGTCGTCGATGGTGTACGTGCCGGGTCCGTCGGGCCCGCTGAGGCTCACCCAGAGTTCGACGCCGAGCGAGCTGAACGTGCCGCTCGTGCCCGTGTAGGTGCGGTAGAAGTAGACCGAGTTCTGCGTGTCCTCGGCGTATTCGCAGAACTGGCCTCCCGCCGCGGTGAAGCCGTTCTGGTCGCAGGTCTGCGGCCCGACGCACTGGCCGGCCTGGCACGTCTCCGGTGCGGTGCAGGTGCCGCAGGTGCCGCCGCACCCGTCGGGGCCGCATTCCTTGCCGGCACAGGCGGGCGTGCAATCGGGCACGCACTGGCCGGCGGCGTTGCAGACGTCGGGTGGCGTGCAGGTGCCGCAGTCGCCGTCGCAACCGTCGTCGCCGCACTGCTTGCCTGCGCAGTTCGGCGCGCACGGCTCGACGCAACGGCCGTCGATGCATTCGGCGACGCCGCTGCACGTGCCGCAGACCCCGCCGCAGCCGTCGTCGCCGCAGTCCTTGCCGGCGCACTGCGCCTCGCAGGGGCAGCGGGCCGTCGTGGAGCCGTTCGAGACGAAGTCGCCCGCGATGGTGAGGGTGGACGGCGCGATTTCGAGCGTGCGGCCGCCGTAGTCCTCGTGCAGCACGCCGGCGAGGTGCACCTGGAACGTGGTGTTGAAGCACGAATACGCGGCGTTTTCGTCCGGAACGCGCGGGATGCCGGGCACGATTTCGGCCTGGGTGAGGCCCCCTTGGCCAAGGTACTGGCCCTCGTCGTCGTCGGTGAAGCCGGGGCACTGCGAGTCGGCCGAGAACGTGGCGTAGGTGACGGCCAGCCCGCCGTTGCCCGTGGCGCTGCCCTCGGCTTCGAGATGCAACGTGCAGCCCGTGCCGCGCGTGAGGTCGACCGAGAACGAGACGAAACAGCCGTCTTCCCAGGCGTCGACGTCTTGCTTGTGGGTGACCGTGACGGCGGCGCCATCGAACTGCACGCCCGTGACGTCGGTCTGCAGGCTGCCGCTCGGCGTGAGCGGGGTTTCGCCGCAGGTACCGGCTACGCACTGGCCGTCGACGCATCGCTCGCCGCTGCCGCACGTGCCGCAGGCCCCGCTGCAGCCGTCGGAACCGCACGCGCGCCCGGCGCAGTTCGGCTCGCACCCGCCCGGCTGGCACTGTCCGCCCGCGTTGCAGCGCTCGTCTGCCGCACACGTGCCGCACGTGCCGCCGCAACCGTTGTCGCCACACTCGCGGTTCGTGCAATCGGGGGTGCAGGTCCCGGCCTCGCACTGGAAGGCGGCGTTGCAGTGTTCGTCGGCGGGGCAGCTGCCGCAGAGCCCGCCACAGCCGTTCGAGCCGCATTCCTTGTTCGTACAGTCGGCAACGCAGCGGCCGGGCTGGCAACTGCCGGCCTGGCACGTTTCGCCGTTCGGGCAGCTGCCGCAGAGCCCGCCGCAGCCGTTCGGGCCGCATTCGAGGCCGGCGCAGTTCGGCACGCAGGGGCCGCCGGTGTCGGGGCCGGGCCGTCCGTTGTCGGGCTGCGCGACCGCGTCGCCGGCATCGGTCGGAAGGGGGGCGTCGCCGCCGGGCAGCGCGCACACGTCGTTGACGCAGGTGAGCCCCGGGGCGCAACTGCCGTCGGGGCCGCAGGCCGCGCCGACCCCGGGGCCGCCGCCCTCGAACTGGTCGCAGCCGACGCCGAAGAGAAACAGCCCAAGAGCGCACCACCGCAGATCCATACGCCTCATGACGATCCTCACATCGGTCCGGGTCGAGCGCGCGCGGCCGCGGCCGCCTCGTATGAAGGGTCACCCCGCGCGAGCGCGGCAAGAATACCCAGCGGCCCGGCGAATTCAACCAACCCTCGGCCGGGCGCCCGGCGCTACCAGTAGCGCGGCGTGGGCAAGCCGACGAGGTAGGCCAGGTAGCGCGCCATGACGCGCAGTTGGCTGAACGAGTGCACGCGCTGCAACACCGACCAGGCGACCCGCGGTCGGGCGTAGAAGCGCAGCGATACGAGCCGCGCCCGCCGCAGCAGCGTCTCGATGGGCACGGCGCCGAACGCCCGCGCACCGTCGTCCTCGTACGAGACGGCGCGGCGCCAGTCGGGCCGAGGGGGCAGGCGGCCCGCGCGGATGAGTTCGGCCGTGACCCGGGTGTTCGGCAGCGGCACGAACGGCGACACGCTGATGCGGTCGAGCGGGGCTTTCAGGATGAGGCGTTCGGTTTGCTGGAGGTCGGCGAGCGTCTCGCCCGGGTAGCCCACGAGGAAGAAGCCCGTCACCTTGATGCGCGTGGTGCGTCGAACGAGTCGCAATTGTTCGAGAATCTGATCGGGGGTGGTGCCCTTGTGCATGGCCTGGAGCACCCGCGCCGAGCCTGACTCGATGCCCGCGGCGAAGGAGTAGCAGCCGGCCGCTTCCATGCGCCGCAGCAGCGTTTCGTCGAGCCGGTCGAGGCGCACCCCGTTCGGGCAGGCCCAGGCCAGCCCGAGCCGAGCCGAGATGAGGCGGTCGCAGACCTCCAGCGCGAAATCGCGGTGAAACGTGAGGTTGTCGTCCTCGAAGTGGATTTCGCGGACCCCGTACCGGCCGACGAGGCCCGCGATTTCGGCGACGATGTGGGCCGGGCTGCGCGTGCGTACGCGGGCCCCCATCTGATCGCGCGCCGAACAGAACGTGCAGCCGTGCGGACAGCCGCGCGTGGCCATGATGGGCGCGATCGGGAACGCCTTGTTGAGCACGCCGTGCGGCATGGTCGGGTAGCGGTCGGGGCGAATCAGCGGCCAGGCCACGGGCGCGAGCGCGTCGAGGTCGGCCTCGAACGCGCGGGGGTTCTCCCGGACGGCACCGTCGGGGCCGCGCCACACAAGGTTGGGGATGGCCGCCAGCGTCGCCGGTTCGGCCCCCCCACCGAGGGCCGCAACGAGTTCGGCGAGCGCCCGCTCGCCTTCGCCGCGCACGACGAAGTCGAGATCGGGCAGGTCTTCGAGCGTCTGGCGGGCCGCCGACGTCGGATGGGGGCCGCCGCAGACGGTTTTGGCCGCGGGCAGCCGGCGGCGCACCCGCGCCAGCATGTCGGCGACGTTCGTGTAGTTGTGCGTGAAAAACTGGAACCCGACGAGATCGGCCGGCTCCCGGGCGAGCAGCGCGTCGAATTCGGCCGGACCCGTGCGGTGCAACAGGCAGTCGTGCAACTTCACGTCGTGGCCCGCCCGCAGCAGCGCCCCCGCGAGGTAGCCGAGGCCGAGATTGGGGGAGACGAAGGCCGCGGCCTGCTGGTACGGATTGACGAGGAGTACCCGCATGTCGACCTCGCGCTGAGTGGTCCCCTTCGCACCGCGCGGGCGCGCGGCGAACGGCGCCACGCTAGCATCTGCCGGCCCGGGCGGGCAAGGCACGCGGCCGCGGCCGCGGTTGCCTTTTGCCGTCGCTTGTCGCAGCATGGGGGCCGGATTGCGGCCGGTCGGTCGGACACGCCGCGCGCTCGGCTCGCGCGGGCGCAGCCCCCCGGCCGCTTCCGCGGGAGTGCCGTGCATGTACAACGTGGAGCTCAAGGCCCGCCGGCGGGCCGATGTCGACTACCTCGACATCCTGAGCCGCATCGGGGCCAAGCCCATGTGGACCGACCGCCAGGAAGACGCGTATTTCCTGGTGCCTTCCGGCGGGCGGCTCAAACTCCGACTCGAAGGCAAGGGCCGCGCCGAGCTCATCTATTACGAGCGGCCGAACGCGCCGGGCATGCGCGAGAGCGAGTACGTCGTGGCCACGCTGGTCGACGCCCCGGCCGTCTCGCGCGCCCTGTCGTCGGCGCTGGGTGTCAGCGTGCGGGTCTGCAAGCACCGCACCCTCTATCGGCTCGAAGAAGTGCGCATCCACCTCGACGATGTCGAAGGGCTCGGCGACTTCATCGAATTCGAGGCCCCCGTGCCGCTCGGCGCCAGCCCCGCGCGCATCGCTGAGGCGCGAGAAGCCATCGAGCTGCTTCAAGAAGCCTTCGGCGTACGGTCGGTCGACATCGTGGCCGAGAGCTACGCCGATCTGCTCGGCGGAGTCCCCGACGGGCCCTTCGAACCCTGACCCTGACCCCATCCGCAGGAGGTTGCCGTGGCGCTCACTCTGCAACAGCGGACCGTTGCCCGCGTCGCCGTGCGCGGTGCCGGTGCCCCTGGCCTCGATCTCGCCCGTTTTCTGGCTTCCGGGCTCCAGCCGTTCGGCGTGAGCGTGCTCGTCGTCGACGAAAACAAGGACCGGCTCGCGGCCGGCTCCGAACGCCTGCACGCCGCCGTTTCGGCCGCGGTGGCCGCGGGGCAGCTGAAGGCCCCGGCGGCCCAAGCGCTGCTCCAGGCCATCACGTTCACCACGGGCGGCAGCCCCCTTGCCGACGTCGACCTGCTCGTCGATGCGGCCGGCGACGAAGCGCCGGCCGTCCGGGCCGCGGCATTCGCTGCCGCCACGGCCCGGCTCACCGACCGGGCGCTCGTCTTCTACGCCGACGGCAGCGCGACGCCCGCCGACGTTCTCGGGACACTGCCGAACGCCGCGCGGGCGCTGGTCGTCGACTTCCATGCGCCCCTCGAACGGCAGCCGCTCGTCGAAATCGTGCCCGGGACCGCGACGGCGGCCGACGTCACGGCGTTTGCCGCGGCCCTGCTCCAGGAGCTCGGCAAGTGTCCGCTCATCACGGCGCCGCGCCCGGGCCACGCCGTGCGCCCCGTGGTCGCGGGCGTCCTCCAGGCCGTGTTCGAAGGCTGCGGCGCCGGTCCCGACGCGCTCGGGGCTCTCGACGCGGCGGCGGGCGCCGTGCTCGGCATGGCGCGCGGGCCCCTTGGAAACTGCGGCTGCGGCGCCGCCGATCTCCAGGCGTTGCTGACCACGCTCCAGGCCCGGCGCGGGGCGCCCTTCGCCGTGCCCGCGGCGCTTCGTGCGGCGGCCGCCACCGGGCTCCCCGTGGCGCCCAAACCCGCCGCCGCCGCGCCGGCCCTGCCCGCGGCCGACGCCGCAGCGCTGCGCACGCAGGTGCTTGGTGCCTACTTCGGGCTCGCGGCGGCCACGCTCGAGGCCGGCGGCGCGAGCCTCGCCGACCTCGATCTGGGGCTCGAACTGCGTTTCGAAGCACCCGGTCCGTTCCGCTGCATGAATGCGCTCGGGCTCGGGGCGAGTCTCGCGCTCGTCGAGGCCTACGCGGCGGCCCACCCCGGGTTCGACGTGCCCGCCGTGCTGCGGGCCCAGGCGGCGCGCGGCGAGCCGTTCGCGGTGCCCGTCGTGCTGCGGCACGACCACGGCGACGTGGCGCTCGTCACCATCCGGCGGCCGCGCGTGTTGAACGCGCTCAGCGCCGAAGTCATGGCGCAACTCGACGCCACCTTCGCCGCGCTCGGCGCCGACCCGGCCATCCGGGCCGTCGTGCTCACCGGGTTCGGCACCCGCGCCTTCGTGTCCGGGGCCGATATCACCGAGCTCGCGGCGCTCTCCGGCCCCGCGGCGGCGGTCGCGTTCGCCCGCCGCGGCCAGGCCGTGCTGAACCGCATCGAGCAACTGGGCAAACCGGTCGTCTGCGCCATGAACGGGCTCGCGTTCGGCGGCGGCAACGAACTCGCCATGGCCTGTTCGGCGCGGCTTGCGCGCGCCGGCCAGCGGGTGTTCGTCGGCCAGCCCGAGCCCAAACTGGGCATCATCCCCGGCTACGGCGGCACGCAGCGGTTGCCGCGCTGGGTCGGCATCGAGAAGGCGTGGCCGTACCTGCGTCACGCCAACCCCATGTCGTCCGCCGAGGCGCTCCAGATGGGGCTCATCCGCGCCGAAGTGCCGGGGCCCGAGCTCGTCGAGCGGGCCCTCGAACTCGCGCGCGCCGCGGCCCATGGCGACGTCGCCCTGCCGCCCATTCCCGCCGGGCCCCAGGCCGTGCCAACCGACTTGCCGGCGGTCGACATCGGACCGCTCAGTCGCGCCATCGACGCCCTCGTATGCAACGCCACGCTCGGCGGCCTGCGCCTCAGCCTGGCCGCCGGGCTCGAACACGAAGCCCAGTGCTTCGGCCGCTGCCTCGAAACCGAGGACATGCGCATCGGCACGCAGAACTTCCTGAAAAATGGCCCGCGCGTGCCCGCACCCTTCGTCCACGCCTGACACGCATTGCCCCAGCTCGCTCACCGCGGCGGGCCGGAAACGGGAATCGCACCGTGTCGTTCGCCCTGGCCAGGCTCGCCCTCGTTGCCGCGGCGGCCGTATGGCTCGCACCGGCGGCCGGGCGGGCCGCGCCGGAGCCGCTCGCACTGCCGCCCGTCGAGGTCGAGGGCGCGCGGCCGGGCCCCGACGACCGCACCGCGGCCACGTCGAGCGCGCCCGTCGACCACGCCGCGGCGCCGCGTTCGCTCGGCGACGTGCTGGAGCCGGTGCCGGGCCTCGACGTGCGAAGCCAAGGCGGCCCCGGTCAGCGCGAAAACGTGCTGCTGCGCGGCACCGACGCCCAACAAACCCTCGTGCTGTTCGACGGTTTTCGGCTCAACCCGGCGGCGGGCGGCGGCGTCGACCTGGCCCTCGTGCACCCGGCGCTGCTCGAGCGCGTCGACGTCTTCCGCGGCCCGTTTTCGGCCCGGTTTGGCAGCGATGCGCTCGGCGGCGCCGTCAACCTCGTGCCGCGCAGCCCGGGGCGGGACCCGTTTGGCGCCGCACGGCTCACCTTCGGTTCCTTTGGCACGTTGCAGGGCGACCTGACCGCGGCCGGCCGCAGCGGCCCGCTCGGCCTCCTCGGGGTGGCCGGGTTTCGCCTGTCGCAGGGCGACTTCGAGTTCGAAGACGTCAATTTCGGTCTGCCGGGCGTCGCCCGCCGCGTTCGCCGAAACAACCACGCGCGTTCCGAGTTCGCGCTCGGGCGGCTCACGTTCGATCTCTCGCCGCGCCACCGGCTGGCGGCGCTGACGCAGCTCGCCGTGGCCGAACGCGGCCTGCCCGGCGTCGAGCAGTTCCCGAGCGAGCACGCCCGCCAGCGCGATCTCCAGGGGCTCTGGGGGCTGCGCTACGAGGGTCGCGACCTCGGCATGCGCGGCCTCGGGGTGCGGGCCGAGGCGGCGCTGCGGCTCACGCGCTTCCACTTCCGCGACGAGACGCCGGCCCTGCTGCTCCAGAGCGGCGAGA
Source organism: uncultured Myxococcales bacterium (assembly GCA_964422715.1). Lineage (GTDB taxonomy): Bacteria > Myxococcota_A > UBA9042 > PWKZ01 > CAYRCM01 > CAYRCM01. Next base: position 10,153 of record CAYRCM010000034.1, on the reverse strand, counting down.
GCCGCATCCGCACGCTGCGCGGGGAAGGCGCCGCCGAACTGCGGCTATCGCACGGCGTGCAGCGGCCGCTGCGGGCGCGGCTCGAAGCCGCCTACGAGACGGCGCACGCCGAAGCGCACGCGGCCATGCCCGGCGGCCCGCTCACGCAGAACATCGCCCCCACGCGGGCCACGGCCGGGCTGCTCGTGGCCGACGACCTGCGCCTTGCCGCGGGCCGGCTCACCCTGAGTCCGGCCGTGCGGCTCGATTGGGCCGCCGACTTCGGGCTCACGGCCGTCCCTAGGCTCGGCGTCGCCTGCGAGCCGACGCCCGGGCTCACGCTGCGGCTCGCGGGGGGCCGCGCCTACCGGATGCCGAGTTTCGACGAGCTGTACGTCGACCTCGGCGCCGTGAAGGGCAACCCCGAGCTCGGCCCCGAGACGGCCTGGGGCGTCGACGGCGGCGTGCAGTGGCGCCGCGGGCCCGTCACCTTCGACGTCGGCGCCTTCTACGAGCGCGTGGCGCACCTCATCCTGTTTCTGCCGCGCACGGCGACGCAGCTCGTGGCCGACGGTTCGCACTCCGCGACCCTCTGGGGCCTCGAGGCCGAGCAGCGCTTCAGCCCCGTGCCGTGGCTCGAAACGGCGCTCAGCGTTTCGTACCTGCACGCGCGCTTCGTCGGCAGCGGCCTGCCGCTGCCCGGCCGGCCGAGCCTGCGCTGGGTGGGGCGCCTCACGCTGCGACCCGGCCGTTTCGCCTTCTACGTGCAGGGCAGCCACGAGGGGCCGTTCGTCTACAACCGGCTCGCACGGCGCGGCGAGCCGGCCCGCACCCGGCTCGATGCCGGCATCCGGGCCCAGGCGCTCGACTGGCTCACGTTCGCCCTCGATGGGCGCAACCTCACCGACGTCCGCGATGCGGTCGATCAGTACCAGTTTCCGTTGCCTGGTCTGTCCGTCTTCGCGAGTGCCGCCGCGGCGTGGTAATCTACCGGCCACCGTCGCCCGAGCGCGCCTTCGGGCGGCCGCGGATGGTCCGCGGCTGACTCGCCCCAGGCTCGCGCAACCCGGCGTTGCAACAGGAGCCTCGGCATGTACGTGCCCTCCCTGCGTTTTCCCGCGTGCCCCGCCATCCTGCGGGGCCTGGTGCTCGTCCTGGCGTTCGGGCTGGCCGCCTGCGAGAGCAACCCCGCGCCCTTGCCCGACCAAGGGGCGGGCGGCGACACGGCCGAGCCGGGTGACGGCAGCGACCCGGATGGCGGCGCGCCCGGCGACCAGACGGGCTCCGACGGCGCGGGGTTGCCCGACGGCACCGCGGTCCCCGACGGCACGGGCGACGTCGAGCCTCCGCCCGCGCCGTACCACACGACGGCGCGCCTCGCCCGCCCCGAGGGCCTCGTCGCGGCCGGTGGCCACGTCTTCGTCACGAACACCAACTTCCAGGACGACTTCACGTTCGGGCCGGGCTTCGTCACCGTCATCAACACGCTTTCGCGTACGCAGGTGGCCGAAATCCCCACGTCTCAGCCCAATCCGCAGTTCGCCGCCGAGGCCGGGCCCTACGTACTCGTCACGTGCACGGGCCGTACCGCCTGGGATGCGTCGCAGAACGAGAACACGGTCACGACCGACGGGGCCCTCGACTTCATCCCCATCTCGGGAGTCGCCGGCCGCGCCGACGTGGCCTTCTCGATTCCCATCCCGATCCCGAGCGACGCGGGCCGCGACACGCGCCTGGGCGCCCCGGGCGACATCGCCGTCACTCCCGACGGGCGCTACGCCTACATCGCGAGCGGCACCCGCGCCGACCTGTTCAAGGTCGACCTGCAGGACCGCGCGCTGCTGCGCGGCACCGAACGGCCCATCTCGCTGTTCGACCACGATCTCAACGAGACGCTCAGCGTCTCCATGGGGGCCGACGGGCTCCTCTACGTGGCCGTTTTCTCGCGCGACGAGGTGTGGCGGCTCGATCCCGCGAACGACCGGTTCATCCAGCCCCCGCTCAGCGTCGACGGCATCGCCGGCGAGCTCGAAGGCCCCATCGACATCGTCTGGCGTGACGACGCGCAGCATCCCGACGTCTTCGTCCTGATGACCATTTCGCAGGCCGTCGCCACCATCGACTACTTCACCGACATCCCGCTCATCGACGCCGAGGCCTGGACCACCGGCGGCATGCCGAACCGGCTCAAGTGGCACCGCGGCAACCTCTACGTCGTGCAGTCGGGCGAAAACAACCTGACGCGCATCAACCCCGGCGCCGAGCGCGTCGAGTCGCCCTGGCTGGCCCTCGAACCCGGCGACAATCCTTGGGACATGGCCGTCCACGTGGGCTCGCGCGGCAGCACGGCGTACGTCAGCAACTTCGGCTCCAACACGATTTCGGTCATCGATCTTTCGGCGGCCGAGGTCATCGGCCGCATCGCCAACCCGTGACGCCGGCGCGCCGCATGGCCGGCAACGCCCCCGGCAGCGCCTGGCCCCGTTCGCGCGCGGCGCTTGTGGGCCTCGGGCTCGGCGCCCTCTTCCTCGCCTGCCGCGCCGCGCCCCCCGGAGCCCCCGCGACGCCGTCGAACATCGCCGAGTTGCGCCTGGCGGGCCCGCCCGCGCGCATCGTGTCGCTCGCCCCGAATCTTACCGAACTGCTGTTCGCGCTCGGCGCCGGCCCCCGCGTCGTCGGCGTCACGCGGTACTGCGACGAGCCGCCCGCGGCCCGCGCCCTGCCGAAGGTGGGCGGCATCATCGACCCCGACTTCGAGAGCGTGCTGCGGCTCGCCCCCGACCTCGTCGTCGTCGTCCGCAACGGGGGCCCGGCGGCCTTTGCGCGGCGGCTCTCCGCCACGGGCCGCGCGGTCTACTGGAGCGACGTCGCCACCGTCGCCGACGTCCACCGCACCGCCCGCGAACTCGGCGCCCTCATCGGCCGGCCGGCAGCCGCCGAGGCGCTCGTGCGCCGCCTCCAGGCCGAACTCGCCGCCGTGGCCGCCCAGGTCCGCGGCCGGCCGCGGCCGCGCGTGCTCGTGCTCGTCGGCCACCAGCCGCTCATCGTCGTGGCCCGCGGCTTCGTCGCCGAACTGCTCGACCGCGCCGGCGCCGAAAACGCCGTCCTCCCCGGCCCGGTCGACTACCCGGCCTGGTCCATCGAACAGGTCGTGCGCGCCGCCCCCGACGTGCTGCTCGATCTCTCGATGGGCACCGAAGCCGCGTGGGCCCCCCGGGCCGTCGACGCCGCCTGGCAAAGCATCCCGGCCGTGGCCACGGGCCGCGTGTACGCGTTGCCGGCCGACCTGCTGCTGCGGCCGGGGCCGCGGCTCGGCGCCGCCCTGCGGTTGCTGGCCGAACGCCTGCACCCGGGGCTTGCCGCGGCCGGCAGCGCGGATTCGGCCGCCGCCGGCGTGCCGGAGGCCCGCCGATGAGCCCGTCCTCGTTGCCGGTCATGACGCGTCGGCGCGTGCTTGCGACATTGCTCGTCCTTGCGCTGCTCGCCGGCTTCGTGTGGCTGCTCTGCCTGCTCTTCGGCTCGGGCCCGCTCGACCTCGGCCGGGCGTTCGACGGGCGTCTCGCCATCAATCCCGACCGCGACATCCTGTTTGGCCACCGCCTGCCGCGGGTGGCGCTCGCGGCGCTCGTCGGCGCGGCCCTCGGGGCCACGGGCGCCACGTTCCAGGCCCTGCTGCGCAATCCGCTCGCCGACCCGTTCATCCTCGGGGTGAGCGGCGGGGCCGCCATGGGCGGCAGCTTCGCCATCGCGTTGGGCCTCTCGACCGCCACCTGGCTTGGCGTTTCGGGCGTCCATCTCGCCAGTTTCGCCGGCGCGTTCGGCGCCCTCGTGCTGGTGCACGCGCTCTCGCGCACGGCCGGGGCGCTCTCGGCCTACCGCGCGCTGCTCGTCGGGGTGGTCTTCAACGCCTTCGCGGCCGCGGTCATCCTGTTCGTCAAGACCGCCGTGACGCCGCACCGCGCCCAGGAAATGCTCTTCTGGCTCGCCGGCACGCTTGCGCTCGAACGCTACGGCGGCCCCGAACTCGCGCTTGTGGCCCTGCCCGTGGCGCTCGGCCTCGGCGTGCTGCTCTATCACGCGCGCGACCTCGATCTGCTCTGCCTCGGCGACGAGGGCGCCCAAGATCTCGGCGTTGCCGTCGCCCGCGTGCGCCGGCGCCTGTTTCTCGCGACGAGCCTCATGGTCGGGGCCGTCGTGGCCGTGACGGGGCTGATCGGCTTCGTCGGGCTCATCGTGCCGCATGCCGTGCGGCTCATCGCCGGGCCCGGCCACCGTCTCGTCCTGCCGGCCGCGGCCCTCGTCGGCGCCGCGTTTCTGCCGGCGGCCGACCTCGTCGCGCGGCTCCTCTTTCCGGTCCTCACGAGCGAGGCGCCCGTCGGCGCCATCACGGCGTTTCTCGGCGCCCCGGCCTTCGTGTGGGTGCTCGTGTGGCGCCACCGCCCGCCGACCGGCGGCGACGGAGGGCTCCCATGACCCCGGTCCTCGAATTCGCCGCGGTCGAGCACGCCTACGGCGCCACGGCGACGCTGCGCGGGGTCTCGCTGACGCTCCAGGCCGGCGAAGTCGTCGGGCTCATCGGGCCGAACGGCTGCGGCAAGACGACGCTGCTCAAACTCGCGCGCGGCCTGCTGACCCCCACGGCGGGGGCCGTGCGGCTGTTCGGCCGGCCGGCCGCGACCATCCCGGCCGCCGAGCGGGCGCGCCGGCTGGCCACGGTCGTGCAGGGCGGCGACGTGCCGTTCCCGTTCACCGTGGCCGACATCGTGCTCATGGGTCGCGCGCCGCACCGCACGGGCGGGCTTCTCGGCTTCGAGCGCACGAGCGACCTCGCCGCGGCCGAGGCGGCGCTGAGCGCCCTCGATCTGCTGCCGCTAGCGGCGCGCCGCTTCACCGAACTGTCGGCCGGCGAGCGGCAACGGGTGGTCGTCGCGCGGGCGCTCGCCCAGCAGCCGGAGTTGCTGCTGCTCGACGAGCCGACGAGCGCCATGGACATTCGCCACCAGGTCGACGTCTTCGAGCGACTGCGCGCCTGGCACGCCGAGGGCCGGCGCACGCTGTTGACCGTGCTCCACGATCTCAACCTCGCGACGCTCTACTGCGACCGCGTCATCCTGCTCGCCGCCGGCCGCGTCCACGCCGACGGGCCGGCCGACGGTGTCGTCACCTACGCCCACGTCAAGCAGGTCTATGGCTGCGAGGTGTACGTCGGGCAAAACGAACTCAACGGCAAGGTTTTTATGGTGCCCATGCGGCCGTTTCCGCCCCCGCCGGCGGCGCCGTAGCGGCGCCGAGTTGTGTTGCTCGGCGCGCCTCTGGTAGGGTGCCTCGCCAAACCGCGCGGCCCGCACGCCGCGCCCAGCCCCCGCAGAGGAGGTGTCCCGTGATCGGCCGCGATATCCTGCAAGCCCTACCGAAGACCGACCTCCACGTGCATCTCGACGGGTCCATCCGGCTCGCCAGCCTCATCGACCTCGCGAAGGCGCAGCGCGTGACGCTGCCGGCCTACACGGTGGAAGGCCTGCACGAACTCGTCTTCAAGGAACGCTACGAGAACCTCGTCGAGTACCTCTCGGGCTTTGGCTACATCACCGCGGTCATGCAGGACCCCGACAGCCTCGAACGGTTGGCCTACGAGTTCGCCGTCGACAACTTCGCCGAGGGCGTGCGCTACTTCGAGGTGCGGTTTGCGCCGCAGTTGCACGTCAATCGGCGCATGGACACGGCCGAGGTGCTCGAATCGGTCGACCGCGGCCTCGAACGCGCCAAGAACGAATGGAACCAGCGCGAGGCCATCCAGAACGGCGCCGAGCCGCCCTTCGACTACGGCATCATCGTCTGCGCGTTGCGCCAGTGGGAACGGGGTTCGTCCGACTACTTCCGCATGCTCTCCGACGTGCACGAACACACGCCGTCCCGCCAGATTTTTGCGCTCGCGAGCCTCGAACTTGCCCGCGCCACGGTGCACATCCGCGACGCGAAGGGGCTGCCGATCACGGGGTTCGATCTGGCCGGCGCCGAGGCCGGCTATCCGGCCGTCGACCACAAGGCCGCCTACGACTACGTGCACAAGCACTTCCTCAAGAAAACCGTCCACGCGGGCGAAGCCTACGGCCCCGAGAGCATCTTCCAGGCCATCACCGATCTCCACGCCGATCGCATCGGGCACGGCTACTCGCTGCTCAGCCCCGAGGCCATCCAGGATCCGTCCATCCAGGACCGGCGCCGGTACGTCGATGCGCTGAGCCAGTACGTGGCCGACCGACGCATCACCGTCGAGGTGTGCCTCACGAGCAACCTGCAGACGAACCCGCATCTGCACGCCGACCCGGCGCGCCACACGTTCGCGCACATGCTCGACCGGCGCCTGTCCACGACGCTGTGCACCGACAACCGCACCATTTCGAGCACGTCGGTCACCCAGGAACTCGAACTCGCCATCCGCCACTTCGACGTCACGCGCAACCAATTGCGCGGGCTCATCGTGTACGGCTTCAAACGCTCGTTCTACCCGGGCTCCTACGCCGAAAAGCGCCACTACGTCCGTCAGATCATCGACTACTACGAGCGGCTCGAACGCCAATTCGGCCTCGACCAAATCGAAAAAGACCTGCCGCTGCGCATGGTCTGACCGAATCGCCGAAAACTGCCATCCTGCGGCGGCCGGCCCTGCCGTCCGCCCCGGATCGCTCGACCGAACGGGCTCTTGCTCGATCCGGGCAACGCCACCGCGGGGGATTCCGGGCTATACTGCGCCCCACGGCGGGGGCGGTCTCGCCCCCCGTCGTCGCGAAACGTTGCTGAAGCGCAGAGGCCCTCGACGCGCGCCCGAACGGGCCGCGGGTTCCCGTCTGCGGCGGAGTCCGCCCCATGAAACGGCTGTCCGACTGGCTGCCCCGACTCTGGACCCACTGGCTGTCGCTGACGGGCACGATCCTCACGACGATTGGCGGGCTGCTGATTGGCGGCTCGTTCGTCGTGTACGCCCTCGGCGGCGGCTTCAACGTCTACGCGACGGCGGCGCTCTTCTTCGCGGCGCCGGCCGTGTTCCTCGGCGGGCTGCTGCTCATCCCGCTCGGCCTCGTGCTCGCGCGCCGGCGCACGAAGGCGGCCCAGGCCGAGGAAGAATCGTTGCGCGCCGCGTTCGCGGCCGTGCTGGCGCGCCCCGTCGTGCGCCGGCGGCTGGCCTTCTTCGTGGTCGCCTCGGTCGTCAACGTGGCGCTCGTGGCCCTCGCCGCCACGCGGGCCATCGCCTGGATGGACTCCCCCGAGTTCTGCGGCACGCTCTGCCACTCGGTCATGCAGCCCGAGTGGGACGCCTACCGCCGCTCTCCGCACGCCCGCGTCGCCTGCGTCGACTGTCACATCGGCCCCGGCGCATCGTGGGCGGTCAAGAGCAAGATCGATGGGTTGCGCCAGGTCTGGGGGGTGCTGACCGACGACTTCCACCGCCCCATCCCGGCCCCGGTCGCCGAGTTGCGGCCCGCCCGCGACACCTGTGAACAGTGCCACTGGCCGGCCAAGTTCCACGGCACGCGCCTCAAGACGTTCCGGCGCTTCGGCGACGACGAGGCCAACACCGAGACAGCCAGCGTCGTGGCGCTGCGCATCGGCGGCGCCGAGGCCAAGAGCGGGGCCCACGTCGGCATCCACTGGCACGTCAACCCCAACATCCAGGTGCTCTACGAAGACCTCGACGGCAAGCGCGGCGCCATCGGCAGCGTCACCGTCCTCGAAAACGGCGCGCTGAAAGGCGTCTACCGCCGGCCCGACGAAAAACGCCAGGCCGCGACCATGCGCACCATGGACTGCGTCGATTGCCACAACCGGCCCACGCACATCTACGACGCCTCGCCGCGGGCGGCCGTCGACGACGCGTTCGCGGCCGGCCTGCTCGACCCCGGCGTGCCCTACCTGCACAAGATCGCGGTCGAACTGCTCACGCAACGCAGACCCGAGCGCGCGCAGGCCGAACGGGTGTTTCGCGACGGCCTTGCCGAGCGCTACGCCGCGCTCGGCCCCGACAAGGCGCCCCCCGCCGCAACGCTCGACGGCGCCGCCAAGACGCTCGCCGATCTCTACCGGCGCAATGTGTATCCGGACATGCGCATTGCGTGGGGCACCTACCCGAGCCATCTCGGCCACGGCGCCGACGACGATCTCACCCGCGGCTGTTTCCGCTGCCACGACGAACAACACCAGACGGCCGCGGGCAACCCCATCACGCAGGATTGCGGCCTCTGCCACGAGTTGCTCGAGGATGCCACGCCGGCGGCCAACCTGCCGCCCACCATCAAGTCGCTGCTGCAATAGCCTGCCGTTGTGGACCGGCCCTGGCGGAGGGGGCGCGCGCGCCGCACATCGTGGGCCCGGGCCCGGCGAGCCGGCGGGGCGGCGTAACGTCTCGGCGGCCTCGCCTGTCTTGGGGCTGGACGAAACACGGGGCCGCGCCCCCAGACGAGGA
>CAYRCM010000034.1:0-1613 GCA_964422715.1 uncultured Myxococcales bacterium | reverse complement strand
GGCCTCGCCTGTCTTGGGGCTGGACGAAACACGGGGCCGCGCCCCCAGACGAGGAACGACGACGGGTGGCAGCCGTGGACCACAGCGTGGGTGCGGACGAGAGCGATGAGCGCCTCGTGCACGCCGCCCGCTCCGGCGAGCGCGCGGCTCTGGAGCGGCTCGTGCGTCGCTATCAGCGCGCCGCCTACGTCGTGGCGCTCGCGGTGCTCGGAACCCCCGACGCCGCCGAGGACGCGGCCCAGGACGCGTTCATCAAGGCCATCGCGCGCCTCGACACGTGCGAGAAACCCGAACGCTTCGCCGCCTGGTTTCTGACCATCGTGCGCAACCACGCCCGCAATGCCGTCATGGCGCGGGCCGTGCGCCGCGCCGAGCCGCTCGACGAGGCCGGGCGCTTTGAGCGCTCGCGGCTGCCCGACCCGGCCGCTGAAAGCGAACGCCGGGCTCTCGGCGTGCAGCTCTGCGAGGCGCTCGACACGCTCAACGAACGGCAACGCGAGGTCGTGCTGCTCCACGACCTCGACGGCTTCCGGCACGAGGACATCGCTGCGGCACTCGGCATCTCGACGGTGCTCTCGCGTCAGATTCTCTTCCAGGCGCGCCGGGCGCTGCGCTTGCGGCTCGAGCCGCCGGGTGCCGCTGGAGACGACCATGGACCCTGAACGCATCGACTTCTCGCCGCTCGATCCGACGCGCCATCGCGACCGGTGGGAACGGCTCATCCTGACGACCGTATCCGAGGGGCTGCGCGCACTGGCCGCGGCGCGCCGCGTGACCGTGGGGGAGTGGCTGGCCGGCTTCCGGCGCTGGGCACTCCCGCTGGCGGCGCTGCTGGCCCTCCTGGTGGTCGGTGCCTGGCTTCTCTGGGGTGCGTCCGAACCGGCGTCGCTTCAGGCGCCGCGGGAACCCGACGGCATGCTGCACCAGTGGGCCGGCGGTTCCGCGCCGACGCCCTGGGACCTCTACGACGGGCCGGCGAACCCCACTCTTGCTCCGTGACGCCGGTGCCGCGCGGCCGTTCCCGCCCAAGCCCGACGGGCGGGGGCGTCCGCGGCGCACCGGGGGAGGTGCCCCATGAGCCCGCAGACACCCGCCGCGCTCCCACGGCGCGAAAACTCGGCCCGGCCGCGTCGCACAAGGCTCTGGGCCATCCTGGTCCTCATCAGCACGTTCGGGGCGGGGGTCGTCGCCGGCGCCACGCTCGAACACTTGCGGTTGGGCCGCGAGCGCCCCGCGCGACCCTGGCGCGAGGATGTGCCGCCCCCGTTGCGCGCGCTGAAACTCAGCCCCGCGCAGGTGCAGCAGTTCCACGCCATCTTCGAGCGCTTCCGGCCGGCCCTCGAACAACGGCGGCGCGAGCTGCAGGCCGCCGCCGACGCCGAAATCGAACGCATCGACGATGAGTTGCGCGCCATTCTGACGCCCGCACAGCAGCAGCTCTTCGACCACCTGAAGGCCAGTGGGCAGCTGCGGCCGCCCCCGCCGGGCGGGCCGCCCGGGGGCCGGGGCCACCCCGGCGAGCCGCCACCGGACGGGCCGCCGCCGGACGGGCCGCGACGGTCCTCTCGAAGACGCACCTGGACGTCAGCCCGCAGGTCTCTCGCGTGGACCAG